>WJMF01000165.1 GCA_014728085.1 Candidatus Zhuqueibacterota bacterium
AGTGCCCTATGACATAAAAAGACCGCCGTTGTCGATTTGAAAATCGAAAAAGCTGTACAAATGTTGTTACTTGCAATTCCAACCGTTCCTGACTTTTATCCTCTGTACGCTGACCTCTGGTCGCTGATCTCTGACCTCTGCTCTCTGATCGCTGACTGCTGCTCTCTGATCGCTGACCGCTGATCTCTGATCGCTGACCGCTGACCGCTTACCTCTGACCTCTGATCACTGGTCGCTGACCTCTGGTTCCCGCCCCTGCGCGAACAGATTCAGGCTGCAAGGCAAAGCTTTTTTGCACGATTTAAATTGGGGTTAAGTTGTACTCTTTACAATATCTTGTATACTAGAGCGATGCAACGCAGAGCATCGCAGGGAAAAAAAGTTCGTTCATTCGCCTCGTTCCAATGCTCTGCGTTGGAATGCATTCCGGACGCTCTGCGTCCAGTCACCCGTAGATAATCATGGGTCGTTCGCAATATAAAATATGCGGTATGTCAGTACATGAAGATTTGCTATTCATGTAGTCCAGCCGTGTGACTCGCACAGAGCCACAAAGCCACAAAGAAGAGATAGAGGATAGATGTCAACGATCAGAGACCGGAAAAGGTGTAAATACGACTGGTACATTCAAGTGCCCTATGACATAAAAAGACCGCCGTTGTCGATTTGAAAATCGAAAAAGCTGTACAAATGTTGTCACTTGCAATTCCAACCGTTCCGGACCTTAATCCTCTGTACGCTGACTGCTGACCTCTGATCGCTGGTCGCTGACCTCTGGCTCCCGCCCCTGCGCGAACAGAAAAAAGAGAGAAAGAAAAATGGTACGAATGGTTTGAGAAGATAAAATGGTTCTTTCAGGAGTGCCTTGTTATGTTAAATAAAATCTATAAATAGATGTCTTACCACAGCATATGATTCTCACAAAAAAAACCAACCTGAAATTGGTTGGCCATTCGTCAGGAATCCAGTGGGGATATCCCTGTTCTTAATTCGCTATTTGCCCAAATATGAATAGCAACAATCCCTGGAACCAAATTATCAATTTTTTCAAAACGGTCGAGACTGGTTTCAATAGTACTGATGCGTGTTTGTTTTGGCACCGCAATTCAGGCAATCCGGCGAGCTCTTTTTCCAGACAAACCCGGCATATTCTCATAGAGGTGCCTATGTAAAAAACGACAGGCAAGAGGATACCAAATAACATACATTTGCGACCGCAACACTGTTTACAGAAATTTATGCTGCATCAGCGATTTATTGCAGGACCATGATTGCTGCGACGAAAGGGATGAAAAAAAGCAGAGCGTGCTATGGAGGGTCTTGATGTGGGTCTACTGGATTTTGTTTTTTAAACCAAATTGATTGTGTAATTATTGGCATATATTTTGCATTATTTTACGGCATAAAATGGTTAGGCAAAAAAGCCACTCATTATTTGAATTTATATCTGTATAGACAGGGTGGATGCACATCAATTGTCACAGATAAATGACAGGTGTATAAACTTTTTGATATTCCCTGCTGCAGGGCCGGTGGATAAGAGGTATACAGTTGTAATCAATATTTGTTATCATCACCAGAACACGTGCCGGCAGTACGAATATTAGCACAACAGGGGGCACTTGCGAGTTTCGGGTAGAAGGGCTATTCTTGCCTGGCGACAAAGCAGAAATGCGGTTACACCAGACAACCGCGGGATGCTAAAATGTTTTAACGACACCAAAGTATAAGGAGGATTCCATGAACAAGCTTACAGCACTCATCACGATGATCTGCTTTTTGTCAATCGCCGGCCAGGCTCAGCTTTTGATTAAAAACAGCACCGGTCATGTTTTAATGGAAGTGGATGGAAATGCCAATGTAACCATCGGTAGCGCGAGCCAAACCGGTGACTTGACCACCGACAATATTGTTGTAAATGATGGTCTTACTTATGCAGCCGGGGCAGCAAATGGCCATGTGCTGAGATCAAATGCCTCGGGGGCGGCCTCGTGGGGATTGGAAAACCAAAGACTTTCCCTCAGCGGTAATACGCTGGGCATAAGCGATGGTACGGGTACGCAGCTCAATACCGTATCGTTGCCCACCGGCTCGGATAATCAGCAGCTGAGTATCAGCGGCCATACCCTGTCACTGGAACGAGGCGGCAGCGTGACGCTACCGGACAATATCAACGACGCCGATCACAACATCGGCAATGAATACCAGAATCTGGGCAGTTCAAAGTCGGGAGAAAGCGTCACCGTCTCAATAACAAATGGTAGCAACACGTCTTTTTCGATACAGGATGATGATCACAATGCTAACAATGAAAAACCACTCGCCGGTAATGCCACCACCATCTCGGGTGCCGCCGTCCGTAATGTCGATGTCAATGTTGACAACAAAAGTATTGTGATCGAAAGCAATCAGCTAAAGGCATTACCCCTGTTGCGTTATCCGGGAACCGGTCCGCGTTCCGTGTTGGTTCTTTTTGATGAAAATGGCCCCATACAGGTGCAATATAAGGATGGTGTCCCGAATTATTATGATTGCAGTGGTGGAGACCCGGCGCATGGCTGGAACACTGCCAGTTCCGGTGACTATCAAATCGTGAATTGGAATGATCCGTTCAGCAGTTATGATGGCAATGGCGTCCACCTGGAAAAAGAGTTGCTAAGCCCGACCGGTAAGCATTATCGCGCCATTTCGGTCCGGATGGGAGGATGGCGGTGTTCCATGGCCAATGATCATTCGGCACGGATGTATGCGGCGCAATCTTCTGATGCTTATCTGCAGGAGATCGCCGGGCAGGGTCTGGCAGATGATATTGATGCCGATGGACTGGTTACCCTTGATGATAATGGCGGCGTTTACGTCATGTCGCAATTTCAACAGAGAACGGATCGCGATTTGCGACTGATTCTTTTTACCGTAAATAGCTATATTGGTGAACAATAAAAATAAACCACAGATTACATAGATTTACTCGCTATTTTTGCTATAGTTTGCGTTTTTTATTATGCAGTATATCTGTTGCAGCAACCCCGTTAACTGTCTGAACTGTGATTGCTGTGATGAATGTGATAGACAAGATTCAGCGGGGGGCGTATGTGAATAGTTGACTGCGTGTGGCACGTGCCTTTCAACGCAATGGATGGATTTAGAATCACCTTAACCTCGTTCCCTACTAACCTCGGGGATTGTATCAAAAGTGTTGATAAAAAGAATTGATAATCCAATAATATCGAATACTGTATAAAAATGCGAGTTATCACTTATTCAAAGCTAATTAAAACCGCCGAGATCGCCAAGGAACGCTGAGAAAAACAGAATTATGTAAAGAGATAAAATGTAAAAAAATATCATAAAAAACTTGTAATTCGTTGTTTATAAATTTGTTATCTTTGTTGTTGTGATTGTTCCCTGATAAAAACTTTTCCCTAAATCAATCAAGTAATGAAAAAGTCTCAGCGATTCCTTTGCGGTCGGCGGTTTTGTATATTTAAGAGACCTCTAAAAAATAGTACTATTAATACTTTTGATACAGCCCCTGCATCAGAGCGGCTCTGCCGCTTAACCTTCATCTCGTTTCATCTCGTTCCTGCGCTCTGCGGGTGTGTGAAAACAGAGTCATTTTTATCAATTGTGTTTTATTTG
>WJMF01000166.1 GCA_014728085.1 Candidatus Zhuqueibacterota bacterium
ACGACTTTATCTTTATGCCAAAGAACAATTATGGGCAAATTATCAAACCATTTGATAAATAATAGACTTTTTCAGGAAACCCTAATTACCAATTGGCAAATTTGCTTTAAAATTTACACTTCGTCCGGGTGATAAAGCATAACCTTTATACGTATCTAAAAAATCCCGGTAATCTTTATCAAGTAAATTGGTTAACTCAAGGTCAAAATTGACTGGCATTTTCATTACTTTTAAATCAAAACCAAATCCAATATTCACCAGCGAATATGCGTCCGTGGACGCAACACCAAAGGGAATATCAGGTCCAATACCATCATCAAATTGACCGAATGGTTCGTATATTCCTGCCGCTGATTTATCACCAACATATTTCATAGTAAAAAATAGATATGGTGATTTTGCAATGGATATGTTCGGCAGCATAAATTTTACTTCTCCACAAACACGATCGGCGGGCATAAGCGGCAACTCATTCTCTTTATGAGTCCCGCTGGAAAATTCGCTGTTAATAAATGAATAATTCCCGCCAAGAACCAGCCAGTCAAATACATTATATTTGACACTGAAATCTAATCCAGTTAAAATTGCATCTGCCTGATCATGTGCAAAAACAAATGTTTCATTCTCAGGCGCTAAAGGATGATCGGGTGCACTGTACAAAAAGATATAATTACGTATTCTGTTTTGAAAAATTGTGGCGGATGCTTCCGCACGCTCATTTCGCAAACGTAAAGAAGCGTTTAAATCCAAAGATATTTCATTATCCAGTTCTGGATTTCCAATCTGATAAGCAAATACACCGCCGTGATATCCATGGACATACATGTTGTAAAAGCTGGGTGTCCTGAATCCGCGGCCAATATTGGCAGCAGCAGTTAACATTTTCGACAATTTATATGCAGTGCCGATTGCGCCCGATAACGATGAAAACGTTCGTTTATCGTCTTCGGGCAATAGCGGATTCGTCGATGAGCCAAGAAATTGCTGAGAACGGTAATCAAAGCGGGCGCCGAAATTCAATGTGATTTTATCAGACTGCCATTCTTCAAAACCAAACAAAGCAAAATTGGCAAAGTGTCCTGTCGGTTGCAGTGGGACGATACCAATATTTTCATGATCGTAATATTTTATTTCTGCGCCAAACGTGCCGGAAAAATCAGATATTTTCGTATGTACCACTTCAAATCGACCTGTATATACATCTAATACCAAATCCACATTTACGGAATCAGGCAGCGAATCTCGTGACTGACCTGGTTTTGCTGCTTGACGATGATTACGTTGATAGCTAAATTTTGGTTGTAGTATGAAGCGACCAAGCGGCATATTTGCTTTCGCACTCACGATTTGATTTTGAAGCCGCAAACCGATGGGGGTTCCTTGAGGCAGGAGAAAATTATTTTCATTGTAATAATGATCATAATTAATAGAAAACAGGCCCGCCGTTGTTAATACCCCTGCCGAAAACGATCCATTGATTTGCTCAAAATCGGTATGATCAATCTCGCCTGTAAACTTTGGATCACCCCTCTTACCCGTTTGTGAAAAAGGAGCAAGTTCCGGCGTGTGAAAATTGCCCGCACTTCTTCGCACCAGCGCACCTTTAAATCCAACTTTGCCTTTTGACACGCCAAATTTTGCACCCGCCATATATTCGTTGTTGTTTGAATGATAGGCAGTGGTGACAGATGTATTAAATTCCGTTTTTTCACCAGTAGCAATGTGAAAGCGGTATGGAATTAGATTTATCGCACCGCCCAGGGCATCAGAACCATATAACAAACTGGCTGCACCTTTAATGATTTCGACTCGTTCCGCATTGTACGGATCGATATTTGGCGCATGACGTTCACCATATTGCTGATATTCCTGCGCCACACCATCACTTAAAATACGTATTCGCTCTCCTGTCTGACCCCGAATAATCGGTTTGCCTGCAACAGATCCAGCAGACATATTATATATTCCAGGAATAGATTCAATCGTTTTTCCAAGTGACGTGGATTGTAAACGAATCTTTTCCCGTCCGCTGATTGAACTTATATCCTGAGGTGAGTTTAATGGATCGACAGCAATCGGGCTGCCAGTAATGACAACAGGTTCTGATTCAATGGCGGATTGACGCAATTTAAATTGTACACGACTTGTTTCACCAGCATTTACGTTCACATTTTTCGTTTCTGATTTGTAACCAATAAATTTTACCGCAACTTGATAAGTTCCAGCAAAAAGTTGGGTAATAATAAATTCTCCTTGTTTATTGGTAGCCGCGCCACGCTCTACATTAGGCAGTATAATATTCGCACCGACAAGAGGTTCATTTTCAATGTTTAATACTAAACCTTCTATGTTTCCATATCTTGATTGACTAAATACATTATTAATATTTCCTATAAAGACCAAAGCGATCAGTATAGCCGTACTCCACCGTTTAATACTTGAATACATGGATTATTCCCTTTCAAATTTTCAAGATTTAAAATTCGATTCTGTAAATAAACGTTTTTAAGAATCTGAAAGGGCGGAGCACGAGAATAATAGTTACCGAAAAAATATGAATGATTTGGTGCATAATAAATTAATCTTAGAGTTAAAAGTATGAAAATGAAAAAATAAAAAATACAATCAAAAATTAGAATTGAACTGAACAATAAATATAGCTGATATGCAGGACAATCATGATGATGCTCTAAATCAGGTTCATGGGTGTGGAATAATTCCTGTCCGGAACCCAATAAAAGAAACAGAAATACAAGCAATACAATCCAATAATGATTGTTCGTTTGAATGTTTTTTCTAATTTCTGCAAACATATTTTATTTAATTATCATTCATTTAGCAGCTAACGACGATGATGAGAAGTGCCGGATAAGAGGCAACTTGTTTCAATAAGTAGCGGATTTTCATATTGAATAAAAATTTCAAATCGCTTCGGTTTTAGACGTCTGCTCAATCATTTTGTGTGTGCCCGGCATGACGCGTGTATGTTTAATGTCTTTAATATACACCGATTAGCCAGAGGGTGCAAGTCCTTTATGGGCGAGTTGGCAAGTTATACACCTTTGGCGGAAGCCCATGAGTAAGCCGCAAGGGTATTCCGGGTGACCGAAAATCTGAAAAAAGCGGTCCGCCGGCTGGCGAATGTACGGACAAATCCACCAGCAGGCGGACATAATAGCCAAGCGTTCTGATTAATCCCGGAAACACGGTGAAGGGCCGAACATGAATCCGTTCTGCATTAATTGGGATGAGCACGGGTGAATGGTAATCCAGAGGCGGTTCTTGGCACGACGATTACGCTTGCCAGACTGGAACGCCGGGGCTATGTTTCAATGCTATCCTAGCCCCTTAAATGAACTCATGGTTAATAGTTTGCCCGCCTGCGGGCAGAAACCGCCGCTCAAAAGATCTCCACAACCGGTGATATGAGAGGCACACTCTGGTCTTTTGATCGGAGTCGCCTACTCGATTAGTACAACTTATTTGGGTACTGCCTATCGATCCCGAAGTAGCTTGGCTAAAAATGCTTTTCCTTCATGATGGTGAGGATCCCGTGCCCACACGCCCGATTTTCTCTTGGAATGCAACAGACCTTGGTTGATCGATTGCTGAACCGTGATGATCGGAAATGTTTACCCCGATAGACCAAAATAGCCAAAAACAGGTTCCTCCACCCTAAGTTTCTGGCATGAATAGTGCTATTACGTAATGTAAACGGGTCCGACTGTTCAGATTTAGGCTAAGCAGTTATTTTTATGCAACCTACAAGCAGGTTTTATTCATACCGATATTCTATTCTGTCACTGTTTTATTACAGCATAGAGTTTTTTATGACAAAATCCATAGACATTCATTTTCATTTTAAAAAGGAGGAACTATAATGAAATATTTTTTAATGGCTTTTATCATTTTATTTGCAGGAATTTCTATTTCTTCTGCACAATTAATCGTCAAAAAAAGTACGGACGAAATCATGCGATGCACCTCTGAAAAAACCGTTGGAATCAATGCAAGCGATCCAAAAGCCACATTACAGATTAATCAATTGAATTTGGTAAAAAACGGCTTGTGGCCGACCCAGGTTGGTTCTCCCAGAAATGGTGTTGCCAGTATTTTTCTTCCGATCGAAAACTATGATTCAAATGAATTGACGTTTGGTTTATCCGGTTCTATTCCCATGATTAGCAGTGATACCCAATCCGGTAGAAGTGTTTCAGCGATCGTTTATCAGGAGAGCAGCGGCCAACAAACCGGAATAGTCAGCGGTGTATTGGGTAAAACAGATGGGCAAAACAGCATTTACGGGCTAGGTGGTGATTTGGGAACACACTCCATAATCGGCGTTTCTGGCCAGGTTTACAATACAGTTACGGATAATATATTTACGGCTGCTGGCTATTTTTCCAGCGGAAAGCAAATCGTTTCGGGGAATGAAAACCATTATGGAATTTATGTGGATGCAGAAAAGAACAATATCTCCGGTAATCTGACGGTAACAGATACGGCAACACTGGGGACAGGTACACAGTTACGGAACCTATATGCTTGTGGCTCACCCATTCAAGGGATGGTGGTTATCGGTGCAGATGTAGCAACTGCGGTGGCTAATTGTCAACGAGTTAATAGCTCGGTCTCAAATGTTAATCTGCTCCCGATAACGGTTAATATTAACTAGTTCTGCAAAAGTTGCGACTTTTTCTGCAAAGCAATATCTTGCCATCATATCGCTATATTTTTACAGGTGTTTTGTTTGAAAATCATCCAAAAGTAAAAACGCCCCCCGGCTATGCAGCCGGAGGGCGTTTGCGTTAACGAGCACGTCATCAAACCTTTTCAGGGCTGATTCGAGAAATTATTCTATTTCACCAGCATCATGCGTCTGACCGCGGTAAAGTCTTTGGTGTCGACCCGGTAATAATAGACACCGCTGGAAAAATTGTGGCCGGCAAATTCAAAGCGGTGGCTGCCGGCGCTCAATTGACCGTCGTGAATCACAGCCACCCGCTGGCCCAGGGTGTTGTAGACAGCGATTTTGACATCTCCGTTGACGGGCAGCTTGACGTTAAACGAGGTGACCGGATTAAACGGGTTGGGATAGTTCTGAGACATTTCGTATACCTCGGGCAGCTGTGAAAGCGGCCGCGACTCTACAGCGCTCGGCATGGTCGTTTTCAGGTAGGCCTTGATCCAGAGATCGGCATCCAGATGCCAGGACCAGGTGCCGGGATCGTTGAGCGCCTGATAGGTGTCGGGACCGGTCTGTTCCCAGGCGCGGTCAGCTTCATCGCCTTCACCGTTTGCATCGGCATAGATCGCAACGGTATCATCGGCACCTTCCATGAATTCAAAACCGACAAACACCGGACCGTCTACCATCAACGGATTGTCCAGGAAGAACATGTTGCCCGTCAGGGTGGTATCCAGAACCGAGGTCGGCGTGTGAATTTCGGCAAGCAGATCGCCGGGGGCCCCATCCTGGGTCCTGGCTTTAACCACCAGCTTGAGGGTATCGTCATCGCCGACGACTTGTTTGTAGGCAAAATAGTATTTCATGCCGAACAATTTGTCACCGGCGTTCATATCAAAGCGCTGGTATTTGCCGATATCGCCATAGCTGTTGGTGCCGGTAATAAACCCGGCGCCGAACGGATTTTCGTGCAGGGTCGGGGTGTCGCCCTGAAAAAGGGTATCCAGTTTGGCCACTATATAGTCTTCGTTGTTGCTAAAGGCGGCAATACCGTTGTTGGTGCCGAGAATAAAGAAAAGAAGAGTCTCTTCGTTCAGCATTTTCCAGTCGACCGATCCAGCACCATTGCCGTTGGGGATCGCACCAATCGAGGGCGATTCGTAGGCGATGCGCGCACTGGCGGCACCCTCTTCGAACATGACCACCTCGAGGTTTTCGGCCGCGCCTGATCCGTTGAGATCCGGATAGTAAACAACAATGAATTCCTCTTCTTCCACACTGCCATAGGCGATTTTGGAGGCACCGGTACCCACCACAGTGGTCGAGACAGTGTCAATCACCGAGCCATCGGCGTTAATGTGTACCAGGGGCCGTCCGTAGGATTTGATCCAGAGGGTCCCGTCTTTGGCCTGCGCCACATTGGGAACGGTGCCAAAGCCGCCGTCGGCTAGGGTAATCTCTTCTGCCGCAAAGGTCATGCCGTTGTCGGTGGTGGTGTATTTGACGATTTTGTTGCCGCCGCTGACCACGGAGTAAATGGTAAGCGTATTGTCATCGGCGCGACCATAGACGCTGAACATATCACCCATGCGGCCGAGACCGGCATCGTTGTTGATAACGGTAACCGGATCGGCAGTTTCATTGTCCCAGCGATAGACGCGGAACGGATGGTTGGTGTCGGAGCCGAGTGACATATTGCACGCAAAGATAATGCCGTCATCCGAGACATCAACGCAGTTGAGATGAAACAATCCAACGCCTTCTGCCTGGGTCGGTTTGGCAATAACGCCAAGGCTATCCCCGGTCATGGCGTCGTGAATGACGATGCGATGGGCGCCGAGACGGGTCACGACATAAACCCGGTCCTGGCCGTCGACCTTGCCATAGGCCATACCACGGGTGTAATTGCTGGTGGAGATATAGGGCGGAAAGGTACCAGCCGCTTGAGTGTTGGCCCACAGCGTGTAGAGCGGATCCGGTGGTTCCACAACCACGACCTCTTCAAAATGGTTTTTGAACGTACCGCGTAGCGAATAGCCGTCATTCGGGGGTGTCGCTGTCGAGTATTGATCGACGAGAGCGGTCAAATTCATCATGCCGGCCGGTGGCATCCAGCCGTCGAGATCGGATTCCTTGTCGATGTAAATATAAGTGGTATCGGTGCCGTCGGTGATGTCCACTCTGCCATTGCTGCCCTCAGCCGGCCATTGCGACATGTCGACGACCCAGACGTTCTTCAGTCGCACCAGCTTGGCCTCGAACGGTTCACCGATATCGGCAATGGTGATATCGGTCGCCTCGACATCGTTACCGGCGCCGAGCACGGAGACGTCTTCTGCTGTCGCCGGGCTGATCTGGGTCAGGCCGCGATACTGGGAAATTTCTCCGGTGATCTGAATCAAATCACCGGCTGCCAGGTCCAGAGCGATCGAGCCGGAATAGAGTACGATCCCGGCGGTCTCATCCTGTAGATAATACTGTGCTTTGCTGCCGTAATTGGGCGAAGTGACCACACCGGTAATGGTAACAGTTTCACCGTCGCGATCGGGAGCAAAATCGCCATTGTCATCTGCTTTGGCTTCCGCGATCTTGAGGGTTTCGATGACCTGCGGAATTTCCAGGGTCCAGGAGGTGATGGCGTTGTTGGTGGCCATCTGATAAACCGTATAAGAGCCGTCGTCGTTGGCATTGATAATGATCTCGCCGGCACCGTTAGCGTTGGGCTGTTCCAGATTACCGGCTTCGCCCTGTGCCCACAGTACGGGGGTGGTTTCGGCATGGGTCACATCCCACACCTGAAATTTACGAATATCGCCGCCGACATTACTCGCATTGACAGCCACCAGTTTGGCGCCGGTTGCCGCCTGAACAAAATCGCAGTTCATCCACGACGAGACCAGGGTGCCACCGCTGATCTCAGCCAGGACGTTGCTTTCGGTGTCGACTTTGCGCAATGTCGTACCGGATCCGTTGATCCAGAGGTCAGAGTCGGCTGAATTCATCACCGCTGCTATACCACCACGCGCGGTACCGGCTGCAACGGGAATCGCTGTTTCGGCGACAAAGGCCTCGCCATCACGGGTGGTGAGCACATAGATTGTTTCACTTGATGAGCCAGACGCATAGAGCACCGTCGTCGTATCCGATCCGGTAATGCTGAATGCATCGCCGGTACGTCCTGATACGGTTCCTGAAAAAGCCACGGTTGGCGCTGCGCTTTCATCGGCCCAGCGGTAGACCTTGAATTCGCCGTCAGCAAACACCAGATTACAGGCATAGACGACGCCGTTGTCATCGGCAACCACTTTCATTAGCGGCAAAATACCGCCGCTGACGCCGGTCATGTCCAGGGTGTCGACAACGGTACCGGTAGCGCCATCCAGAGCATAAATAACAGCACCGCCGCTGCGCGAGGCAACGAGAACATGATTCGTGGCCGGGTTATGACCGATACCGCGCGTATTGTTGTCGGCGGCAAAGAATGGATACATGCCGGCATAGGTTTCCCAGTTCAAGGTCAGGTTTACCGGTTCGATCGGCGGTACCGGAAATTCAACTTTATAAGCGCCTAAACCATTATTGGTACTCAGGACAAAGACGGTAAAAGTGCCATCGCCATTTTCCTTGACGGCGACATCACCGCTGCCGTTGGGATTGCTGTTGGTGCCAAGCGTCGGCGTCAGGGTGTAGGTCATGGCCTGGTCGACGGAGGTACCCGGTGCTCTGACGATACGCGCGTTTTCATTGCCGGTACCATATTGATAGGTGACAAAATAGTCATCATCGCCCAGAGTGGTGAGGAACCGAATCGAGTTGGAAGCGGTAGAGACCACCGATCCGGGCACGGTTCCCTGCAGAGTGCCGTTTTCGGAAAATTTCATCGGGTTGACGCCAACGGCGTTATAGTAAAAATCGCCACCGGGAAGCGGACTCGCCGAGGCGCTGCCGCCTTTGGTACCAAGATCAATCACTTCTGATACAAAGGTGGCGCCATTGTCGGTGGTGGTAAATTTGACCAGCTCATTGGTGCTGGCGGAGGCGGCCCAGACCACCACTGAATTGTCGCTAACGGATCCGGTGACATTGATCTTGTCGCCCAGGCGTTTACCGCTCGCATCAAAGGTAATAACCTGAACCGGTGCCGCGGCTTCGCTGTCCCAGGAATAGACTTTGAGAGTGGTATTGAGAGCCAGGTTACAGACGAAAATAACACCGTCGTCGGAGACACCGACATCGCTGACGTGATAAGTGCCGCCGGTAATACCGGTGTTGTCCAGCATGCCGAGTGAATCACCGTTGGCTGCGTCGAGAATGTAGATAAAGCTGCCACCGTTACGGCTGACGACATAGAGGCGCTCCTGGTTATCAACATTGCCGTAACTAAAACCCCGGGTCAGGTGACCGGTATCGAACCAGTCAGGACGCGTGCCCTGGGCTTCTGATTTTTCCCACAGGGTCGTCAGCTCGTTCTGGGCACCGACAAACCCGGTAAAGATCAAAAACACTGCGAAAATCAGTAAAATTCGATTCATATAAACGGTCCTCTCTTTTTTAAGTGTTTGCTAACTTTTCGGAAGGCGATACGGTTTCGCATCTTTTCTCTTCCATTCGAATTTTCGAGCTGCATTTTTTCTCTGTTGAATGCATTGGCGTGCATGAACACCCTCATGCACCAACGATTGGCCACCTCCTTGATTGTTTATGTTCATGTTTGTTAAAAAGCAAAGCGTGCCATATCAATTGAAAGAAAGGTGCTACGCACCGCGTTTGCGTAAATGAAGGACTGTTAATAAACGATATCGATGGGTGTAACTCAGGTGCGTCGCACAGGTATAGGGGTTTGTTTTATTTTTTGTTTCTTCCCATACCACTGTCAGATTAAAAAGAATTGATAAAATGACTCTGTTTTCACACCCCCTGGCCGCGTTGGAGCGAGCAATACCGAGAAAAGACTGTATTGATAACAACAAATGCCAAAGAACACAAAAACGGAATTGGATGCTACGTTGACGGTTTTTTTTGGTGTTTGTTGTGGATTACCTTGGTGCCATAAATCGCCTGCAGGGCCAGGGAAATAGTGCCTTTGACGCCGGCCTGGTCTCTGAGCTCGCCGGCGACGATTTTCGTTTGCTGAAAGGGTATGTTCATCATCCCTTCCTTGACCAGACCGCGCACACCGGTAATGAGATAATCCGAATTTTCGCTGACGTGACCGCTTAATACAATGACGCCGGCATTGACGGTTTTGATAAAAACAAGACAGATATTGGCCAGCAAAAAAATATATTCGTCGAAAATAGCTCTGACCAGCGGATCCCCCTCTTCTGCGAGCTTGAAATAGGCCGCAAAATGCTGAAGGCTGTCCCGGTTCTCGGTACCGGGTTTGCCATTGGGCACATTTTCCATCAGCACCTGCAACAGGTGCTGTTCAGAGAGGATATCTCCGAGAAACTGCTGATCGGAATAGAGGTGTTTTACTTGTTTTTCATTGATGTAAAAGCCGTTGAGATTGAGATAGCCGATTTCCCCTGCGGTGCTGAACTCACCTCGAACGATTTTGCCGTTGACGAGCAAACCGGCACCAATGCCCTCGCCGATCCAGATACAGACGACGTTGTTATAGCCCTGTCCGGCTCCCAGCAAACATTCGCCCAGAGTAATCGCATTGACATCGTTTTCGATAAAAACCGGTACGCCATATCTGTTGCGGAATCGCGCTGTCAGAGGTAAATTGGCCCATCCCTTGAGAGTGTCTGCAAACGCCAGCTCGCCTTTATCATAATCGACAAACCCTGGCAGTCCGATGCCGAAACTGATCAGCTTGTCCCTGCCAATGCCGGGGGCATCCAGCATCAGATCAACATTTTCGAACAATCGCGGCAACACATCATCCATGGCGGCACCGGCACGGTGCGGGATCTCTTTAATTTCAATTATTTCCGAACAGATATTGGCGAGCGCCACTCTGCTGTATTCACGACGGATCTCGACGCCGATGACATAACCGTTGTCCGCATTGATCTGCAGCAAGCGCGGACGCTTGCCGCCACGAAACGTGGATTCGCCCTTGCCGATTTCGACGATGAATCCGGATTCGATCAGGCGTCCGATAATTTCCCATACGGTGACCTTGGAGATTCTAATGCGCCGGGCGATTTCGCTACGGGTCATCGGACCCTCTTCGCGGATGAGATTCAAGAGACGAATTTCGTTTTGTGTTTTTCGAAGCTGTTTTCCGGGATTGTTATTCATTTGTCGGCTTTGTTAATAATCTTTTAACCTCACCAAGTCGCCATGGCGCAAAGTTAAACCTGCATTCGAATTATGTTGTCTGTGGTAGCCAGTGGTCGTATATGTCTGAACTGCATTTGGCAATAAATGAAAAGTTCTGTATGATATCATTTCTTTATCGTTAATCACTTGGCGTCTTTGCATTTTTGTGTCAAGCTATTTATCTGACCAACAACATCTTGCGCGTCTCAGATCGGGTACCGACCTGCAATGTGTAAAAATAAACGCCGCTGGCGATGTCGGTGGCGTTTAACACTGCGGTATAACACCCAGCCTGCCTGTGTGCATCCACCAGCGTTGTGATGATGTTACCGGTAATATCAACGACCCTCAACCGAACGTGCCCGGGTGCATCGAGTGTAAAGCGAATCGTTGTTGCCGGATTAAACGGATTTGGAAAATTCTGCTCCAGTGAAAAACCGAGTGCCTGGTTCAGTTTACTCTTTTTTTTTACCATGGAGACGAACCGTTGCGGCCGGTTGCTGTTCAGGATCATCAGAGCATCAGCAAACAAAATGTGACTGCCGCGATCAGCATTCGTCAGGCGTACAATTCGCTGTTTCTTTCCTTTTTCCAGAGCATAATCGCCGATCTTGTGCCAGCCGGAATGACCCTTGATGCTCTGATCGATCAATATGGTATCCACCCCGCTTTTATGGAATATCTGATATGGTGCAGCGGGTTGCGCGTTCCAGTGATAGATATTATAACAATACATTTCATACAGTCCGCTTTTGGGAATATCGGCTGTGTATTCAATCCACTCTTCCGTCTGTGTGTTGGTGTAGATACATCCCTGTTCAAAACCATTGATCGCCGTATATTCCGACCAGCCACTGGATTTACTGACCATCGAATCCTCTTCATTGATAATGATGGCTGGTCGCCGCCAATCCGCTGTGCGGTCGGGCACCAGAGCCGGTTCCTGATAGACCTCATTCTTCAGTGCCGGCAGGTCATCGGCCAGAGTATCATAAAACCAGATCACATGTCCGCGCAAACCGCGGTTGCGGGTGGTTTTAATCTTGGAGATGATATGGCTGGTTGGTACGAGGTAATTATTGGCGATGGTCGTCAGGCCGGGATAGAATTTCGATTTATCATTGACATAGCCGAGCTGAACAGTAAGGTCCGAGCTGTATTGGGCCGCGGACGAGCGATAAACCTGGGGCGAGACAAAATCGAGGTGACCTTCGTTGATCCAGGGACGCCAGTCCTGGCAGAAATTGTCATAACCATACGAGTAGACGATCGGTGCATTGGAAACAAAAACTTCAGGCCGGACGCTTTTTATGGTGTCGTAAACAGCTGCGACATACTCGGTCAGTTTGTCGGCACGCCAGCGCATCCAGTCCCTGTTGTAGATGGTCTGTGGCGGCGGGTTGCCATTGTGCTCAGACTTGAACAAGTGCACGGTCGCCGAATCATAACCGCAATCAAGCTCGGGATAGCGAATGCGGTCCAACTCGATGCCGTCGACGTCATAATTTTCAATAATTTCCAGGCAAAGGTCGGTGAGAAATTGCTGTGCCTGCGGATTGCAGTGGCTGAGCCAGCGATATTGATATGGCCCGTTGAACAAAACCGAACCGTTGCGTTTTTTGGCAAACCATTCCGGATGGACCCGATAGAGATGGTCAATGTTACCCTGACAGGCGACAAAGCCATACTCAAGCCAGGCTTCCACATGCAGTCCGTTGCGGTGTCCCTCGGCGATAAATTCGGCCAGCAGGTCGCGACCTTGTTCGAGCGCCGGATCGGTCCACAAACCGGTGAGGTCGTGAAATACCTTGCTGCGAAAGTACGGGTAACCGAACCGCCAGACATCGACGTAAACCGTATTCATGTTATGAGCCGCCACATCATCCATTATCTCGATGATCTGCGCTTTGGACGGTACATTCGAACCGGCCCAGGCAACCCAAACGCCGCGCAGTTCGCTCTCTTGCGAACGACAGCTCAGCGGCACAAAAAACACTGTAAACAGAAACAAGAATGTGATGATTTTAAAAAGCCGATAAACACGTTTATGTCTGTTTTTCATAGATTAAAAATAACCCTTTCCGAATTCCTGCCCGTGCAGGAAGAGTACAAAAGAAATCGATTTTGTTGTATTGACAGTCATACAGTATTCTATTTCATCAAAATCATTTTATCTACCGAGACCTCCCTCCTGTCCACGATCAGCTTGTAAAAATAGACACCGCTGCTGAGGTGTTCTGCGTTAAAGGTCAGCTTGTGACTGCCGGCTTTTTTCTTCTGATCGACCAGCGTCTCGACCAAACGGCCGGTGACATCGTATATGCGCAGTTTGGCGTGTCCCGGTTTTGCCATATCAAAGCGTATCGTTGTTCGCGGGTTGAAAGGATTGGGATAGTTTTGCCAGAGACGACAGGATTGAATCACCTGTACCGGCGTTGCTTTGACCGCTGAGGTTGACGCCGTCCTGATTTGTACCCTGTCCGTGTCTGTCGGAAATATACCTCTGCCGAAACTGTCGGCATAAAAGTAATGGCTAAAGCTGACGCCGTTGCCGAGCGGATTGACATCGGGAAAAGCACAGAGCACCTCGCCGGAGGCGGTTTTTTTCGTCACATATGCCATCATGCCGATGGCGGTAAAGGCATCGCCGATACCGGGACTGTTTTTGATCGCCGCCAGCTCGGCCAGTTTGTCTTCGCCTTCATCCGCATAGGCCAGGGCGCCCTGGTTGGCCATGTTACCATCGAACAAATTTTCTATCCAGGAGGAGCCGTCCCATTTGTAAATGCTGCCGATCATATAATCGGGCTGGTTCCAGGGTTCCACCATATAGACCACATCTGCTTTAAACGGCAAGGCAGCTATGCCACCCGCCTTTTCCGGAGGGGTCGTCGATCCGGCGTCGCTGTCAGGGTCGAGATCGAATGCGACATACATGCGATTGGATTCAGCGGGATCGATCAGGGTATGGCCGCTGATACCGGCAAAAACCTTACCCTCGGACCAGGTCAAGTACATGTTGCGCTCATTACTGCAACCAACGTGGTCAGTGGGAAAGAAATCATTGCTGCCATCGACGCTGATCGTCAGGCTATCCTCGCGGGGTGTCGAGGCTTTGAGCAGTGAATCCATGCTCATGGAGGTGACGCTGTTATAGCCGAATACCGATATGATGGAATGTCGTTTGCTGTCATAGTCCAGATCGACGGTGGCGTTGATATTGTTGATAAAGGTATTGCCTTCATAGAGGACATTGACGGAATCGCTGTTGTTGCCAAAGTAATCAAAGGTTATGGTGCCGAGTTCATCTTCAAAATACCTGGCGGTACGTATCGACAGCCCCCAACTGTTGGCGACGGTTACCAGGTTATAATCCCCTAAACGTAAATGTATAATGCTACTCGTACCGCCGGCGGATGCAAGGCTATCCGGTACCACTGCGATCACGGTTCCGTCGTTGTTGACCAACTGCGGCGGTGGCGAACCGGCATCGGCACCATTGATCCAGAGCTTTCCCCCGGCCGATACCGGAGAGATGCCATGACGGGCGGCGCCGGGTTGCGGCAGCGGAATCGGCGTCATTTTTGTCAACATGGCGCCTCCTTCATCTTTCATCACCGCCAGGGTCGCATTTCCCATCCCGGAGACATATACGTATTTTTCATCGCCGCTGCCGACCGCCGCCAGGGCGTCGCCATAGCGTTCACCATCGAGGGCATCGTCGAATACCAGCTCGGGAGAAGCCATTTCATTGACATAGCGGTAAACTTTGAGCGTCGAGCCGGGTGAATATTGCGGTGCCGACAGGTTACAGACATAGATGGTACCATCCTTCGCCACATCGACCATGTTAATGGGATAGGTGCCGCCGCTGACGATGCCGGTATCCAGTTTTCCCAGCGAGTCGCCGGTTGCCGCATTTAGAATAATCACATCAGTGCCGTATTTGCGCGTTGCCACCAGCACATGATCGGTGCTGCGATTGTAGGCAATGCTGCGGGTGACATCGTTACCCGGATTCATCACCGCATAATTGGCCCAGTTTAAGGGATATTGAGCGGCAACCATGCTGCTGCCGATAATCAACAGACACAAAAAAAGTCGTATTTTATTCATTTACTATCCTCCGAAATTTTTAAAAATCTATCAAGTCGCCGGGACGCAAAGAGAAACGGTTGCACGAAAATATCGGTCGTCACCTGAAAGATTTGCTTTGCGTGAGACAAATTAAAAATGATATCGAATTCCCAGCGACAGGTTGAGTGTCTGAAATCCGGAAACACCTTCCAACTCGATATTGGGCTGCATGGTCGGCCACAGATCGCCGACGATGAAGCGATAGTACCCCAGCACATCAACGGCGAGCATGGATGAGAGGCGAATTTCTATGCCGATTCCGGTACGGAATCCCCAATTGGTCGCTGTCAGTTCTTTAGCGTCGATGTGCGGCACAAACGGGGTGACGCTGGAATCCGCCTCTATCTCGCCGCGTTTTCCTTTCCAGTGATAGAGCCCGGCGGCGATATTGAGATAGGGGCGGAGATGCTTTGTTTTAGCAATCGCATAGCGTCCGCTAACCAACAGTTCATAATGCTCCAGCAACAGCTCGATTTTGCCTGCCGGGTACCCGGACAGGTTTTCATGGTCAAAACGGTTGTACGAAACGATACCGCCGATAAACCATTGGTCGTTGTACTGCTGTCCGGCCGACACCTCGGCGCTCATGGCGGATTGAAACCAGTCAGACAGCCCGCCAACAGGACGGGAATAGGTACTTGCAGCACCGATCGCCCAGTCACCAACAAGCTGACCCCTGCCTGCCGAAGGTATGATTATTAAAAATCCAAAAAAAAGGATTATCCATCGATAGCTAAACCGCATCAAACCTCTCCAACTAAACATTTTCAAAGGTTTCCGAAACAATGAAAAACCGTTACCATAATTATATTTTATTACCTCCAACGCCGGGACCGCTGAGAGTGTTGAATTCATTATTCAAGATCTCTGTACAGGTACAGATCGTGTCAGTAGAACAAAAACTTGCACTAAATATTGAAAGGTATTTACTTTTATTTTACTCTTTTCGACTCGACTTTTTTTCTCTGCGTTCAGATCCTTTGCGGTTTTATCATTTTAAAACTGCAGAGAAGATACTAATATTTAAACACCAACCCGGTGGTGATTAATGCCTTTGATTTAATCGGAAACCACTTGATCCCATCCTCTGATAACCCGATACCGAGGAGCGAATCGCGATTGAGGTAATACAAATAATGAACGCCCATGGCCAGATCGATCGAGGGTCTTAAAGTCACTTTTATTCCCATATAGGGTGACGCAAATAACTTTGCTCCCTTTTTGGGCGGGGCAAAGTGCGTCAGATCGTATTCGAAATCATAATCGAATTTTCCCGTCGAGAGGCTGTCCAGTTTAAAACGCTTGGTCCAGTGCTCCTGCATGTGCAGCTGCCGGGTAAAAAGACTAAAACCGGCGTCCATACCGGCATACAGTGAAATCGATTTATAGAGCGGCAGGGTGTATGCAAATCCGGCAAAAAGGCGCAACTCTTCAAGTCGTTGTGTCGGATTGAATCGGGCTGAATAGATGCTGTCGGTACTGGTATAGGACAGCGTTTTATTGACAATTTCCGCGTCGGTTCCGGGCAGGAAATCGATGTAGGTATCCTCCCAATACTGCCACTCCCATTCATCCAGAACATCTTCCTGGTTCAGTGCCATATAGTCATAACTGAGTTTCAGATTAAAATCGAGACGATTCGACAGAATAAAACTCATCTGCGCGCCAACGCCGTATCCCTGTGCTTTGCCGGCTTTATAGATTTCGGTTTGCGACTGCAGGGTGGGTCCGATGGTTATTTTCAGGGGTATATTTTGCGAAAAGAGCGGCAATCCCGAAATCAGAATCGCTCCGGTAACAGCAAGGATGCATAACCGTTTCAATTCCATCTAAAACTCCATTGCCAGGGTATAGCGAACCGTGGCGTCGAGGCGTTCATGGTTCATATAGGCCATATCGAAACCAAAGGCGGTACCGCTTATATCGAATCTCAAGCCGCCGCCGAGACAGAGACTCTCTTCATCGTAGCCGAATTTATAACCTGCCCTCAAAACCAGCACATGCCGGATAACACTTTCCATACCCAGATGAATGCGTTCATTGGCATCGCTGGGATGAATAGCTTCAGCGACGACCGTCACATGTGTGGGGGCATCATATGTACCGTACACTTTAGCGGAAAGCCCCATCTTCAGGTGTTGCGGCATTTTGAATTTTTCTTCCGAGTATTTCGATTCCAGACCGAAATTCTGCAGAAAAGTACCGATTCGTAAACTTTTAAAACCGGTATTGTAGAGGAAACCAATATCCGCAATCACATTATCAGCATGATAGACATCGATACTTTCCCGTACATATTTGAGGGTGGCACCAAAGGAAAATTTATCGGTTAAGGAGCGGGCATAGCTCATCCCCAGGGCGCAGGCGCCGGCGCTGAAGGTGCCGAGATCAATATACGAGCCGGTTTGATTGGCGGTTGGATTTTTCGTTTTTTCGATTTCGCCGAAATCAAAATAGATGGCTTGTATACCGACTGTGCCGATGAGCGGCAAATGATAGGTCAGAGCAAAAGCCTGATGTGAGGTTTCCACATACCAGTTTGCATACGACGCACTCAATGCCACGCGCTTTTGCTGCAAGGCGGTGAGGGCGGGGTTGACAAAGAGACCATCGGCGCCGGCATCCGTGGCGGTAATACCGGTCTCCCCCATCGCCTGAAAACGGGCGGTCACCGGCAGTTCCAGGAAGACAAATCCGGTGGTACCGGTTTTTCTGAATTCCCGGGCATGGGCAAGGGAGTAGCAGGCGATGAGCAGGATTAGGGCGACAAGATATTTGTATTTTCTTTTCATGTAGTAAATTCAGTTTTAATTGATGATGGCAAACTTGCCGGTTTTTACCTCTCCCTGTGGATTGGTAATATGGTAATAATACATACCGCTTTTAACGTACTGGCCGTATTCACTAATTTGATTCCAGAATGCCACGCCCGAGTCCGGATTTTGATGGAAAATGGTTTTGACGAGGTCGCCGCGCAAGGTGTAAATGCGAATCGTGCACTTTTGCGACAGGTTGACAAACTGGATGAGTTTGGTATCACCGGCAATTTCAAATCCGGAGCTGCGATAAAAGGGATTGGGAACAATCTTGACCCTGTCCAGCGCTGATACCGATGGCTGTAAGGTGGTATAAAAAGGAGTTTTGCTTCGATTGGCAAAAACAGACGATTCCAGCGGTGGCACTTTATAAGCGGGATCGACAGTCCAGGCGTCATGACCGCGATCATAGCTGGTGATCGCATAATAAAAGCCATAGCCAAGCGGAACCTCCTGATCGACAAAAACATATTGTTGCGAATCGGCATTAAAATAATCGATATCTCCCACGGCTATGTCGGCGATTTTCGTCCAGGGGCCGAATGGTAGTTCGCCGGATCGATAGACCCGGTACCCTGCTATATCGGCAACACCCTGGTGCGGATCGTTTATCTGCTCAACGGCATTGTCAAAGGTAATCACGTTGCCTACCCCACCCTGTTGTTTGCAGGACGACACAGTAAACGACGGTGCCGGCGGCGACATGGGTACGGTATAATTGTGCCGGTAATTGAAATCAATACGATCGCTCAGATAGCGAACCGCAGAATCGCCGGCCGCCTTTATGCGGTCGATGGTCATATCCCGGCGCAGAGCATCTTTATAACCCAGCCCTCCGACAAATTCCGCCATGATGATTTTGATGGAATCGCGTCGCGGAATATTGAACGGGCCGAGCGAAAAATTGGCATAGAGGCGATTTTGTCCCATACGCTGATCATTGGGATCTGTGAACGCTTCGGACAGACGAAGCGGATTTGCCATGGCGGCATATTTGTTTTCAAGTCCTGCCACGCCCAGAAACGGTCCGGAATGATCGCTCGAGGGGGCAGCAGCCGACCAGGCAAAGCTATTGATGTGATTCTCCTTGCCGGTGGAATCGGGCGAAATATACAAAAATTTCAATCCCCAGAAACCGGGTGCTACGTATTCCGGTTTGAGTATATCGCGATCGTTGACAGGGTCGTATCGCATATGTTCATGATAATCGAACGATTCATTATCACCCGGTGTCGTCGTCAGATCTCCGGCCCAGGCGACGAGCAGCTGTTCGTCGGCATGGAACGTGCTGTGCGTGTTTTTTGCCCCGGCGGGATAGTTGGGAAAGGTCAGGTTCCAGCCGCGGTGATTCGGAGACATTGCCCAGGTAAAAAGCAGGTACACCCCCTGCAGTGGATTGCGGCGCTGTATATTTCGAATGCTGTATTCGATGATGAGGTAATTTTCATCAGCCTGAGAGCCGGACCACTGGCGAACGGTGCGCCTGACGGCAACCGGCATATTTTGATTATCCCAGGGTTGAAACCAGGCACCGTTCATTTCCCAGCCGGAATCGATGATTTCTTCCGCTTCGTACGGATCTGTTTGCAGCCAGTAATTTTCTCCCTGATTCCAGCGCTTGCGATGAACGGGCCTGTTGCCGGCATCCCGCGATACCAGGTAGCGATATTGATCGCCGCTGAATCCAACCTCGGTACCGTGGGTGGCAAAATTATCCCAACCCCACACCGTTCCGCTGTCGGTAAGTGCGGTAATAAAAAAGCCACCGGCAGCAATATAGCTGTTGCTGCCACCAATATTTTCTTTTACCGATTCAAGCTCAAATCCCGGCCAGTCCATACCATAGGTCTTGCGCTGCCAGTCCGACATGGGTTCACATTCCTGTGATACATAAAACGAATGCCACAGCTTGCCGCGCGTCAGATCAATGGTAAAGGTATTGTTCTGGGCTCTAACACTTGTAGCCGTTAAAAGAATGGTGAAAAAATAGAGTACGATATGATTTTGTTTTGACAACAGTTCTGCCTTTTTAGATTATGTCGTTTTCCGGAAAATCCAGAAAAAAATAAACCAAGAGGTTGGTGCTCATTTATGAACAGGTCTGAATATTTTCCTTCATAATAAAATAACTTTTTGAAAAAAACACATTCATTATTTTTCTCCGCGCAACTCTACCGGCCTTATATTCTCAACGTTTGGGTTTTTATACATTGTAACCACAAACAGACCCTCCCCGAAATATTTCCCAACAAGCAGGATGGGTTTTTGGACCATCCATTTTAAAACGACATCCGCAACGACAGATAAACCTGACGCGGAATGTTTCGATAGACCTGAAAATAATTATAGAGCCGTACATCGCGATCAGGATCATTATCCGGATCCGCATAGGTGGCGCTGCGCAACATCCAGCGATCCATTTCTTCCGGCCGGCTGATCGGCGTCAGGTGCTGATTATCGAACAAATTGAGCACGCGTACGCTGGCGGTCAGTTGCAAAGGACCGAGTGAAAACGGTTTTTCAATGCGCAGATCCGTTTGCGATTCGAGCGGATAACGCCGGTTGGATTCGACGCGATAATCGAACTGATATTCCGGCGACCAATAATATGCCAGGCCGCTGCGAATCGATATGATCACACTGGCCGATACATCCTTGAAAAGGATGCCCGGCAAAAGCATGAGATTTCTGCTGTCACCAAACCGGTAGGTCAGCACACCGTTAAAGCGATGTGTGCGGTCCTCAGGAGCGAGAAAATCGCTGGCCGAATAGGTATATTTCTGCTCCAGCTCTTCGCTTGTTTGTTCCCGGTCGAGATAGACGCCGTAATAACCGTAATTGGTTTGGCTCAGGGTATAGGAAAATCGATATTGCCAATGGGTATATTTACGGTTTGAGAAACTGATTTCAATGCCGCGGGAATGGCCATAGCCGCTGTTGTCATAGCTGAGATAAGTACTCTTAAGATCGCCGGGTTTGTTCTGGCTGCCGGTCGAGCTGTGGATGTAGATTGCCGATACCTGGTCTTTGAGATCATTGTAATAGGTAACGATATCGAGCTGGTGGGTGTCCCATAAATTTCGCTGCACCCCGACTTCATAATTGACGCTCAGCTTGGGTTTTAGATTGGGATTACCATAGCTGTTCCAGCCGTTATAGGTCTGATTGTCCAACGCCCGGTTGATGATGGGCATGGAGCGAAAGTGACCGTATTGCACGCGAAACGCAGTTCGTTCGCCGATCGGAAACGAAATCCCCAGCCGTGGAGAGAGGCTTGCGTATGTTTTGGAGGGCTTATAGTCCGGAATCCCGGCGCTTTTGCTACCCAACGCCGGATAAAAGACATTGTATTTATCCCCGGGCACATCGGTGCCGAAATTATAGGTGTCCATGCGCAGGCCGATGTTGGCCACCATGCCGGAAAATTCCATTTTATCCTGCACGTACGCAGCCGCGTACCATGTTTTTGCTTTATAATTTGTGGCAAAACCGGTGCGCCAGATAAATGCCGAGACCGAGAGCGATGATGAGGCGTTGTAATCCTGATCCATAAGCCATGCCTCGATGCCGGCCTTGAAGAGGTTGGTGGTGGAAACCTGGTGGGTGAAATTGGCTTTACCTTCATAATAATGGGTCACCGAGGCCTGATTGTAAAGACTGGACCAGGTGTAATACTCGCGATATTTTTCATTCCAGGGTCCCCGATCTTCCAGCAGCCGGTCTTCGGGATCAGGATGGAGCTGTACATCCTTATCGATCCCCGGTGTCGGTGTCTGCAATGCATAGAGGATTTCGTTTTGATGCGTAAATGCCGTTTCCAGATAGGATTTTGGTGAAAAAACAATTTTATAATTCAGGGATTGCGCATAAACGGTCTCCTCGCGCGGCGAGTCGTAGATAAGCGTGTATTTTCGCTTGGCGCCATAACTGCCCCACAAGCCGGCCCAGCGAACATCTTCGGAGCCCGAGCCCATTCCGGAATAGTAATGCTGATAAAGACCGGTAAACTTTAGGTGATGCATTGAATTGGGCTTATAGCTGAGGACGAGCGAGTAGTTGTGCAGTTTTTGCACCTGTTCCCTGGTCGGCAGCCGGGTCGGTTTGTTTTTAATTTCGCCGGCGAGAAAAAAGCTCATTTTTTGAGCATCGCGCCCCAGGGGTCCGCCAAAGCTAAAGAGGTAACGGGTGTTGGGGTGCTGGCGATAGTCGTAGACGCCGAGAATATTATCATCCGACGGCGTGTGATTCCTGATCCATAATTTATAGTTACGCCGCGCAGCGTCAACATCGACAACGCCGGCTGAATCCTTGAACTGTGGTTGAGCCAGCCAGCCGTCGAAATTTCCCCATTTCTGCCATTCGTGCTGTTGTTGGGAATAGAGATAATCCCCCCAGTGATATTTGCCCGGTGGCAGATATTCGACCTGAAACGCACCGGTAAATTGCGAACCCCCCTCTTTGGTCACTACATTGACAACGCCGGATTGGGCATTGCCGTATTCGGCATTAAAGCCGCCGGTAATCACCTCCATTTGCGATACTGCCAGTGGATTGACATCGTATTTCCAGCTGTTCTCCGATTTAGTGCCGGTACCATAGGCAGGGACGCCGGTGTTGGTATTGATGCTCTTGATGCCATTGACCGAGTAATTGATTTCAAATGAGCCGCCGCCGCGAATGCTGATGGTACCATCGGCGTTTTTGTTGATACCGGGCGACAGCTCGAGCACGCTGCGCAAATTTTCAACCGGCATCACGGCGACTTCGGAAGCCTCGTAATGAACCGAGCTCGACGTTTTGTCGATTTCGATGATGGGGCGTTCTGCAACGATGGTAACGGACTCTCCCAGATCGACGATATCGCTGGTCAAAGAGACATCGATTTTTGAGGTACGGCCGATATTAACCTGCACGTCTTTGATGCTAACTTTTTGATAGCCCATAAAATGAACGTTTAGAGTATATTTTCCGGGTGGCACGTTGAGAATCACATACCAGCCGTTTATATCGGTGGCAGCGCCCAGATGCGTTCCTTCAACGATAACATTGGCGCCGACCAGGGGAGTGTTGGTGTCTGCATCGGTAATAACACCGGCAATTTTACCGGTTTGTTTGGCGTGGCTCAGGGTGGTGGCGAGGAGTAGCGCAAAGAGGATCAGACCCTTGTATGAACGAGAATTCACCGGGCATCCTTTTTAAGTTAATTAGGCAAACGAACCAACCGAATATTAACAATTTGTAGATACATTGTCAAGCAATATTTTAATTGTTTTCTATATTTTTTAAGATTTGCCGGAAAGATTGAACGGATCAACGATGCGGTCCAATAATAACGCACCCTCTTTTCTCGTAATGGTTTTCCCGGGATACAATCTGCGGCAGGAGTATATATCCTTTACCCATCCCTGCTCGAATGCATAGTGTACGGCAGCAATCTCTCGGTTTGACGGATCCACGTCTTCAAAGGGTAAGGAACCGTTGAACTCCTGTGGCCTGCCCCGCAGCGTCCACGCCAGAATGATAAAGTCAGACCTGGTCAGCTGCGCCGGCAATGACGGCCATACCTCTCCCCCGCCATATCCGGCCGCCCGAAACGCATCTACGGCATCCTGCCTTGTCAGTGGCTCCTGTGGATGAAAATACATCCGGTTTTCCCAGTCATGCGCAACCGGTTCGCCTTTGAGCAGACCGAGCAACCCGGTGCGTTGAATTGCCTGGAAGGCTGGATCTCCAGGGGTAATATCGCTGAACGGCATCAGCCACATGCGGCTATCCAGCAAATGCTGTTGCAGACAACGTATATCGACGTCGCGCGGATGACTGTGTTCGTTTACACATAACGCTGCTGCAGCGCCGGCCGCCTGGCCGATCTGCATAACAACCGGCTGTAGACGTGTACAGCCGTTGACGATGTGGGTTACCGAAATGCTCTTTTCGGCAACGAGCAAGCCGTCGACCTGGTACGGTACCAGACACTCATAGGGAACATTAAATGCCGGAATATTCGGATAGGACTCGGTAATGGATGCCGGCGCCCTGTCATGATGATGGTCAAGCGGATAGTCGCCCACGGCAATGCCATGGCTATATTTGCCATAATAGTAAGGATCGATGAGCTCCTGTACTCTCAGCGTATCGATACCCCTGAGCCGTCTGGCTTCGCGGATATAGGGTAGATAGGGAAGCCGGTCGGCGGTTGCAAACTCGTCATCGGTCAGTCCCAAATGCTTCATACCCAGCCGGGTTTGCAGGTGATAAAGACAGTTAAGGGTCGCATTTCTGGCCGCCTGAAAAGCGGTCCGGCGCTGTTCCCAATTCATATCGATATAATCGACAAAGGTATCGTTGCCTTTTATCGGCCAATTGAGCATGATTTTGCGGTTGGGTAACCGGCCATACTCGAGCATTTTGCGACAGTCGACCAGATCATCGTCCAGAGAATCCGACAACTCTTTGCACATGCCGGAAAAGTGGGCGGGATCATAATCCGGAGGGGCTTTGATGCTCATATCGCGATCGGAATCATATTCTTTCAGGATCGCCACAAAGGTCATATCCTGAATATAGCGATCCGGTTTCTTCGGAGCATGTGGTTCGCCGAAATCAGTACGAGCATCCCTGCCGCTGCGATACTCACAGCCCGCCAATGGCAGCAGATCGCCGTATTCGGTGGCATCGATCGTTACCTGGGCCTCGACGAAGAGGTGATCACCCTTTTCATTGCTGAAATCGACTTCCCGTACGGCAGTTTCTGTCTTTTGCACGGCAACGGGCCGATAGCCGAAACGAACGCTGATATTGGGCTGTTCGTCAACCATCTGCTGAAATATCGCATTACCCACTTTAGGTTCGAAAAGGGTATGACTGACCCAGCCGGTTTCAACGGCCTGCTGGCCGCCATAATGCTCGTACAATCTCTGTCGAAATTCTCCCCACAATCCGGAGGGCAGGTTGTGATTGCCGTCGATGGCGCTGACTCCGGCAGACGTCAGCATGCCGCCGAGCCAGGGCGTCTCTTCAACCAGAAGAACCTTTACTCCCATCCGCACCGCCTGAATCGCAGCACAAACACCGCTTGCCCCCCCTCCTGCGATCAATAAATCCGTTTTCAGCTTTTCATGCATTACTGCCTCTTTTCCTTAAAAAAAATGCAGAACCCGACACTATCTCGCACAAAGCCGTCAAGACACAAAGAACGGGATAGCAGGCAATAAAACCGTAAGCAATTTTTTTAACTCCGATTTATGCTTTAATGAATATCCGTTAAAGACCAGGAATGGTAATGAACAGCCAAATGAGAAACCAGCAATCTTGAACTTTTCTTGGTGTCTCTGCGCTTTTGTGCGATAATCGAGCTCTGGAAATTAAAATTAACATAAATAACTGCTGAACACAATCTAAAAACCGTTCTTCTCTACCAAAATAGAATTTCCAAACAAAAGAACCAACCCAAAATTTTTTCCGAATACAAAATCATAACCCGTAAATGAACCGTTGAAAAGCGCAACAGGAACAATTGCTGATTTTTTTCTTGACACAAGGGATTTTATAGTGTATTTTCGTAACCATATTTCCCGTTGCAATAACGAGTGCTCACAATATGGAAACGCTTCAGATTATCCTTTTTATTGCTCTTTTCATCGTCATGGCTTTATCCATGTTTTTCCGCATGATTCCGGCGTTGATCGCGCTTCCCGTTATGGCCTTTGTGATTCCGCTGATCGGCGGCGTTTCGATCAATGATACGGTTCAGCTTGTCATCGGCCAGGGGGCGCTGAAACTGCACAATGCCTACACCGTCGCTCTGTTCGGCAGCATGCTGAGCATTCTGCTGCAGAAAACCAAAGTTGCGGAAAGCTTTATCAAAAAAGGTGCCGAGCTTTCCGGCGATAATCCCTGGGTCATTGCTGTTATCATGCTTTGCCTGATCACCATGCTCTTTACTACCCTCGGCGGCCTGGGGGCGATCATCATGGTGGCCACCGTCGTTCTTCCCATCATGTCTTCGGTCGGTATCGGCTCGATGACCGTTGTCGGGATTTTTCTGATCGGCATTAGCATGGGCGGCACTCTCAACGCAGGCAATTGGGCCCTGTACATCGATGTGATGCAGTTACCGCTCGATCAGATCCGCTCCTTCGCCCTTATCATGTTCACCCTCACCTTTATCACCGCAATTGTCTATGTCACTGTGCAACTCTATCGCGATGGCCATGAATTAAGACTGAAAAGAATTATTCTGACCACCATAACAATTTTTGCTCTTGTCGGCAGCGGGGCATATCTCTATTTCCATTTACCGGCAACAGTACAGGCAACCATTGGCAATTTCGTCTCGACCCTGGGCGTTGCTTTCAAGTATGCTTCTGCAGCGCTCGTCGCTTTTCTGTTTGCGATGAGTCTTGTTCGTCTGGTTCGGGGCAGGCGCAATCAAGACGCCGAAATTTATTGGACGGCTTATTTTACACCAATCATTCCGCTCTTTTTGATCCTGGTGTTCAGCATGAATTTTATCGCCGCCTTTATCTGCGGCCTGGTATATGGATTCGTATCGACCTATAAAAAGGGCAGCCTGAACCGGTTTATTCAATCGATCCTGGAGGGCGGCGGCGTGGTAATGCCGGCTGTTGTTCTTATGCTCGGTATCGGCATGCTGCTCAACGCTATCATGGGACCCGGCGGAGAGTGGGCGGTCTCTCATCCGGAGGGCTGGCCGGTGCTTAATTTGCTGCAACCGCTCATGGCCCGGATCATTCCGCAAAATGAGCTCTATTTTGTCCTCGTTTTCGGGCTGGCGGCGCCGCTGGCGCTCTATCGCGGCCCGTTAAATGTGTGGGGGATGGGCTATGGCCTTGCCGCCATTTTTTTGGCCAGCGGCATGAATCCGGCTGCGGTCATGGGACTGCTTATGGCGGTCGGGCCGGTACAGGGCATCAGCGATCCGACCAACACACACAACGTCTGGCTAGCCAATGAAATGCAGCTGGATGTGCAAAAGGTGTTGTGGAACACCATTCCCTATACATGGATTCTTGCCATTATAGCGCTCGTTGTCGCGGCCGGGTTGTTTATGTAATCGGTAAGGATTCATCTATTCATCCTTGCGCAGCTCTGCGGTCTCTATTTCTCTACATCTGGCTTTTACGGTCGCTACGAAATGCAGTTAAAACGCAGAGCGCTCAGAGAGAGCAGAGTAACACAAAGAACAGAGTGGTGCTTTTTATGAAAATCAAAATCGGAATTGATGTCGGCGGTACCTTTACCCATGCTGTAGCGGTGGATATTTCCGACTATTCGATTATCGGAAAAGCCTGTGTACCGACCACCCATACGGTAGCTGAGGGGGTCGCCCGGGGCGTTATTGCCTCCTTGCACGAGCTGATCGACAAGACCGGCATCAACATGGATGACATTGTCTTGATCGCCCATTCCACCACCCAGGCGACCAATGCACTGCTCGAAGGCGATGTTGCTACAGTGGGTATCATCGGCATGGGGCGCGGTGCTGAAGGCCGGGTCGCCAGGCGACAGACCAATCCGAAACATATCGAGCTGGCGCCGGGGAAATTTTTGCAGACTCGTCACGTCTACCTGGACCTGCGACTGCCGCTGACGAATGAGCGGGCCGAAAGCAGCATTCGGGAGCTCATTAACAACGGTGCCGAGGTGATCGTCGCCACCGAAGCCTTTGGCGTCGATGATCCCGCCAATGAAGAATTTGTCGCCGGAATTGCCACCGAAATGGGTTATCTGTCGACGGCAGCCAGCCGCATCTCGCGGCTCTACGGTCTGGTAATACGCACCCGCACAGCCGTTATCAACGCCAGTATGATGCCGAAAATGCTGGAAACAGCGGATATGACCGAACAATCGGTTCGCAAAGCCGGCATAAGGGCGCCGCTGATGATTATGCGTTCCGATGGTGGCATCATGGACATCAACGAGATGCGCAAACGCCCGATCTTGACCATGCTTTCGGGGCCGGCTGCCGGGGTTGCCGCGGCGCTGATGTATGTCAAGGTCTCCGACGGCATTTTTGTCGAGGTCGGCGGAACGTCTACCGATATTTCAGTGATCAAAAACGGCAAACCGCAGATCAAAAGCGCCCGCATCGGCGGTAACCGTCTCTTTCTCAAAACCCTTGATGTGCGCACCGTGGGAATTGCCGGCGGTTCCATGCCGCGTTTTCGCAATCAAAAAATTATCGATATCGGTCCGCGCAGCGCCCATATTGCCAATGTCCAATATGCCGCCTATACAGAAACCTTAGAATTTGATGCTATCGAATTAACAGCCCTGCAACCGCTGGCGGGCGACCCGGATGATTACCTCACCATCCGTACATGCAATGATACAACTGCAGCCTATACCCTTACGCCTTCATGTGCCGCCAATTATCTCGGCCTCGTCGGCACAGTGGGACACTCGACCGCCAATACGAAGGCGTTGAAAAAATTCTTTGCGCTTGCTTCACGGAAACTCAACACCACGGCCCGGGACATTGCCGATAATATTCTCGCCATATCGGCAGAAAAGATCAAACCGCTTATTCGGCAGCTGCTACGAGAATACAAGCTCGATGCAGACCTGGTGCAATTCATAGGCGGTGGTGGCGGCGCTCCGGTGCTGGTGCCCTATACGGCGCAATCCATGTCTGTGGATCATCGCATTGCCGAGAATTGCGAGGTCATTTCCGCCATCGGCGTTGCTCTTGGCATCATCCGCGATTCAGTAGAGCGAAGCATTGTCGATCCCACTGAAAATGATCTGATTGCCCTGCGGCAGCAAGCGATGCAATCGGTTGAAGCCATGGGAGCGGTATCGGAGACCATTCAGGTGAGCATAGAAGTCGATAGCAAAAATAAACGGGTGATCGCGGTCGCCACCGGATCAAGCGAACTGCGTACACGCGATATCGCCGTTCAGGCGCTGAGCGATGATGCCCTGCTCGAAGTGGTGGCAACGTCGATTAAGCTCGACAAGAAAGAGGTCCGGCGTATCGGATCGACCGAATTTTTACAGGCGTTCTCAGGTACGGTGCGGCAGCGCTTGCTGTGGGGCTTGTTTACGCGTGAGGTGCAAAAACTCCGCGTCATCGATCGCGAAGGGATAATCAAGCTGCAGATCAACGGCTGTCTGGTGCAGGAAGTGAGGGCAAAAGAGGTAAAGCGCAAAATAGCAGAGTTTATCGAGCAATTGACCACCTTTGGCGATGCCGGTGCGCTGGTGCCGGATATCTACCTGCTCGTCTCGGCCAAAATCATCGACATGACCGGGCTGGTCAGACAGTCGCAGATTATGGCGCTGGTCGACGTCGAGCTGCAACACGTTGCCGCAACCACTCCTGTTGTGGTGATCGCTGCTGAAAAACAATAGTAACCGTTGATCGTACAGTTACTGACCAGACAAAAACTCGTGTGGAGAACCTGATATTGTTTGGAAAACAATTTGTCCTGCTCATCATCGTTTTGCTTCTCATTCTGTGGCCGGCGGCTATGTTTGCGGAACAACCGGCAGAGTTTCGCGCCGTCAAGATAACCAATGTCGATTCCGATGTCATGTTTTCAGACCAGCGCATCGCTGAGGCCATGGATTACCTCGCCTCGATCGGTATCAATGTGATTTTACCCGTGGTATGGAACGGTTCTGGTGCTAATGGTGTCTACACGCTTTATCCCAGCTCCGTGATAGACAGCCTCTTTGGTCAGCCCTTGCATCCGGCCTTTGCGGTCGGGCACGATCCGCTGCAGCGCATCATAATCGAGGCGCATCGCAACGGCATGAATTGGCGCCCTGTTCCCCTGATTATCGATGAAAATGATCGCGGGGCCAGTACGAGAGGTCGCTGGGAAGTATCTGATATTGCCGGATACAAGCCTGGTATTCTAATCAAAAAAGAACAGAACTATGGTACCGTGTACTATTGCTTTACAGTGCCACAAACCACCTGGTACAATGTCTACGCCTACATCGTTACCGGTCCCCTGGCGACCGACCGCGCCCGTTATGTTATCTATTCGGATAATGACTCGACAGCAGTACTGGTGAACCAGCAGGATTACTACAATCGCGGCTGGCAGGCTTTAAGACTGGCCTATCTGACTGCAGGCCAAAAGACTGTTTTGAAACTCGACAATATCAATGTCCCTGCCGGACAATATGTGGTGGCCGATGCGGCGATGGTCATGATCAACCGCAAGCTTTCTCCTGATGTCATCATCAGTCGATTGCAGACGCCGAATACTAACAACAAAAAAGCACCACGTTCTTTTCAACGGTTGCAAAACCATCCCAATCCGTTTAATGCGCCACGAGAATTACCTATATCGTTGAGAAAAGATCATAAATCAATCTATCGGTTTATGATCTATTGGGAAGGGAGTTACAAACATTGGTTCATAAATTACATGAACCGAATATTTATAGCATCGATTTCGATGCTGCAGCGCTTGCGAGCGTAATCTACTTTTTCCGGCTCCAAGGCAGTAATCGGGTTGAGAGCAAAAAGTGCGTGTTGATCAAATAGAAAATTCGTACATTCGGTATAACGGCGAGTACCGTTGCCAATAATATCAAAATGGTTTGCATAAGCGATATTCAATCGGCAAAAAAGGGTTCTTATCCATGTACAATTCGCTGAGAGTAGAGTATGGTTTCAACAGCAAATCTTTGAAAGAGAATTAGGTAAGGAGAAGAAACAACGATGCTTCCGATCACGGCTACGTTTTTGGATGAAATCACCCATGACATCCCCTCACAAAACTGGGGTCCTGACGACTGGGCCCGTGATTTTGATATCATGAAATCTGTCGGTATTGATACTGTCATCCTTATCCGTGCCGGTTACCAGAAGATGGTGACATACGAGTCGCAGGTTCTGCAGCAGCAGGTGAATGCCTTTCCCGTCTACCTTGATCTTGTGGATCTTTTTCTGACCCAGGCGGAGCGCTGCGGCATGACGTTCTACTTTGGTACCTATGATTCGGGTATGTACTGGCAGAATGGCCGGTATGAAAAGGAAGCGGATATCAATCGGCTCTTTTGCGATGAATTTATGCAGCGATACGGCCACCGGTCGGCATTCGGCGGCTGGTATATCAGTCACGAAATCAGCGTTTACGATGACGGCATGATGAATGTTTATGAAACACTGGCCACCCATCTGCGCGGCTTAAAACCCGTGCCGATCTTGATTTCACCTTATATTCAAGGCAGTAAACAATTCGGATCCAGGGCAATCACGCCGGAGCAGCATCAAAAGGAATGGAATGCAGTGTTTGCCCGCCTGCAAAATCTGGTGGATATCGTCGCCTTTCAGGACGGCAATGTGCCGCTGGACATGCTCGGCGACTATCTCGCCATGCACAAAAGCCTGGCTGATCAATACAATATCCGCAGCTGGAGCAATGTCGAATCCTTTGATCGCGACATGCCGATTAAATTTCCACCCATTGACTTTCGCAAACTGCGCTACAAAATGGAGCAGGCTGATCTGAGCGGCATCGAAAAACTGATCACCTTTGAATTCTCCCACTTTATGAGCCCGCATTCCATCTATCCGGCAGCGCACCAACTTTACAAGCGCTATCACGAGTGGCAGCATTCCAGTGCCGCGAATGATCGGCAAAATGGATTGAAATAACCTGCTCTGCAACATTCATTTCGAACAGGGCTACTTTTCTTTTTCCCTTTTATTCATTCACCCCGGCCGCATTCTCATCGGTTAGTCCTGCATTGCAGATTCAGGGACAAGCCAAAACGGTATTTATGTCCGCCTGCACTGCATATAGTACCAACGCACATAGAGTGTGTGAAAACAGAGTCATTTTTATCAATTGTGTTTTATTTGACAAAGGATAAACTTCGAAGGTCGCGAAGAGTAATATTTTAATATGTTGTTTTTATTTGATTTGTACATTTTTCCTTCGGGTTCTTCGCGGGCTTGGGTTCGTTATATTTCTTACCAGACCCTCTTGATATAAAATTTTTTGATTTCACACACACTCACGCTGCCGGCACAGCGCATCCGGGCAGCATACTGTTTACAGGTACGACAAAGGCTACGGCTCTGTAACAATAGTCAGCGGACCAGGCCGTTCACCCACTCCTTTACTCCCGAAGATAGATGTGGGCGAGTTAATTTTTACCAAACGAGATCACCCTGCACTTGATGCTGAAACGTTTTACTCTCTTTTGCCCGCCGCTCTACCGGAGCATTGGAATCCCGAGTCGGATACATAAGAGCCCCGTTTCGATCGTAAAGGACCAACCCACATCCCCAAGTACCTGCTTTTAGAATATTTTTTCCCTCATATATCCATAAGCTAATAACAAAGAGAGAATCAAACCACTCTATAAAGTCATATTCCGTTATCGTTCAATCCGTTGCCAAAAACAGCGGTGCTCTTCTGTGCCGGGTTCCCTGTTCGTAGCTGTAGGCAATCCCGAGCAAGAGGGGCTCGCTCCAGGCCCGGCCGAAAAAAGAGATCCCCACAGGAACATCACCGATAAATCCCATGGGCACGTTGATGTTCGGATAACCGGAGAGCGCCGCATAGCCGGATGAACTCAACTTGAAATTGTCCCCGTTGATCAAATCGGTTTTCCACGCCGGTCCGCCGCTCGGAGCAACGATGGCATCGAGGTTGTATTTGACCATTACGCGGTCAATACCATTTCTTCGGTACGCATTGAGCATTTTGCTGACAGCCTCTTTATACGCTTCGCTGTCAAGGCTCCCCTTAGACCGGGCGTTTTCCATGACAGCGACATTGAAATAAAGCATTTCAAGGCTGTCGGCCCGGGTCAACTCGATGACCTCCTTCAGATTGGCGACCGGTGCATGTTCTCCCAGCCTGTTCAAGTATTTTTTCAATCCATCCTTGAATTCATATGCCATAACCTCATAGGCGTGTGTATATGGTGTGCCCTGAACGATTTCTTCCAATTCAACGATTTCCGCCCCCCTGCTTTTCATATCGTCAAGCGCCTGATGCATCAACGAATCGACTTTAAAATGGATTCCTTCATTTTTGTTCAGGTATCCTATGCGTTTGCCGTTCAATCCGTCCTTTTTCAGAAATTGGCTATAGTCCTTGTAAAACCGACCTTTACCGGCAAGCGTTTTTTGGTCGCTCGAGTCAATGCCGGTGAGTGCCCCGAGTAAAATCGCTGCATCTTCAACGGTTCTGGTCATGGGACCGGCCGTATCCTGGGTGTAGCTGATGGGTACGATTCCGGAGCGGCTCCACAGGCCTACCGTCGGTTTGATTCCGACAATACCGTTTGCGTTGGAGGGACAGATGATCGAGCCCCAGGTTTCGGTTCCGATAGCTACGGCACAGAGATTCGCCGAGACCGCAACGGCGGAGCCGGAGCTCGAACCACATGGATTACGGTCCAATACATAGGGGTTTTTCGTCTGACCGCTGACAGCACTCCAGCCGCTGGAAGAAAAGGAGGCGCGATAGTTGGCCCATTCGCTTAGATTGGTCTTGCCGAGAATGACGGCACCGGATGCTCGCAATTTTTTTGCCACCCGGCTATCCTGAAGCGGATAAGAATCCTTCAGAATTCTTGATCCTGCCGTCGTCGGCATTCTGTCTTGTGTATCGATATTGTCTTTTAAAAGCACCGGAATACCGTGCAAGGGACCACGGCGATGCCCCTGTTCGAGTTCTCTATCGAGGGAATCAGCGATTTCGAGGGCATCGGGATTGATCATGATAACGGCATTGAGCTCAACGCCCTGCTGATCAATCGATTCAATGCGATCGATATAAAGTTGAACGATTTCTCTTACCGTATATCTTCTGTCGTCATACCCCTGCTGAATCTCGGCGATCGTTATTTCGGCAAGCGGGAAGGATCGCATTGTCCTTGAATTATCCCAAATCTGACACGAAAACAAAGACAATAATAAGAGTAATTTCGCAACGATTCCGGAGAAACGCACTAATTTTTTCATATCATACCCTTCATTTAGTGTAACCGTTTAAGCCAATATTTAAACATCGGAAAATTTATATTCATAATATTCATAATTTTGTAGTATTTCAATCAATAAATTTTTCAGAAATCGATTAATATCAATTTCAATATGGGCATATAACCAATCAGTGCCTCAACAAATCACGAAAAAACCATCGCATTGATAAATCGTGTATCGATATAAAAGTACATAACGTATAATTGCTTGTTTTTGCATTGAACATAAACAAGCTTAATCAATTTAATTATAACAACTTGACGTATAATTAAATCCTTGGTTGTTTTATCTTTTATATGATGGCATAATGTTTGTTAGTAAATTAATGGGCAAATAAATCAAGAAGGATAACATGTTAAAAATGTCAACTATGGTTCTAATTATGCTTGCACTCACCCTGCCGGGGGTATCCCAAATGAAGGTTCAAAATTCGAGTACCAATGAAGTTTTACTGGAAGTGGACGCCTCAGGCAAGGTTCATATTCTTAATACGCTCAGGGTAAGCGGCGAAGCGCCAAGCAACAATCCACCTCAATCCGGCAAGATTCTTTTCTCAAATGACGGCCAGGGCAATCTTTATTGGTCTGAACAACCGCAAAACAACGATTATCTGCAATGGAATGGTACAACATGGACGACGACTCAACCGGCATTTCAACAAGATCGAAAAATGCGTTTTGAGCATTTCCTGGGATCCTCGATAGCAGAGTGTTCACAATCGGGAGAAATGTATGACGCGGTTGTATGTAATGATTATGAAGGAACAGATTATGCGTTTTCCTATAAAACGCATGATTATGTCTCTGTGATTGAGTTGGTCAGTGCTGGTTCCTTTTACGGCAGTCCCAGAACTGCTGAATGTCGCTTCTGGATCGACTATTGGAATGGTTATGGGTGGTCAAGTGCGATCAACGCACACAATCGGGGCATCGCCAGTCCCGATGATGGCATCGCAGATGAAGCCTTTCAGACGCGTTATAATCTCTCTTCCGTGCCCGATGGCAGCTTGATCAGATATGGTCTTACCCGGCGTACGAGTCAGGGTGTCTGTGCACTTTTGATGGCTGGATGGTCCAACACCGGATTTCAATTGCCGATCAACAATATGGGACATCCTAATCCATGGGTTAGGTAGAATGAAAAATCTCTTTTAAATCTATTCCTTTCGTGACTCTTGTTGAACCACAGAGAAGGGAAATATTGTTTTATATTATCGCCATTCAAGTGAACGTTACTCAGCTGGCAGATCATTCGTGCCTGCGTGTCGAAACAGCTTCCCGGAGACGATAAACAACGCGGCGAAAAACGCGTTGAGGATAAAGACACCGATGATTCCAGGGGCATTTTCCAGGGAAGGTCGCCAGATCAGCATCGCAATCATTGGGACCAGCAATTGCGCCAGTGCTGTAACAAATAGCGTGCGTGCCATTGCGAGTGGTCGCAGACGCGCAATGCAGGCACCGATAATGCCGACAATGAGAACCACGATATACAACTGGTTGGCTGGATTGTTCTCAGAGCCGATGATACCGACGGCGAGATTGATCCAAATGAGGAGCAATCCGGCCACAACCGCAACGCCGACAGCGGCACGGTAGGCAATACTGTCAGAGAGTCTTGAAATCAACACATAAGTGAGACCCGTGCCGAAGAGGAGAATCCCCATGATAATAAAATCGAACAAGCTCCAGTTTACCTCACCGGTTAACTGCATTGCTAAAAGTGGCACCATTAGGATGGATGCAGTGGCAAAAGCAACATATACCACCTGACGCCGTATACTGCTGCGGATGCTTTTCAGCGTCTTCTTTTTCAGCTCATCCGGTGTAGATGTATTTGTTGAAATCTCGGTGGATTCTATTGTTCGTGCGTGAATCAATGCGGCAACCTCCAAATCTTTTTGCGCAAACGCTTCAACCAGGGCCACATTCCCTACAGTAACCGCGACAACGATGTCCTGGTACGCATTGGCTAAATGAATGCCTCTATCGATCTCTTTTCTGTTTTTGTCTTTATTCTTTTTAAAAATGTCCGCAGGGATCGGTTCATCAAGCCAGGGGCATCCTTCATGATTGCTGATTTCGGCTTCAAGCCAGATACCAAGTTTCACCTTTATCTTGATGTTATTGTCTTTGATTATTCTCAATACCGCTTTCGGGTTTTCCTGTGAATCGTATAACCGGATCAAGCCAAAATTTTGGTTCCTGGCCAGTATCTGCAGGTCTTCCAGTTTTTCCTCTTCAGACGGATTAACCGCTCTGTTGCCCCGATCCGGATGTTGTCCTTGCCTGAATCCGGAATAAGCAACAGCGGTTGTCACACCTGCCAGCAGATCATCCCTGTTTTGCTGAATATCTTTAAAAGGGTTGTTTGAAGGTTGACACATAATGCACGGTAGTACAAGGGAAATGAATACCTATCTTAATGCGCAATAACAACTTTGTTTGCGTAATCTCATTTTCAACTCCTTGTTCTAATAATAAAATTACTCCTGTAATGTATTATATTCAGTACAATAATCATTAACCTTGAGCAATAGTACAGAGAGGTGCACAGGGAGGGTCACATCATCAATCGGCATCCGTAGGCGGCAACAAGTCCGAGATAATTGCCCAGAGCGTAACCGACCAGCGCGAGAAGGATGGCAATAGGAATGAGTTCTTTTCGGTGATAGGCGGCAACCACAGGAGCAGAAGCCGCACCACCAATGGCTGCTACACTGGCAATTGCGGTCATGTGGATGTCAACTTTGAACAGCCGGGCGCCCAGCACGACCAGCAATAGATGTACAATCATGCAGATGATTCCCGCCAGCATAAAGTAAGGTGCCGTAGCGGCCTGAGCCAGATCCGCCTGAGCACCGATCATGGACAGGTAGGTATAGACCAGAGCCATCGACAGTGCGCTGGTGCCCGGAACATTGCGGAATCGCGTGGTCGCGAGGATCAGCCCTGATGTGGTCAGGATCAGTATCTCCCAGGTTTTCTCAGTGAAAATGCCCGGTAACACCGGCATATGTGCGGCTATCATTTCAACGATCCAGATGAGTAAAAAACCGGCGCCAAAAAGAGTGAGTACATCACGAAAGTTCACTTCCTTGGATTTTTGTTTCAGATCATTGACCGCCTTGTAGGTGTTTTCGGATTGTTCTTCACTCACACGGGCAAAACGTGCAAACGATTTGCCCCAGCGTTTTGCGGCAAACAGCAGCGGAAAATATAGAATAAAAATAAACGTGTCGGCCAGTACCACGATTCCCATCAGGGTCGGGGGCGTGGACACGGCCTCGGCCACTGCTGCCATATTTCCGGTGCCGCCGATCCAGCTGCCCACCAGAGCGCCGAATCCGCGCCAGGCGTCAGGCCCCAGATGATTTCTGAGCAGGAAAAACGCAACCATACCGCCGATCACCACACCGATCGATCCAAGCACGACAACCCCCATACTGCGGAACGCAATTTTTACCGTAGCGCGAATATCAACGTCCAGCAACATCAGAACAATAAACATGGGAACGGCAAAGGCTTTGAAATTGCTATAAACCGGTGACGCATTGGGGATGACATCCAGAGTGCTCATAACGATCGGCGCCACAAATATCCAGATAATAGGAGGAAAAATATCAAATAATCTCCAGCCGGTCTTTTTCTCCAGGCCGATGAATACAACCGGACTCAGCATCATAATCGCAAGTAAAGCATAGGGGTGTGTAATGAGAACGTCATTGTGTTGCATTGGAAACTCGTGTTATTAGGATTTTTTGTTTACAGACAAATAATAACCTACAGTATACGAATTTTATATCGGGATATGAAGGATTTTTTTCATTATTGCTTATCTGTTTTGCATGTTGTTGAGCAATGAGGAATCTCCTCCCCTTATCAATTTTTAGTAATCGCGCAGCGATAAGGACAGACTCGTACCTTCTGTTATCGTTGTGTCTTTTGCTACTGCCACGCTTTCTTGAGGTGAGTACATAAATGTAGAGATCCCTATATTCGACTCCAGATATTCGAAGGTGAATCGATTGCCCTGAACATCTAAACGCTCAAGAGACGGCATTGCAGATAAATCCGGTAAATCGGTAAACCTGTTGTTTCGAATATTCAGATTTTTCAGAACGTCCATATTAGAAAGTTGTTGTGGGATGGGACCTTTGAACTGATTGTCGTTTAAATATAAAAATAACATGAAAAAAATGTAAAAAAAATAGTACAACAAAAAACGCGCGGCAGACAGCCGTGCCGCGCGTTTCAACGGAGAAATCGTATATAGGGTGGCTTGGTTGTTCAGGAATAAATCTATTTGTCGCTCAACGCCGCAACGCCGGGCAACTCTTTACCCTCCATGAGCTCCAGGCTGGCACCGCCGCCGGTGGAAATATGGCTCATCTCGTCGGCAAAGCCGAATTTCTTGACGGCGCTGGCCGAATCGCCGCCCCCGATGACCGTAATCGCATCCGATTTTGCCAGGGTTTCAGCAATGGCACGTGTGCCCTTATCGAACCCTTTAACCTCGAATACACCCATGGGGCCGTTCCAGACAATGGTTTTGGCCTTTTGCAGCTCTTTGTTGTATTTTTCAATGGTCCTGGGGCCAATATCGAGCCCCATATTTCCCTCCGGAATCGAGGCGTCGTCGGTGGTCTTGCCCTCAACCGGGCTGTCAGACTTGGGAAATTGAGTCGCAATGACGTGATCCAGCGGCAGAAAAAAACCGACATTTTTCTCTTTCGCTGTCTCAAGCAATTCTTTAGCTTTTTCGACAAAATCTTCTTCCACCATAGAGTTGCCAACCGATTTACCCTGAGCTTTTAGAAACGTATAGGCCATGGCGCCGCCGATAAAAATGGCATCGACGCGTTTCATCAGATTTTCGATGACGTTGAGCTTGTCGCTGATTTTGGCGCCGCCGAGGATGGCCATAAGCGGGCGATCGGGATTGTCAAAGACTTTAGAAAAGTAATCGAGCTCTTTTTGCAGCAGATATCCGGCTGCACCCTGTCCCAGTTTTTCCGGTACGCCGGACATGGAGGCATGGGCGCGGTGCGCGGTACCAAAGGCATCGTCGACATAGAGGTCGGCGAGACCGGCAAGCCCGTCGATAAACCACTGCCGTTCCTCTTTCGACATCTTTTCACCGTCTTTTTTCCCCTCTTCCTCGGGATGAAATCGCAGATTTTCCAGTAAGAGGACGTCACCGTTATTCATTTGTGACACCATTTGCCCGGTTTTATCGCCGACACAATCCGGCGCAAATCCGACATTTTGGTTAAGCAAATTGCTCAAATGCCCGGCAACCGGTTTAAGCGAAAGCTCGGGTTTGACCTTGCCCTTGGGACGGCCGAGATGCGACATTAAAATCGCCTTGCCGCCTTTGTGAATCACTTTTTTAATGGTGGGCAAAGCCGCCACAATACGCTTGTCATCACCGACCTTGCCGTCATCGGTCAACGGTACGTTAAAATCGACGCGTACCAGAACGCGCTTTCCCTGAAGATCGAGATCATCAATAATCATTTTTTTCATAGCATCCTCGCTGTTGATAAGGTTCAAGATTTATATCGTCATTTATCCATTTAAACGGCTTTACTATGTCGCATAATATAAAATTTTTATTAGAAAAATTCAAATTAAAAACTATTTCTTGACAAAGTATGTGAATTGTTTTATATTTATAATCAATTCGCCGAGGTGGTGAAATAGGTAGACGCACTGGATTCAAAATCCAGCGGGCTTTTTGTCCATGGGGGTTCGATTCCCCCCCTCGGCACTAAACAAAAAGGTCGGAAAACAATCCGACCTTTTTGTTTGTATCTGAGAGATAAATTGAGTCTTGTGATCTCCTCATCCATTCATCTCTTTTCCTGCCGGGATAACCCTGCTGAGAAAAGGTACTCTTGCCCCCAGCCAAAGCGGCCGGCAGAGTGGTTTGAGCTCTGTTTTCCAGACGTGACGTAATAAAACCAGCTCAGATCCCCTTCCTGGCTTGCTTTAAAATTGGTTACCCAAAGATTATTCATCGGTCAACTGTAGATATACGGGCTTTATACTTTTGCAGTATACATAAATTTGCCCAGATTGATATCGCTGAGCTGAACCAGGGATATGGCATCGCTTCACCATACGATTTGTCCGTTTTTTCCGCGAACCACAGCGAAATTCTGAATGGTATTCCAATCCGAGGCCGAACCGGGAATCTCATTTTTACCCGGTTCTACCAGTCCGCCCTGCACTTCGTACATGATTTTAAACTGTGGCATTCGAAACAGAAAAGCGATATCGACGCTCTCGGTGGTATAGACCCTGCTTTTTCTTGCATTATAATGAACCTCGATGCGTTTTTCCGGTATAAAGAGACGTATATCGGAGGCCGGATGCTCGGGTAAAATAGACCGATGTCCCTCCTCTATTTCAATAGGGTAGCTCTTATAGCCAAGGGGGTGAACATTTTCGAGCCAGAGCGCCCAAAAGTTGCCTTTACTGCGGCTTTTCATCAGCTGAGCCCTGAGCGTATTGCCGTTTTTATCAATTATGCGAAAAATCCTGTCTCCGGGCAGGATTTCGTTATCCATATAGACCTGCATCAACCCTGAATGCTGCTAGTTCAGCGTATTGAATACCGTAATTGTAGGCGCGTTGGAACGCGGCAAAATGGACTGCAGCAATCCCATGGTATATTCGGTGATTAGGCGTGAATTTTTAACCGCATCATATGCATAAGCCGCTTTTTCCATCCATTGAACTCTTGAATTTTCCGCCATTGGATCGGATATGCATTCAGCAGCGCCAAATGTATGCTCATCATAAAAAAAAGGCCATCCAGGACGGCTGAGACCTCATGCAAAAGGTGTTCTGGAAGGTCAGCACCTGCAAGTTTTGCAATGCTCGGCAATCCCAGGTTAGCGAGCATCTCTGCATGGGTGGCCCGGGCCGCAGCGGTCTCACGTGCTGCAGAGCCAAACCCATCCGTCCACCAGTCCGGCCATGCAGCCCGGTAAACACGCAATCCCCCTCCCTCCGTAGCACGAATATAATCGAGAAAATCACGTGCAACAGCGGTCTGCAGTTTGGGCCATTCGTATTTTTCATTCCAGCGTTTTACCATTTCGCATGCCGCTAACCCCGAAGGTGAATTATCGGTAAAATAGCCGCTGTGCTGCACAGCAATTCGGTTGTAGGGATATCCTTTGGCGATTAAATTATCGAGATAGTCGAATAGTTTGAATTCAAATTGATGCAGACAATAACCATAGCAGTATCCAGAGCAAGTGTAATGATGCCAAAACGGTCTCTGGCGTTATCCACCATAACCGATTCAAAGGTCAGAGTGACAGGGCGATTCCCTTTGACCTGCCATTTTTCTATATCCGTAGTGATGAAGGTCAATTCATACCGGTCGTTGATATAAAAATCAAATTAAAGGATCCAGTTTTTGATAATGACCTGGAAATTGCTTTATATTGGCAGAAAAAATGACTAATTTTAATATAAAAAGGTAAATACCACGTTATTATCCGGTCTTGATTTCAGCAAAAAATTTTACTCTGCTTGTCATACCTATAATATACACGATTAATGAGGATTAAACGATGAAAAAATATGATGTTATATGGATCGGTACCGGGCAGGCTACCGGTGAAACCGTTCCCAAACTGGCAAAGGCCGGCAAAGAAATCGCTATTCTCGAGGGCGGACCGTTTGGTGGGTCCTGTGTCAATTTCGGCTGTACACCGACCAAAACCCTGGTGGCAAGCGCCCGCGATGCGCATATGGTCAGGCGCAGCAGCGATTTTGGTGTCAATGTAGAGGATTTTTCAGTAGATTTCGACCGGGTAATGCAGCGACAAAATGAAATCCGCCATAACAACAGCAAAGGCCTCGAAAAATGGCTGACGGACATGGACAAGGTCAATGTCTACAAGCATTACGGCCGATTTATCGATGAGCATACCGTGCAAGCCGGCAATGAAACGATATCCGGTGAAAGCATTGTTATCCATACCGGTGCAAAGGCACGGGAACCGGAAATACCTGGCCTTGATGTTGTCGACTGGCTCGATAATGTACGCCTGCTCGATCTGAAAGAACGGCCCGAACACCTGCTCATCATCGGCGGCAGCTATATCGGACTCGAGTTCGGCCAGGCATTAAGCCGTTTTGGCTGCGAGGTGACCATTTTGGACAAAGGCTCGCAACTCATCTTCCGCGAAGATAAAGATATCGCCGACACCGCACAGAAAATTTTACAAAATGAGGGGGTTGCTGTAGAGCTCAACGCAGCCATTCGAGAGGTCAAAGCGGTTGATGGCGGTGTTCGGGTGATATATCGCCAAAACGAAGAACAAAAATCCGTTCAGGGATCACACCTGCTCGTCGGTGCCGGCCGCCGGCCCAATACTGATTTTCTCAACCTCAAAGCGATCGATATCGAAACCGACAAGCGCGGGCATATTGTGGTCAACAACGTCGGCCAAACATCAATATCGCATATATATGCCCTTGGCGATGTCAATGGCAAAGGCGCGTTTACCCATACTTCGGTCAATGACGGACAGGTGTTTTGGGATCATTACAGCGAAAAGGGCAGCCGCAAGATCGATGACCGGATATTAATTTATGCGCTTTATATGGATCCACCGTTGGGACGGGTCGGTATGAGTGAAAAGATGGCCCGTGAAAGCGATAAAAATGTGCTCATGGCCACATTGCCCATGGAAAAGGTTTCGCGCGCGATTGAAAAAGATGAAACCAGCGGTATGATCAAATTGCTGGTCGATGCAGATAGCGAGCAGTTTCTGGGCGCTGCAATATTCGGCACCGGCGGTGACGAGCTCATCAGTACGATTGCCATATTTATGTATAGCAAACAGTCCTGGAAAACCTTTCAGCAGGCGGTATTGCCACATCCGACCGTTGGCGAGATGTTGCCCTTTGTGCTTGATGCTCTGGAACCGCTGAAGTAAATGATATAAAAATTATTTTTTGGCAGAGGCCATCAGGCGCAAGCCCCTGGGCACCAGTGCGATTTCGCTGACATCGAACAACCCCTGAACCAGCAAAGCCAACAGAGCCGCCGGTATGGCGCCCTCGAGAATAAGAGCGACGTTGTCGAGCCGTATACCGGTCAGAATGGGTTGGCCATAGCCACCGGCACCGATTAATGCGCCAAGTGTAGCGGTACCGACGTTGATCACGGCAGAGGTCTTGATGCCGGCGAGTATGGACCTCGATGCAAGCGGTAATTCTACCAGCCGTAACAGCGTCAGGGACGGCAGGCCCAGGGCAAAGGCGGATTGGCGAATCGGTAGCGGG
>WJMF01000167.1 GCA_014728085.1 Candidatus Zhuqueibacterota bacterium
AAAAAGCAGTTGAATCTGAATATCTCACTTTACACTTTTTTACAGATCTTGAGCGTGACTGCTTTCGAAAAAGTTGATATTTTTCAATTAGTTACAGAGAACACTTACACGAACGTGGAGTATCAAAATCATAATCAACTGTTTTTATTTAACTTATAACCGGACACTAGTGATATCCAATATTTTTTCGGTCAATCTAAAGATATTGAAAACGCTATCCTACAATCAGCAGAGTAAATTCAACAATTAAGTTTCAAACTCCAATGGCATTTAATTCAACACAAAAAATGGCTTAACTGTGTGTCGCAATTTTTGGGGAAAGATCAACTTATCACCTTATTGAGATACGGATAAATTATTAAAAATTAATTTTTTACCCTAGATTCCGGATGGCAATAAGCGAATAAGGTTAATTCGCGGGGACTGGTTGGCTACTAAGGTTGAAAAGATTAAAATAAGGTTAAAAAGCTCATTTTGATATTTATGGCGTGTTTTTCTGTGTAATCGCAAAACTCGAAGGTATAAAAACTGGGGTACATATGAAAAAATTTATGGAATTTTTAAAAGCAAGCTAGGCATACATTTTTTTAGTCGTTTAAAAAGTCTGAATAGAAAAACAGTAATAAAATATTTTAAAAAGTGAAAAATCAGCACCAAAAGGATCGAAACTAAATCCGATTGAGACAGACATTTCGTATGACTCAAGTCGGGCCGAGTTGGAATACTGTTTTTTATAGACATACCTCAAAATCCAAATAATTTTGGTTCTTTGAGGTATGTTATTACGATCAATACGAAGGTTTAATGAATTGCACCTATGCTCGCACAATTTCGTTTAAAAGGCTTTTTTCAGGGCAAAAAGAGCCTTCCAGGGGTTATTGGGAAACATTTATTGCCTCCAACCTGTTGATTTACAGTGATCTTCCGAGGTCCGGCCCCGAAAAATTACTGGATTATTTCTTTTCAAGACAATTCACGACTTCTCTTGTAATTTCCACCAGCGCTGAATTTTGCTGAAACCGTTTCATCGAGGAGAGGGGTTTGCCATCCTTTGGCCTCACTAAAATATTGCTCAACCAGGGTACCAGGTCGTATGGGCTGGGTTCCAGGATAATTGGAATGATGGTTAAATTATCATTTTCTTTGCGCGTTAGCAACCGGGGCACTTCTTCCTCAATGATAAATTCAGAGGTTAAAAAACTGGCAGTTATAAGCAATATAGATACTTTGGCACGATCTATAGCGCTATAAATCCTGTCTTGCCAGTCTTCGCCTGCATCTATCTCCCTATCATGCCATACTTCAAGCATATCATTTTTAACCGGTACCTGTAATTGGAGCAATAACTTGTCTTTCCAGGCCTCATCCTTGTGACTGTAACTTATAAACACCAATCCTTGCCGGGTCTGCTGATGCTTTTGACCGGAAGAATGAGAAATATCAGGTATTATGTTTTTATAATCCGAAAAATGAAGAATCCAGTGTTGGAAAAGCTTACCCGGCACTCTGAAATTATTACCGTGTTTTACTACGAGTCCATAGCTCGCCAATAATTCCAGATCGTCATAAACCGGATAGGCGTTTAATTCTCCATTTGCCGCAGAATACATGGCTTTTTTCTGAACAGAGTTAAAAGTACGCCAATATGAACTCATTTGATGCCGAATCTGATTACCCGGTTTGAGCAATTCTGATTTAACGATCTCTGATCGTTTATGGCACACAACGCCTGATCGCACAGAGTCAAGCCATCGCTCACTTGCTGCCTGTAAAAAATAAGGAAAGCCACCAGCCAGATTTTTAATTTGTTCAATTTCTTCTTTTGATATATTTACATCCTGACTTTTAGCAGGTGTGTAGATCAGTTCGTCAGATTCTTCTGGTTCCATCTGCCCGAGACAGATTGGCGTTGAATAAAATATATTTAAAAAATAGGATGTATTATCTTCGCTCAAAGATTTGTTGTCGAATTTATTGTCGAGTGATTTTAAACTAATGATCCATACGAATCTATCATTAACCAGGGAGCGAAGATTGCGAAAAAAGTTTACATTAAAATTTTCAGAATCGACAATCATGTCAAATTCATCTAACAGAATTACAAGACGTGAATGAACGAGAAAACATCTTACCCAATCGGCAAATTCGGAAAATTTCGCAAATTTTCGTCTTTGATTGAACGACTTTTCGGCAAAAAAGTCCGATTTGGATATTTTATCTGCAACGAGCAGGAAAAAGTCGTCCGGTGTATTTATTCCTTCTTCCAAATTAATGTATACAATGGTGGTTGGTTCTATATCAGGTAACACCATTTTCTCGATGACCGTTTTGTTGGATAAATATTGTAAAAATGATGTTTTACCTGATCGCCGTATCCCCACAACTCTTTGAGGCATTAATGCTTTTTTGCCATTAATCATATCAAAAACTTCATTGATTTGTTGACGGCGGCCGAAAAATTGGTTCAGAGTTATCACGGGAGGGCCAACAATATAATTGATAAAAGATTTTTGTTTCATTTTATTCTATTTTTCCAGTCTGTTCAACGTTGCCGTATTGTATAAAAACGCATCAAGTCCATCGCGAAACGGTATCGTGTAGAATTCTTTTTAGATGAATGCTTGCGAAGAACAAGTTGTCGTTTTACCAGGTGATTAAGAGCCTCGGGAATCTGTATTTTGGGTATTCCCGCCTTTTGGGCATCCTGAACGAGATCATCTTCGCTAATCCAGGGTGCATCCGGATCCGCCAGAAAAACCAATCTCTTCAAAATTTTTTGTCCGTTCTTGCCGGCACTTTGCCAGAGTGATTCGAGTGTCACGGTACTTCCCCTTCCGAGAGACGTTTCAACAGCATCCTCTAAATAATCGTGAGTTATTTTATAATCACCTTTATTGTCATTGAGATTATCAATACAAAACGAACAGATCTGCTGAATAAAATAAGGATGCCCACCTGATAAATGCAGAATCCTGTCTACAACGTTTTCCTCGTATCTGACACCAAAATCACTGACGGGTTCAAAGATGAGTTTTTTAGCATCTGCTACATTAAGAAAGCCGACTTCCTTATGCAGGGCAACATTAAAAATAAGATCTTTGTAAACCATTGAAAGATCATCAAGGCTGTGATGGCCGGCCAGAATAAACGTCACCGCTGCTTGGTGCTGCATCAAAGACCTAAAGTATTTGAATATTTCTGGTCCGATTTTATTGGAATTTACGAGTTCTTCCAGAGTTTCGAACTCGTCCAGCATAATAACAAGGATTCCATTTTTCTCTGCGGTTAATGTATCAACCACATGTTTTAAAAAATGATCAAAAGCGCGATAATGTGCGGAATTGAATTCATCCATTTTTAGTTTTAGATTATTTATTCCCTGTTTTCCGACGTCCTCTAGAATTGTTTCAGCGAGGCTTAATAAAAATTCCCTGGTCCCAGTATCGGCAAATTTATGAAGATCGACAAAAACCGGAAAAATTGGATATTTTTTCCTTTCGCGAAGTTTTTTTCCCAAAGGACCGGCTTGCAATTGTTTTAAGATGGATGTTTTTCCCGTACGGCCACCGCCATGCAATACCATTACATTATTTTGATCCTGATTAAGCTTGTTTTCTACCCATGTGAAAATATCATGACGGCCAACAAATAATCGACTCCCCGGCGGGAGAGGGCGGCCGGCAATATAAGGATTTGGAATTCTGTGAAATTCAGATAATGTGTTTTCAATAATTTTTTTCCATTTGACAAAGACGTTTTCAAGAAAACTTTTTTCAAAAGGATTAATTCTTCCGATAACAATTACTTTTTCTTCTATCACTTCAAGACATTTTTGCAGATTTTTTCTCTGTACAGGATCTTCTTCATATTTTTTCAAACTTTCAAATATATTTTCATAACTATCCAGTAATATCTCCGCACAATTGTGAAGAAAAAAATCACCACTCAATACGGAGGCTGTTCTTAATTGATCAATAGGTAATTCTTTAAATGATGAAAGATTTTTTATACGAATTGCAGCTTCAATAAATTCCAGGATATTTCTGATCGGGCTGTTTAACATCTCTTTTATTTTATTCAAAATAGCAGTGTAATATTGAGGGTTTAATTGTGGATTTAGCAGACCGAATAGATCATCGATTAAAGTCGCTTTGGTTTCGCTTTTTGGTTTAACAATTTCGGCAGTGCTTTTTAGAGTGTTCCTGACTTCGGCCCGTCCCTGCACAAAAGCATATATTTCTTGCATAACTTTATTGCAATCCGGTTGGGCCATTACTTTATCAGCGAGAAAACGCGACTCCATTAAACGAGCATTTTGAATCGCAATTGCTGCGCTATTGGCTATAAATTCAAAAACGAGCTCATCTTGTTCACTGAAATAGGCAAACTCTTGTTCAGTTCCAACTTTTTTCATTTTCGTTTCAACTTTTAAAACACCCAACAGTTCATCGCCGACAACCAAAGGAACACCCATAAACGATTCACATTGCTCATCTCTTTTGAAATTATACCTGTCATAAGTGCCACGGTGATGCGGATGAGCAGTTAATTCTAAATTGCTCTTGGCAGTAAAGCTCTCTTTTTTTACCGCAATCCACACCGTTAATCCTACTTTCTCACTCTCTTTAGGATTGTTCATAATATCTTTGGATTTTACTAAATCATATTTGCGAATTTTAGGACCTAATTCATTCCATCCGACAGCGGCCCATTCAGGTTGAATCAGTTGATTTCCCTCTTTTAAAAACAAGGCACAAGCACGTGCATTGAAGAGTTTTGCGGTTTCTCTTACGATCTTTCTAACCAAATCCGAAACATTTAAATCTCCCCTTAAAATTCCAAAAATCGTTGGCCTGGCATTCAGTATGATCCGATAGCGAGAGGGACCCTGAAGTTGCAAACGTTTAATCGACAATGCAACATTGGGTGCCAGGGCATCCACCCGGCTGCGAATTTCTTCAGAGAATTCTCTGTCATCCACTTTATCTTTTAGAGAAATATTCTCTATTTTTAAAACACCGATTATGGTTCCACCAACCCGCAATGGAACACCATAAAAAGACCCACACAATTTATCATCTTGAAAATTTTGCGGATCAAATTGACCCCGGTGGTGAGGATGTTTGCTTAATTCCTCAAAATTTCTCGCATAAAAGGGTCTGCCCGTTAAAGCAATCCAGGAGGTTAATCCAATCTTTTTATCTTTATCAACCACCACATCAATATTTTCCAACTCTTCTAACTGATTTATATCAGGGAGTTGATAAGACCGAATAACCCTGCGCAATACCTGAGAGCCACAACCTGCCCGTTGAGTCAATGATTTTTTGTGCTCATCAATTAAAAATACCGAACAGGAATCTGCAAGCGAAGCAGCAGAAATGACTTGAACGGTTATATCTAAAAACGAATCAAGTTCACCTTCAGATGAAACAGCCTCTGAAATGATATCAAGTACCCACGCTATAACGGCTGTATCGCAATACCCTGTTTTAGCATCCTCCAAATGTGCAATACAGCGTCCGGCAATTTGTGCAAAAGTCTCAAGATACATTTGTTCTTCAGGAGAAAAGGGGGCACTTCCCTCCAGACGCTCAGCCTTAAAAGCACCTATAATAACACCGCGTGGATTTCGCAAAGGAACGGCCAAAAACGCACCCAATTTGCGATTTACGGGCAAACCTTTGCCGATATGATGCGGATGCTCATTAAGATCTTTAATAGAACTGCTAAGAAAAGCAATACCTGTTGAAATTACCCATCCTGTCAAGCCTAATTTTTCTCCTTTTTTCGGAGCCGGTAAAGCTTTATTAGAAGAGACAATTTTATAGCTGATATTGCCCACATTGAGTTCATTATAACCTGTGCCAGCCTCCATCGTAGCTCTTTTAAACCGCTGTCGGTCAGTAGTCTCATCCACAATAATAATTGAACAGGATTCCGCCTTTAAAGTGTTATGAGCCTGTATTACAATATCCTTGAGCAAACTTTGCATAAGCTTGTCAAAATTTGGCGCGGTTGATAGTTTTCTTATAAGTCCACATTGTAAATTGGTGGATAATTTCAAAATATTTTCTTCTGTTTTCAAGTCATTCATCTTTGCCCCTCAAAATTGTTGTGGAATTTCTGATTTGTACCGGTAAATTTTTACGTGCTCATAAAAAACAACAACCGATAAATAACGGTCAATTCCGTCCCATTACCGACTCTTCATTCATTCAGGAATAAAAGCCCTCGTCAGGTATACGATCTCCGGAGAGTTTATAATGTAAGAACACAAAAAAATTGTACGGATCCACTAACTGTCTGCAAAAAGATACGATATACAATACTAAAGAATCCATGCACCGGCAGGAACAGAGAGGTCAAAACGCAAAAAGGCACAGCCGATCGAACAAAATCGCACTATGCCTTTGATTTGCTCTTCATATAAATCCCCTCAACGTTTATAAGCGAGCGTATAAACAATTTATGATATCCATTTTTTGGAAAAATGTCAAGAAAAAAGACGGGAATGCTTCTATTTTTTATCTAAGGGTCGGACCGAGCTGGAATATTGTTTTTTAGAGGTATAGGTATAAAAACTGAGTACTTTATGATCTTTGAGGTGTGTTTTTACGTTCAAAAAGAGAGTTGTAAAGCTCACAATGATCTATATACCACGTTGCCCTGGAAGGCTCTTTTTTGTCCCAAAAAGAGCCTTCCAGGAGTGATTGTTGAGGGTTTTTCATATCCAAGTTGTTGATTTACAGTTATCTTCCGAGGTCCGGCGCCGAAAATCAACTCTTAAAATTCCACTTTATAACTAATCGAGGGCAGCACAATCGCCATCCGGTCACGGGTTAACTCCTGCTTTTGGTAATTATAGACATAACCATAATCATTGGCGCTGGAGAGGCAGTTTTTGATCTGCAGCACCAGAGTATGCGTGATATTGCGGTGATTGAGCCTGTAGGTCAGAGTGATATCCAGATATTTGCTCGCATTCAGACTCTTTTCAAACGCGCGCGATTCATCGTAAATGACCCGTCTGGCAGCCAGAGAAGCTGAACGCAAAACCGGGCTGATCCGCTCTCCGCCCATATAGGTAAAGCGAAGGTTAACGCCGAAAATATTGTTCTGTTTCAGGATAAATTCCCTGCCGAAAAGGGCATTTACAACCACATTGCGGTTGTAACGGCTGTTTCGTTCTATACCGTCGCCGCCTTTGTATTTGGAATCAAATAAAGACGCGGTAAACAGATAATAGAATTGATTGCTGAGAAATTTTTCCAGGGTAAAATCGATGCCCAAATTGGTGCCGGTTCCCTCATTAACCAGAGAATCGTTTAAATAGCGCTCATCCTTTAAATTGATAAAGGAAAAGAAATCGCCGGGCCGCACCGGAACGTCATAAAGATATTGATAATAAGGCTCAATCTTCAGACGCGTATTACGGCTGATCTGAAAATCATAGCCGAGAATAATATGGTGCGCACGGGTAAATCCTAAATTTAAATTGGGCCTGTCGACACCATTCCCGGTTTGGCGCTGAGCCAGATAATAGCGAATGTTCTCCATCTGGCTGTGCAGGCCATAGCCAATGCTGAGCAGATGGTGATCATTGATATTCCAGTTCAGGCCGAGCCGCGGCTCGAGCGAGGTATTTTTGTTGAGCAAAAAATATTCGAGATGCAAACCGGCATTTACTTTTAGATGATTAGAGAATGCGACCTGTGCCTGAGTAAAGGCTTGTAAATGCCGGCTGTTGCCTTTTTCATCGACAAAGGTCTGGTAGGTCTTCGGGACATCATCAACCGTGGACTTTAGTTTCATGTCGTAAAAAAGGTGGTTCCAGACAAAACCGCTGCTGGTGGACAACCGGGGACTGAATTTATGGTTCAAGGTTGAGGTAAGTACGAGTTTGCCGTTATAGCTGTCGATGTATTCGTTCGGGTAGAGGGTAAGGTCATCATCGAGGCGTTCAAGGTCATACCCGACATCCTCGGCAGTAAAGGCAACCGTGGAGTTGATAAAGGTGGAGCGGCCGAGAATATATTTATGGTTCAATCCGGTCGCCCCGACGCGAAAATTGGCCTCGTATTTCAGCCGATCCCATTCATGCTCCCATTGGGTCGAGTCGGTTTGTTCGACTTCAACCGGGCGATCCGAGCTACCGATTCCCCACAAGGAAAAGGTGCCGGCACGTAGAGTCGGAAAATTGAGTTTGAATGAGAAATCCTGATAATTGAGCTCCTGGTCGGTATCGATGGCATTGAGGTCTGTGAGCAATCCGATGGTGGAGTAACGATAATTCATCAGATAGGAAGCATTGCTGTTTGGGCTGAATGGTCCTTCGGCGGCAAAGTCGAGTCCCATCAATCCGGTTTGCATTGTCCATTCGCGGCGGTCGCTGTTGCCGTTTCGCAGTTTCATATCAAAGACACCGGAGAGTGCGTTGCCATACTCGGCCGTAAAAGCACCGGTCATAAAGTCCGAGTCGGCCAATAACTGACTACTAAAGATCGTAAACAAACCGCCGCCCAGCACATTGCCGTCGGGAAAGTGATTCGGATTACCAATTTCGATTCCTTCCAGACGCCACAACAATCCTTTGGGCGCATTACCGCGGATGATGATGGCATTATCCTGGGCATTGCCATAGGTAATACCGGCAAAACTGGAAGCCAGCCGCGCCGGATCGTCAAAACCGCCGGCATAGCGCTGTGCTTCTTCCACCGAAAAAGAGCGGGCACTGACCGTGGACATGGTATTGAGCGGGCGGTTCTTGTCGATCTCAGGGGTGACGATGATTTCCTCGCCCTGCAAAATCTCTTCCTCCAGCGCCACCGTGACCTCGACCTGTTTGCCCGAGTTGACCAGGAGTTCAGGAAGAATACGGCTTTGGTATCCCATATACATGATTTTCAGACTGTGTCGGCCGAGCGGAACGCGTTCAATGCGAAAATCACCTTGCATATCCGTTGCCGCACCCAGTTCAGTACCAACCACCATAACGTTGGCACCCACCAGTCCGGCCCGGGTTTGTGCATCCACCACCCGGCCCTTGACCACCTGGGTCAGAGGCGAGGCCTGCAGCATCGCAGAAATAACAAGACCGGATAAATAAATGAATAGGCTTGTATGTCTTAACATAACGAGACGCTCCTTTCTGTAACGGATTGTTAACTGAATTCCAAATGGTTCTTAACGTTTATCACGATGATGATCTCTCCATAGTATTGGGCCTGGATACAAAAAAAGCGATAACAAAGAGACCTGAAACGGCCATGCCAACGGATAAATTGAGCACCGCTCTGCCGATACCAGCGCCGGCGAAAAATAGCTGATCAAGGCTGTGAAGGACATTCGCCGTCAGCATGGCAAAAGCGGTAAAGAGCAAAACATACCGCCGTTCAAAGGGTCTGAACAGCGCCCAGAGCAAGAGAGCAGCCCAGGCGAACTCGAGACTGATACCGGAAACAAGGATTTCCCGGAACTCATCCGTCTCTTTCTTCATGACATAGCGGCTCAACATGCTGACTGTATAAACGGAATTGATCATTACACCGGCTAACATGATCATAGAGACAAAACCGCGTCTGATGACAGTGATTGTGCGTTTCATCGGTCTATCCTCCCCAAAATTTCTTTTCTGGAAAAAAACAGTTTTTTATCATAAATAATAATTGCCACAGCAAACAGCACCAATACCGCACTTTCAATGCACTTTGTTTGCTGCGTAAGCGCAAAAACTTCATTCCATAAATTTATCAACAGATGAAACAGGATAGCGATGAGAATGCTTTTCCGGTTTTTAAGCCAGACCCACGTGGTGATCACACCCAGGGGCACAATACCGGCAAAAAAGTTCAGGGCATAAGCGAAATTCTGGTGCAGGATTTCATACTGATAGGAATCCTTGACAAAAACCAGCGGCAGATGCCACAGAGACCAAAGAACACCGAAAAAAATCGACGCCGTAAAAATCGTATAGCGGCTCTGCAGACTGTCAAAGGCATAGCCCCGCCATCCCAGCTCTTCAAAAGTGGCGGCGATCAGAAGCAACAGCAGTACCGGCATGAATCCGCTCGAGAACGAGAATTCCTTGCTGATTTGAAACTGTTCAACAGATCCGCCGAACAGCAATGAGATGGCAATCGATATCAGCACAGCCAGAGGCATGAGAAACAATAGCGCCGGCATCATGTTGAGGCGAATGCGTTTCAAGCTGACCAGGCGATTAACATACTCTTTTTGATAATCACTTTGTTTCGAAGAGAGAATTAAGACCAATGATACCAAAAAAGGCGTCAGCAGTCCGGGCAACAAGAAGATCATGTGCGCACCGCGGTCGCCATCCTGAAAGCTCGTATAGGCACCGGCAAGGTAAAAAAACGTGCTGATGATAAAAACGGTGGCAAAATAGAGGCCTGGTTTAAAATTGACTCGGGTTTTCATAACGTCCTCCCTGTTCATGTTTTGGTTAATTTTTTTATGAATTTAAAAATTCAATTGGTTCGAGTTTATCTGTATTACAGCAACAGCCAAACGGTTCTCGATTGCCTTTATTACATTCGATGTACCGAGCATACCGATATCCGTATTGATTTGAAAAGCGACAGCGATCTTGTCTTGCGCATAATAACACATGCTGGAGACATAGCCGGGTATCCAGCCCTTGTGGCCATACACGGGTCCGAGGGTGCCGGTTTTCGCAATTGTCACGCCCAACCCATAAAACAGACCCGGCCGTTCCTCACTCACTGTCACTGGTCGCAGAAGCTCGTCGAGCGTGTTGCCCGTCATGGCATCGCCTTCAAAGAGCGCTTTGGCCCATTTCACCAGATCGCGGGAGTTGCTGATCAAGCCGCCCCCTGTCCATTCGATGCCGGGATGCCAGGCCATAACAGCATCAGAGGCAGTGGTCTTTACCGGCAGAGCAAAGATATTATCCGGTGAGACGTAACCCGGCACCAGTCCCGGCAGCTGCCGGCGATTCGAGGGTTCGGTGAGAGTCAGTTCAAGGTGCTCGAGGAAACGTCGCCGGAGTTCCTCTTCGTAGCGGTGACCGGTAACGCTTTCGATAATCATGCCGGCGAGAATATAGCCGGTATCGCTATAAGCCCACCCCTCCCCTGCCGCAAAAAGCGCCGGCCGCTCCAGAATATAAGCGACCAATTGTTCAGGGGTAAAGGGGTTTTGCAGCTGCTGCCATCTTTCACTCAGGTCTCTGGCAAAAGCATCGAGCTCAACGTGATTGGCAAGGCCCGAGGTATGATTCAGCAGCTGTCGCAGGATAATAGAATCGTGATTCGGCAGCCGGTCAAACCAGGATCGGTTATCAAGCCAGGTTGAGATGGGATCGTCCAGATTGACCCTGTTTTCCTGCACCAGCGCGAGCACAGTGGCGGCGACAAAGGACTTGCCAATGCTGGCAGCGAGCATGCGCGAATCTGCCGTCATTTCAACACCGGATTCAATATCCGCCAGACCGGTGGCGGCAGAGACGGTTTTCCCATCAGACAAAATATAAGCAGCCGTCATGCCGGGAAAAGAATACTCTTCCTGCAGCGAATCAAGTAAAACTTGAAAACGGATTTTCATTGTTTTGTGAGCAGTGGTGCTGATATCAGCTGCAGCTGCTCCATGGATTCCAAAGAACGACAGAATCAATGCAGTGGCCCATAGACAGTACATCATATGCGTTTTGATTTTAGTAACACCTGTGAATGTAAATGCACATCTTTTCATCTTGTCTTCTCATACCTCCAGAGTTATACTTTGATTGTCATTTTATCTTATTTTCCATACCGGCGTTTTCCGGCTTGCCGTCAGTTTCAACTTTGCCATCATGTATCAATCTGTTGTGCTGAAAAAAGAGTTCCGGTTTTTGTATGGCGACAAATCCGAGTACATAGACCATCAGCGGTGCATAGAGGGCAATAATCACATCAAAAGCAACACTGAGTGGAAACAAGAGAGAGACCGCGCACAGAAACCAATAGGCGCAAAATGCAATCAGCAGTGTCGATATCCAGGCGCTGACGCTGTGCAAATAGAATAGAGACCTATCGGTAATGCGGTTTTGCTGAAACAACCATTTTGTATGCATATCATGACTTTTCATCATAAGATAAATAGACAGCAGATAAGGTCCGGCATAAAGGAGCCACAGGCCCCGTAAAGCAGTCTGATGATCATAGGACGATATCGATAAGAGGCCGGATAAATCATATTCCGGCGTACAAAAAATCAAGACAACAGCCCCCAGCAGAAGAACGGCTAGCCCATGAAACAAATGCCCGGCGGAAAAGGAAAACGTTTTACTCAGCAGTGTTCTGACATAGAAAAACAAAACGGGAAACACACAGAGGCTTGCCAAACTGGTCAACCGAAAAATCCGTGTTGCCGATATTGTTTTGAATATTACAAGGCCGAATGATGAAAAGAATACAATCGAGACCAGTATCAGCAGTGTGGCCAGAATTATATTTGAAAATGTGCGGCCATTCTGCAGTGTCAGCAATATGAGAGCGAAAAAGAGTCCCTGTACAGCTCCCATAAAAATCACACAGCTTGATATATAAAGCATAGAATTCACGGTTCGATTTCGGTCCTGTTTTTTGTACGGATTCATTTGACTATCCGTGTACAAGATATAAAAAAAACAAGGTCCGTTCGACCTGTCCTATACGTCAGTACCCCTTTTAAGAAAAAAAGGGTGCCGCTTTATACGGCAGAGTCCGTTTTTGGATGGAATTTATGGTAATAGACAAGGATAAGTCAGGATGGATGAATAAGAAGAAATACGATGTGTTTATTTCTTGTGGTTGCTGTCGGGAGAACCCAAGTATGGTGCTATGATTGAATGAATTGATTTAAAAAGAGTGAAAAAAAATTGTCAGGATGTGACTTGTGAGCGGTATTGCGACGGGGTTATGTCGGCGTGTTTTTTAAAGGCAGTATTAAAAGCGGATTTTGAGTTAAACCCGACATCATAGGCAATGGATAAAAGCGTCAGGTTTTGGCTCGAGGTCTCTGCAATCAGTCTTTTCGCTTCTTCTATGCGGTAGCGGTTGACAAAATCGAAAAAGTTTTGCCGGCAGTTTTCATTGACAACCTGAGAGAGATGATTGGGCGATGTCTTGAGCAGTTGGGCCAGTTGTCCGAGTTTTAAATCCGATTCAATGAACGGTTTTTTTGATTTCATCACCTGTATCAGCTGGTCATGGAGAATTTTGGCTTTTTCAGGACTCAGACCGGATCGTTCGTATTTTAACTCTTTGATGCCGCTCGACCCTGAAAAGATTTCCGGTTGGCGTAAACCGAGATAGCCCATGGCATAGATGAGAATGGCGGTTGTCACCGGTACGGAGAGATCGAAAAGAGGAGCGATATCAAAAACCTGCAAAACTTCGATCACCAGGCCCAGCCCCCAGAGCGCCAGAGACATGAAGGTGATGTTTCTCAGCCAGTTCAGATTGATCTTGTCTACGGATGAAAAGGCATCTTTGATGCGTCTCCTGTGTTTTTTGAGCACATACAGAGTAACAGAGAGATAGACAATACCCTGCACCAGTATTGCCCAGCTGAAAAATATCAACAACGGCGTCGGGCCATGCACTTCGATATTTTGGAAATAGGCGATCTTACCCGCTCCGCTGCGGAGATAGAAAGGGAACAAAAGTGAAAGATAAAATACTGCAAACGGTAAAAAATGGAGCAGGTGTTTGTGTCCAAAGGAGAAATCCGGTGAGATCAGCGAGCGGGCATACAAATAGTGAAAGGGTCCCACCAGGTAGATAGCTCCGGCGGCCAGTCCGAGCAGGTGCGGTACCTGCAGGCCGATGCCGGTCCTTGAGATGGTTGCCTCGGCAATAAAGGCCGAATAGGAAAGCAACAGCCAGGCCAGAAAGCGATTAGCGGATTTATTGCCACTTTTGTTGAACAGCAGCAGTGCCAGAAATATACCCTGAGTAGCGCCGAGCAAAAAAATCAGTGTGATGATATTGAATGATTGCGTCATCGACCTGGTTTCCAATCTTGTATAAGGGACGCTTCATTTCTTGAAAACGACAATGACCAGCTACAGTCAGAATGAATGAAGACCTTTACGCCCCAATTTTAAAAGGTAAAATGTAGGAAAAATTCTTCAGGATAGAAAGGAAAAAAATGTAGATTTTGGAGTCAAACCGAGCTGAAGCATTGCTTTTTAATGGCATAGGTAAAAAATGGGGGCTTTTAGCCCCTGGAGGAGCGGGTTTGTGGTCAAAAAGAGGTCTGCAAGAAATCGCTTTTATTCCTCTTTGTGTATTTTTGCCTGGAAGGCTCTTTTTTGTCCCAAAAAGAACCTTCCAGGAACGGTTTTTAAGGTTTTTCACATCTAAACGGTTGATTTACAGTGATCGTCCGAGGTCCGGCTCCGGAAACTCTATTTTCTGCCAAACAATCTCACCGTGGCGCGTTTTTTGTTTTTCCTGGTCGAATCGTACCAGAAAACCACCTTTTTGATAATTCTGTTGTTCCCGGGCAAATCGATGACTCTGGTTTCGCCGCCGGCGGGTATGATGCGCCGGATCTCGACATCGAAAACATCACCATTGGCAAAATGGACTTTTACATCCTTTAAATGGATTCCCGACTTTGTAAATTATTGTACAAGGACAAAATAGTTATCACACTCTCATTAAATATCGATCAGGCTCCCGAAATGTATGCATAGATCATACAGCAAGCTACAATCGATCTCTATTCCGGGTCAGGGAATGAGAGTAAAAAAATTAAAAGGCATCGATACAATCGACAGTGGTAATTTTGTGTCTGTGCGTTCGTCCTTATAAGGACACTACATGTAAAAAGGCCGAATATCCGAGATTATATTATCCAATTTATCTGAAAATAACAATAAAAAAATGAATAAAATAGTTCCAGGGGCAGCTGTTAAATTTCGCATCACCTGAAGGCACGATTTCTTTTTCCTTTAGCAAATCTTAACTTGATATTCATACATTTTTTTCGCACTATACTACATCACATTTTTGAAAGGATCAAAATGGCTGAAACGGTTCTCCTGGTCGAACATTTGTACAAGGCATTTGATTCGCTCAAAGCGGTAAACGATGTTTCCTTTGAGGTCAAAGCCGGTGAGATTTTCGGACTTTTGGGACCCAATGGCGCCGGTAAAACCACAACCATCAATATGATTTGCTCCCTCCTGCCGGGCGACAGCGGCTCTGTCAGTATCAATAATATGCCCATAAATTCGCAAAATTCCACCCTGCGAAAGCAGATGGGTGTCGTACCGCAGGACATCGCATTGTATGAAGAATTAAATGCAATTGACAATCTCGTCTTCTGGGGCAGGTTGTACGGTCTGAGCGGCCCGGATCTGAAAAACAGAACAACCGCGTTGCTGACAAAAGTGGGGTTATTGGAACGAGCAAAGGAGCCGGTGAGTCGGTATTCCGGAGGTATGAAACGACGGCTGAACCTGGCCATCGGACTGTTGCATGAACCGGATCTCCTGTTATTGGACGAACCCACAGTAGGCATCGATCCGCAGGCGCGTCATCAAATGCTGGACCTCATTCGTGAAACCGCCCAAAGAGGCACCGCTATTTTATATACAACGCATTATATGGATGAAGCGGAACAGCTCTGTGACCGCCTCGCAATCATGGATCACGGCCACATTCTGGCAATGGGATCTTTGTCCGAACTGGAAACTCTGGTGGGGGAACGCCGTATATTACAAATCGGCGGTTCTTTTATGACAGATCAAATTGACAAACTCCTCCCCACTCTCTCTGAAATACAGCTCATTAACCGCGATCAAACACAACTGACCCTGAGCATCCCCTTTTCCATGGCTATCGGTCAGATTCTTGCGGTTTTGCAGGAACACGACCTGCAGGTCGAGCATCTGGATATTAAAAACCCAAATCTGGATTCAGTTTTTCTAAAGCTAACCGGAAGGGAGTTTAAGGATTGATCTGGCAATTGTTGATAAAGGATCTGCAGAGGCGCAAAGCACGGCCTGTCGGAATAATAGTATGGTTGGCTTTGCCCCTTGTGCTGGCCTTTTTGGTGGGACTGGTCTCTTCCGGAGGATCATCCTCGGACCAACCGCAAATAACCGTGCCGCTGCTGGTTGAAGATCATGACGATTCATTTGTTTCCCAATTTCTTCTCGGAGCCTTTGGCCGGGGCGAGCTCGGTGAACTGTTTTCACTCACTCCTGTGGATTCGGGTCGTGGAAGAGCACGCATGGATGCGGGAAAAGCGTCGGCCCTGCTCATTATTCCCCTGGGATTGGGCGATTCCCTGCTTGCGGGAAAAAGCTCAACGTTGATTCTGGTTAAAAATCCGGCCCAATCCTTTCTGCCCAAAATCGCAGAGGAAACTGTAAGCATACTGGCTGAAGCGGGAGACCGGGCATCAAGACTTTTGGATTCCCCTTTGCAGGAAATCAACCATCTCAACAACCGGGATAATGCACCACAGGACATTGATGTGGCACGCATTGCCGTTCAGATCAACCGTATCATCAGGCGGGCTGAGCCGGTGCTTCTGCCTCCGCTGGTGCAGGTTACAGAGCAGACAATTAAAATAAAGGAAAACCAACCCACACCCTCATTTTCACTGTTTGCCTATTTGCTCAGCGGCGTGGTGATTATGACGCTGATGTTTATGCTCGATAATCTGGCCAAGGATATCTTTGTTGAACGAGAACAGAAAACCCTCTTTCGCCTGTTGACCACACCGGTGACTCGCAGGCAGTTCATCGCTGCAAAACTGCTGTTCATGTGGCTCATGGCTTTTTTATCTCTATTGCTGGTGTGGTTATTCGCGATCATTGCTTTCAATATAACGCCTCCCTCATGGCTGCTTTTTGCCCTGCTTGTCGTCGTCACCACCGGTGCCCTAAGTGCTCTGGCAGGTCTTCTCTATTCCTTCATTGCAACCCGGACGCAGGCATCGGGTATTGTCCCCGCTTTTGTCCTGGTCTTTGCCATGCTTGGCGGCGCCATGATTCCTCTGGAAACCCTGCCCGGATTTATACGGCAGCTCGCGCCATTCAGCCCCCTCTACTGGGCCGTCTATCCCTGGCAACGCATGATGGCATTTGGAGATCAAAACTTTGGCGTCATTTTATTTCTGGGTGTACTGGCTGCCTTTACTTTGGCCGGGAATGGGTTAACCTTTATAATCATTAACAAACGGGTACGCCTGTGAAATCACTGATCATCGTCACCCTGCAACACTTTAAACGCTTGCAAAAAGACAAAACAGCGATCGTCTGGATGCTGATCGTACCGGTGGTATATATGTACATCTTTGGGCACGCTTTTCAGCGCAACCAGGATCCCAGGGATGCACGAGGCTATCTGGCTGTACTGAATCACGACAAAGGGAAATACGCCTTGCGGTTGGTGCAAAATTTGAAATCTGAAAATCTCAACATCAACCAACTCGACAGTTTGCCCGCGGAACCCCTTCTTCGTACGCTGGTCATCCCGGACTCGTTTTCAGCAAAACTCAAAGCCCGTCAAAAAGTTGCCCTCACTCTCAGGCTCAAACCCTCTGCCGATCATGAAGCGACCACCACAGTAACCCTTGCGGTGCAAAAGGCACGATGGCGGCTCATGGCGGACATGGCAGAAACTGCACTAAACGACTCGCTGAACCAGACCGAGGTATGGCAAAACATAGATAACAGCAGACCCCGAATAACGCTAAAATCGGAGTGGGCCGGCACTCATCGCGTCATCCCCTCCGGTTTCAGCCATCAAACGCCCGGTACCATCGTCATGTTTACCATGCTGGTCATGTTCATCTATGGCGGCATTATGGTACTGTCGGAACGGCAGTCCGGAACCCTCAGACGCCTGCTCGTTTCGCCGTTAACCTTTTGGCAGTTGTTCGGTGGAAAAATCGTCGGTTTGCTGTTTATCGCTCTGGTCCAAATCGTCGCGCTTCTCCTCGTCGGCCGACTGGTCTTTGATGTTTACTACGGCCATTCCGTTATAGGGATGACCTTGCTTGTTTTGTTTTTTGCTCTCACGATAGGAACGCTGGCCTTGTGTCTGGGATTTCTGGTGGATGAGGAAGATAAATTGGTCGGCATTTCCATTACCCTGGCGATTTTGCTTGCAGCGTTAGGGGGATGCTGGTTCCCCATGGAAATCGCACCCGGCTGGATGCAGACGCTGTCGTTTTTTTTACCCTCCGGCCTTGCCATGGCCGGATTTCATCGCCTGATGGCATATGGGTATGGGTTGCAGGAAATACTTCCCTATCTCGGTGGATTGGCTCTCTACAGCATAGCCGCGTTAATGACGAGCAGGTTGCTTTTAAGAAAAATATTCCGGGTCTAATCCTGTCAGAATGATTTATGGTTGGAGTTCTATAAAACAATAAAACCGTTTCAGGTGAAATACCCTTCGAGATTGAATTTTTTGATTTATTACAGCTTCCACACAACATACACACCCTGTTGCGCTCTCATTGCTTGCCAACGCCCTTAAATTTGCACCGGATAAAAAAACTGATTTTTTAAAACTAATTATTGCGTTAATATTTCAAATAACGTAATATTAAATAATCCATTGATATAGCCGATCAAAAATTTTGGAGGAGACATGAAAAGAATCCTTTTACTCCTTGTGTTGGCTGTGAGTTTATATGCAGCTGACGGAAACCTGCGTTACACGATTACGGTTGAAAAATTCAAGAATCAAGCCGGATGGAGCGGTCGCTGGAATGTAGGCGATGGATTCACGACTATGATGACCAATGCCCTGCATGAGTCCGATCAATTTATTGTGCTTGGCGATGCCGAGATGCGTAACGCTGCTATGGCGGAACAGGATCTGGCAACCTCCGGCCGGGTCGCCGGCGGTAAAAAAGCGCCAAAAACGGGACGCCTGACACCGGCGCAGTTGCTGGTACGCGGTTCTATCACGCATGTGGAAAACACAACGAAAAAATCATCGGGCAGACTGAGCTTCAAGGGAGTCAGCCTCGGCAAAAGCGGCGGCAAGGGTGAGGTGAATATCACCTTTTATCTGGTGGATTCGGAAACAGGACAGGTCAAGGCATCGACCGAAGTTGTTGGTCAATCGGGACGTTCCGGAATGTCGGTGGGTTATCACGGCTCGAAACTGGGTGGTTTAACCGGTGATTTGGCCGGATTTGAAAAGGACAATGTCGGCAAAGCCTGTGCTGATGCGGTCGGACAAGGTATTGAATTTCTGGTCAAACAACTGGAAGATGTGCAATGGGAAGCCACCGTGATCATGGCCGGCAATAACATCATCCTCAATCGCGGTAGCCGTGAAGGCGTTAAAGTCGGCGATACCTTTGTGGCCGGAGAAATCGAAGAGCTGGTCGATCCGGACACGGGCGAAGTTCTGGATTACGATATGACTATTGTCGGCGAACTGGAGGTCACCAAAGTCAAGGAAAAGGTAGCCTATTGCAAACTCGTCAGCGGTAATGTGGAAAAAGGGATGACAGTATTTCCCAAATAGGACCGCGATTTTCTCAGGCTTTAATAAAAAACTAGTCCTGACATAAAGAATAATTTTAAAAACTAGCGATACACCTAAAGCGGTAAAAAAGACTTGTAAATCGGCATCAGAACAATCCATTGCCGCCATGCATGAATTATTTGTCAAAAAAGGGTGCGGCTGTAAACCACCAGCAATTCGTGCACCCGGGTGGCGCATTCCATAACATGGGAATAATCCGGTTCCATTTAATGTCATGAA
>WJMF01000168.1 GCA_014728085.1 Candidatus Zhuqueibacterota bacterium
ACTTGTTAAAATCGAAAAAAACGGCTATAACCCCTTTCTGGGCAGAGTCTATATTCCCTTTAGCAAAAAAATTGTGTTCCTGATTGAAGAGCTGTTGCGTACAAAAACAGCGCATTTGCGTCACCGTATTAAACTCCGCTTTTCGTGATTTCGAAAAGCCGGGTGAAAAGGAAAACGATGAAGAAGAAAATTATCATTATAGGAGCTGGCTTTGGTGGTCTGGCTGCCGCCAACAGGCTCGCTGCTAAAGGGTACGAGGTTCATTTATATGAAAAGCGAGATAAAGCCGGAGGCCGTGGATATCAATACAATGTGAACGGTTAAGTTCGACGGTGGTCCTACTGTAATGACCGCTCCCTATATCTTTGATGAGATTTTTGAGCTTGCCGGTAAAAAACGCCGGGATTATTTCGAGCTTGTGCCCCTCGATCCCTTTTATCGCCTCTTCGATCCCGGAGGCAGGGCGTTTGATTATCGCCATCATACAAACCGTCATTGATTCAACCCGGATACTTTCGACCCTATAACCGTTCTGAGGAATTTGACAATCTTTATTTCGTTGGAACGGGAACCCACCCCGGTGCCGGCGTGCCTGCGGTTCTATCTTCGGGAAAAATTGCTGCCGATTTGATCGATGCCTAAGAAAGGAGGGTGGGAATGCCGTCATATTTTGAATCCGGATTCAGCCGCTCGCCGGAAGAAACGACCAGAGTTCAATTAAAGATAGAGGGCAAGCTGCCGTCCTGGTTGAAAATAACGTTGTTTCGCAATGGCCCCGGTACATTCGAGGTGAACGGTGAACGGTACCGTCACTGGTTCGATGGTCTCGCCATGCTGCATAAATTTGTCATCGAGGATGGAGCTGTTTTTTATACCAATCGATTTCTCAGCTGCGATGCATACAAGCTGGCAATGCAAAGCAAACGGATAAGATACTCTGAATTCGCAACCGATCCCCATCGAAGCGTTATGGGCAAACTCTTTGCCGTATTCGACCAGCGTATTATCGCCAGGTCCTCCGGCAAGCCCCGCAATCAAAGGCCGCACAACGCGCTATTGAATTGTTGAATTGATCTCCTCTGCAAGATCCGGTTGTGCGACATAGAGTGTGTTACCATTCACTTGATAGATCATAGGCGCTCCAGGGAATCGTGTCCGCAACCAGGGTTCCGCTGCTGTTTGCATAAACATTTTGACGCCTATAGCCGGCAAGACTGCTAACCGTTACGTTCTGGCCTACTGTCAGATTTTTGCTGATCTCTGCCTTTTCCGGACTGCATTATTTACGTAACGTCGTTATTTTGTACTACAAACGGGAAAATCACCAGAATGTGAATATTCTGCAAAGATGTATTACTATTTTTATAATACGCTTTGCTGTTTAAGCATTTGGGATTTCATCGTCTTTGTGTATTTTGGTAATTGAATTTCATTTGTAAATTGCTTATTATTATAAAGGAAGGGAACCGGTTTGTTTTCAGCTCTTGCGGATTGGTTTTATAGTGACTGTGACCACTAACCTGAGGAGACAAAAATGAGACAACTGTGTTGTTTTTTGGTAATGTTGATATTTATATCCGGTCATATATTTTGCAAAGGTGAAGGGGGCTGGATGCCATTGTTCAACGGTGAGAATCTGGATGGCTGGCAGAAACTCAATGGCACAGCTGAGTATAAAATTAAAGATGATATGATCGTGGGCGTGAGCAAACTCAATACGCCGAATACATTTTTGGCAACGGAAAATATTTATAGCGATTTTATTCTCGAATATGAAGCAAAAATCGACAGCGGGCTCAATTCCGGTGTTCAAATTCGCAGTCTAAGCGATCCGCAGTATCGCGATGGCCGGGTGCACGGTTATCAGGTGGAAATCGATCCTTCTCCCCGTTCCTGGAGCGGCGGACTCTATGAGGAAGCCAGGAGAGGGTGGTTATATCCTCTGGAATATAATCCGCAGGCAAAAAAAGCGTTTAAACATGGACAATGGAATCATTTTCGCGTCGAGGCGATCGAAGATCATATTCGGGTCTGGCTCAATGACGTTCCTGCTGTGGACCTGGTCGATGATATGACCCGGGATGGCTTTATTGCTTTGCAGGTGCATGGCATTAAGGAGGAGGCCCTGGAGGGAAAAACGGTAAAATTCCGAAATATCCGCATTAAAACCGATGACCTGCAAAGCTTCAGAAAAGAAATGCCCGAATCCGTCCCGCAGGTGAGCTATCTCACCAACCAGCTGACCGAACGTGAAAAGGCGGAAGGGTGGCAATTGCTATGGGATGGCAGAAGCACCAGCGGTTGGCGCAGTGCGCGTTTTGATGCGTTTCCTGACAACATCTGGAAAATAGAACACGGCAAGCTCGTGGTAACCGGGAGCGAGGACGGCAGAGGTCGTCCGGAGGGAGATATCGTCACCGAGGAAAAATATAGCGACTTTATATTTGAGGTCGATTTTAAATATACGCCCGGTGCCAATAGCGGTATAAAATATTTTATCGATGCGGATCTTGAATCCGGCGACCAGCCAACCATTGGTTGTGAATATCAGATTTTGGATGATGATAAACACCCCGATGCACAAAAGGGCGTTAGCGGTAACCGAACCCTGGCTTCGCTTTATGACCTCATTCCGGCGGATGCCCGCTATTACGCTCCTCATGAGCGCCAAAAGCGTGTCAATAGGGATGGCTGGAACCGCGCCCGCATCGTTGTCAAAGGCAATCACGTTGAACACTATCTTAACGGTATCAAGGTGGTAGCGTATGAACGCGGAACGCAAATGTGGCGTGCCCTGGTGGCGTACAGCAAGTATGCCAAATGGCCGGATTTTGGAGAACGGGAAAAGGGCAATATTTTATTGCAGGATCATGGATTTCGGGTTGCCTTTAAAAATATAAAAATAAAATCTCTGGATTAACCACCCGGAGATTTTATCGTTTATAAGCTTCAGAGAGCGATTCAGAAATTTAAAACAATATCAGATTTCTGAAAGTGTCGAGACAGGTATCTGGTTTTCTGTTTCAATAATATCAATAGGTTGCATCTTCAGTAGAGGAAGATAATTTGGCATGGATATTGTAAATACCCTGGTATAATATCTTATTTACGCTTAAATGGAGTAGAGTCATGAAAGTGAAATTATTCTTTGGTTTTACTGTCTTTTTCATGTTCGCCATGCCGTCACTCTATGGACAATCCTTTGACCTTGGTCATTATCAGCTTTATTTGCAGAATAATGAAGAATTGACAGCGAGCCAGATTCTAAACCGCTATCAAAACACGCAACCCTTTTACAAGGGCAAAACCGAACAAACAGCTCTTCATTCCGTAGCTTATCTCGATTCAATTGCGGCGTCCTACAAACTGACGGCTGCTGAACGCGAGTTGCTAAAGCAGAACCATTTCGTCGTTACGGAACGGCTCAATTTTGCCAATATCGATCACGCCCTGCACGATATCTACAAGAATGATCTTCCCGTATTTGTCACCACCGATGCTCTGCTTTATGCCCTGCACTATTCCTATGACAAGATACTTAAAGACGTCGAGGTGGTGCTCATATCCGCCAAACTCGAAAAAATTCTCGATGCACTTTATGACGCCTTACCTCAACTCGAAGATAACTATAAAAACCAACCTGCACTGGAAGATGCTCTTGCCGATGTAGATCTCTACATCACCATCGCAAAGTCTTTATGGGATGAATCCCTACCGGCGCCACAGTTTTCTTTTACGTCGATGACAAGGGAGATTTGGCAGGCCATTGAAAACGAAACCAAAGTTGAAATGCCTCTCTTTTCCGAGCGTCCCAGAAAGCTCGATTTCAGCCAGTTTACCGTTCGCGGTCATTATAGCGATATCTATTGGAATGAAAACGGCAAACAGGTGAGTCTTGAGCCGTATTTCAAAACCATGATGTGGCTGGGCCGAATGGATTTTATGCTCACACCTCCTCCGGTGAATCCCTGGGAACGTCCCTGGACTCGGGAGGAAATTCAACGCATGAATCTGGGTGCCGTATTGTTGAATGAATTGATCCATATCTCCGGCGCCAGACCGCTGTTGCAGGAGATCGATACGATTCTCACTTTTATGGTGAACGAAAGCGATAATCTGACCGCGGAGGAACTCGATGCGGTGATAGCGGAGATGGGGATCGATGCAGCTGATCTTCTCGATGATTCGATTTACGACCGGTTTCAGTCGGCACTAATGTCCGGGGAACGCTATGGACAGAAAATTCTCTCCTCCATACTTTTGATGGATCCCTATAATCCCGAACCCGGTGAGCTGCCCATATCCTTTCGTCTTTTGGGTCAGCGGTTTGTCATCGATTCTTACATATTTTCCAGCGTCGTTTTTGACCGTATCACTTACAATGGCGATAAAGTCTGGCGGCCATTGCCGGATCCGCTTGATGCCCTGTTTGTTCTCGGCAATGATGCTGCCCTGCCGTTGTTGCAACAGGAGCTTGAAAAGTACCACTATGCTTCCGAACTCGATGCGCTGCGATATCTCGTTGATGCTTATGATCCTTCCTTCTGGCAGCAATCTCTGTATAACGTTTGGCTTGATGCCATTCGCGCTTTGAAACCATTTAAAGAGCGTTCTGCGCACCCCTACTTTATGCAGACCGCTGCCTGGCAGCAACAAAAGCTCAACACCCAGCTGGCATCCTGGGCGCATCTGCGGCACGATAACCTGCTCTATGCCAAGCAATCCTATACCGGCGGAACCGCCTGTTCATTTCCCCATTCGTTTGTAGAACCCTACCCGCAATTTTACCGTATCCTGGGAGAATTTGCCGCCCGTGCAGCGGATTTTTTCGCGCAACGCCCTGAGAACCACTGGCTTTTGCCGCGCATGGTTGAGTTTTTCAAAACCATGCAACCCCTTGCGCTCAAATTGGAGGCACTGGCACAGAAAGAACTGGATGGAGAACAATTTTCCGGGGCGGAAATCGCCTGGCTCAAACAGATGCTTTTCTATGAACTGGGAAGCGGCGCGCCGCCATTTTCCGGCTGGTACAGCGATCTGTATTATCGTCTGGGTGAATACAATCAGCCCAATTACGACGGGTCCGATTATGTTATCGCCGATGTCCATACACAGCCGACCACCCGGAGCGGTACTGATATCGGAAGAATATTGCACGTCGGAGTCGGCGAAATCAACCTGGGTATCTTTATCGCTTCGGCACCGTCGGCTGGGTACAGCGATATGGCCTATGTCGGCCCGGTGATGTCCTATTATGAAAAGATAACCGAAAACTGGGATCGCCTTACCGATGAGCGCTGGGCAAATCTGGTGAAGGAGGGCAACACGCCGCAACGGCCGGACTGGGTCAACAGTTATCTGGTCGATGCCAAAGGCGAAGCAAGGACAAAGGGGCGTGAGCTTCCGGGTATTCTTCTCACCCGGGTTTCCGATACTCCGTCGTTGGTGGGTGACTATGAATTGATGCAAAATTATCCCAATCCATTTAATGCGCTTACCTCGATTGTTTATACGCTTGAATCCGGTGGCAAGGTCGAGCTGACTATTTTCGATAATCTGGGTCGCATTGTTGAAACACTCGTCGATCAGCATCAATCAGCATCCTCATATACGGTGGAATGGAATGCCCACCGGTACGCAAGCGGTATCTATTTTGCCCGCCTGCAAAGTCCGTCCGGAGTTCATATTATTAAACTGGTGCTGCTGCAATAGAAAAAAAGCGAGCACGGAGCGTAAAGATATAGCGGGAAAATTCTATTGGAAAATTGAACATATTTATATTTATTAGAGTAAATGAAATCGAATAACATGACAGAACAAGATGGGCAGGATTGATCAAGATGTTATCGCGAAACGAAGTAGAACGCGTAAAGATGAGATTGTGTTTTATTATATTTGCACTTGCCTTGTGTTGCTTTTGTGGTAAAGAGAAAGCTGTAGAGCCTGAAGAAAAGATATTGGTAAAAATAGACGATAAAAGTATATCTGTAAACGAGTTTATTCGCCGTGCAGAGTATTCCATTCGCCCCT
>WJMF01000169.1 GCA_014728085.1 Candidatus Zhuqueibacterota bacterium
CCAAGTTGGCGATGGATTTTTATTGCCAAACCTATTATTGTATTTGTTAATTCATCAAGTTTCATTATTAACCATTTTTTTCTCGGCGTTTCTTGGCGTTTTCTCAGCGGTTAAAAAAGTACTCATTATTCGGAAGAACCATAAATAGTTTTATCTATAACGTTCAATATTTTTTGCTGGTAATTCAACTCATCATCAAAAACAAATGGATAATAGCCGGTATCGAGGTATTCAAGAAAGTGGCCTCTTAATCGATCGATATCTGATAATTGATCAAGTTGTTCCGGATGATGGATGAGATTGTCAAAGCTAACTGCAGAAATTGTAGTCCCCAACTTAAAATCAAGATATTCTCGAGCAGCCGCTGCTTTTTGCGGTCTGCTGGAACCAATTGTGTACGCCCGGCATGTTCATGTACCAATGGAGTGCCCTGTCCGTCAGGATAAAAGTCCCCTGTCGGTGGATCACAAGTTGCGACAAAATCGTACCGCCAAAAGACCGGCAAAAGGCAAAGGCAAAGTCGCGATTCGCCGGCTGGCGTATTCAGCGTCACAGATACAGTTGACAGGAGTGATCCCGCCGAGATGATCAGCCCTCCAGCTGGAAGAGTCCACTGCGCTTCGGGGTAGCGAGCACGGATATCTGCTATGCCAATCACGTGGTCGACATGCCCATGAGTCGAAAACATATATTTCAGTGACAGCCCCTCCTCATCAAAAGTGGAAATTGTGTTCACCGGTTCTGCGTGAAGAAACGATTGGGAATCAGACCTTTTGTCCCGGTGACGAACGGACTAAACGCTTGCGTCATATTCCTCAAATGCATATCTTAAAAAAAGTCCCGGGTAAAGGAAATCACGTCAATGCTAAAACTCTTCTTACCTGTCGCGCTGTTCGCGCTGGTAGTCTCGTGTGGGGATGACCAGTCGATCACCGGTCCCGGTAAGCCGGTCTCTTTTGAGGTATCCCCGGTGACCTACAGCGCCATCAGACTTGCGACACCGATGGGGAACCTGAATCCGCCCGGACATACTTTTCCGAGCGATCATATGGGATTTTACCTGGCCGGGGACCAGACGTATCTGGTTCGTGCCTATGCGGCGGGAACGATCAGGACGGTTTATTATAATTCCGGCTTTGATGATTACAGGATCGAGTTCAAGCACACCAACACCGTGACTTCCTACCTCGATCACGTTGAAAATCCCTGCACCTCCATCAAGGTGGGGACAAACGTGCAGCCCGGCGATTCAGTCGGCTGGGCGACCAGCTATCTGGATATTGGTGTGACCGATTATGATACCACACGCTACTTTATCGTCCCCGGCAGATATCATGAAAAGACGCTGCATGCCGGCGATGTCTATCTCTACTTTCAAAGCGATGTGAGGGAGAGGCTTCTTGCCAAAAACAACCGGACTGCAGCGCCGAGGGGCGGCAAGATCGATTTCGACATCGACGGCGCCCTGGCAGGGAACTGGTTTTTGCAGGGCACGCCGGTCACCTGGGAGGCGTCGAGCTATCTATATGCCGGGGCACAGCTGGCGTTTGTCTATGATATGTGGGATCCATCAAAAATCCGAATTGTGTGCGGGGGAGGGTGGAGTGCGGCGCCTTTTTGCTGCCTGGTCGATGGCAATGCCCCGGACCCAGCCTCCGTTACACAGAACAGTGGTTTTATCAAATATCAGACCATCCATGCTGCAAGCAGCGATGTGGTTGCCGTACAGCTGATCGAGCCGCGCCACCTCAAAGTTCAGGTGTTTGCCGATACAACCCGGGCTCTGGTATCCGGTTTTACGGAAAATGCCAAAATATACGTCCGCTGAAACGGGATGTCTGGTTTTTGTATCGTTTTGCGATTCAATATCATTCATTGATGATTTGATCAAACATCGTATACGGGCTGCATCTTTACCTCAAACGCCATTCTAATGAATTTACAACACTTGCCTGCCTCGCTGATTTTATGGCCTTTTATCCCGGTGGCAATTGTTGGAATCAATAAAGAAATCCGGAATGTCCCCATAGTTGGGTTTTGTTTATGTATAAGAATATCATCGTCTTAACCAGTTCTTGTTTTTTTCCGTTGCGGGTGCGGTCAATACCCCGATCCGGAAATGAAAATTAAAACCATCGGCAGATATTTGCATTGCCCGAAGAATTGGATTTCGATTCTATGCGGGCCCTGGAAAAGCGTTTCCAGTCTTCCGTTCTTTTCACTTTGGATTCGGGACAAGAAAACGCGCTTGCCTGATTCGATTATAATTTGCTTTTTCTCCGTTTTCCGTTATATCGCGCCGGCAAAACCAAATGTCCGAGATTTGCTGAACACGGCGATAAGCAGCTTTTAAATTGAGTCGTTTGGGTGGATTATAAACAAAAGCAAGCACTGAAACATACAATTTTCATGTTTTTGATGAAATTGATCTGTTCTGCCTCTACCCGACTGAAATTATAAGCAGTTGGCTTTTGGATAAAGGCGGATACACATACGCCAATTTTTATCTTGAAGCATTTGAATACGGTGCACCTCATCGATTCGGTGAGAGAATGGAAAAGCGGAGCGAGTCGAATACAGCATGATAAAGTTGGATAATGCCATACAGAAAAAACGCAATATCATTGTAGAGTTTTACACGGACTGGAGCGCCTCATCTTTTATTATGAGTGAACTACTCAAGCAGCTACAGTGTGATTATGCAGACCGATTTGATGTGTTCCTTATCAATGCGGATCAATCCAAGCGGCGATGCACTATGTACGGCATTCGGAAAATCCCCACGCTGCTATTTTTTCAGCACGGCAAAATTTTCAAGACTTTGGAAGGGACGGCGTCGCGCTCGGAGCTCATTGAATTGATTGAAAGCCTGTTCTATTAACGAATGAAACAAGAGGAGCATCACATGACGTTCACAACCTCGGATTCGGTTCAATTGTATTTTCAGACTTTTGGTGATAAAGACAATCCTGCCATCATATTGATCCATGGCCTCGGCGCGGACGGGCGCATGTGGGAGCCACAGATTAAAACATGGCCGGAACAGGGATATTTCCTGATCGTTCCGGATATGCGCGGACACGGATCGTCTGAACCGGTCGAAAACTTTCGGATCGAGGCGTGAGCCCGCGACATGATGGAATTGGCAGAACATCTCGGGCTCGGGAGTGTTGCTATTGCCGGCGTCAGCATGGGGGGCGCGATTGCTCAGCAGTTTGCGTGCGACTATCCGGCTCATGCGGATATGCTGATTCTGGCGGATACATTCAGCGAGGTATCCTCCCTAAAAGCCGGATTCGGCGGGTGGATGCAATGGCTAACGATCAAAATTGCTCCTGGATTGCTGCATACATCTCTGGAATGGGTTTACGGAGATTTCCCGGGTATATCACGCTATTTTCAGCAAACTTTTGACCTTATGAATAATGACCAGCTGCTGATGGCGCGAGCCGCGCTGAATCGTTTTTATATCACGCCGCGATTATCGAATTTACACATCCCAACCCTGATTTTGGCAGGCGATCTATTCGGCGACTGGTTTGTTGATATCAATCGACGCATTGCTGATGCCATTCCAAATGCCCAATTTGTGATCCTGGAAAAGGCTATGGATCCGTCCAATCTGGTCAATCCTGAGCGTTTTAACAACGAGGTGCTGGCCTTCTTTGACGAACATGAGGAATCTATAGATCATTAAAACGGAAAGGAGGAACCGTTATGACAACAGCACATGGAAAACAAATACGAAATCATAAAGATCCGGAAAAAGGATTACCGCGCAATCCGCGCATCAAGTTTCATTTTAAAAGACAAGAATTTGACTTTTTTTTCCAGTGGATTGTCGGCATGAAAACCCATGGCGGGGTGCAAATCGGTGAGGCCTATTATGCTGCTTCGCAGATAAAGGAAGGCGATATGCAGAGCTGGATTCGTGAGTGGAATGCGATGGGCGAGCGCGTTGAGCGCAGGGCGGAAGTTTCGCAACAAAACAATCATCCGGTTAGCGCACGCGAGAGTTATTTGAGATGCTATACCTACTATCGAGTGCCACTGCTGTTTATCAATCCGATTGCTGAGCCGCAACGATTTACGCAGCAATACGAACAATCCAGTCATATGAAAGAGGCGGCTGAGACCATCAAGACGGTATCTCCGCATCCCCGGAACAAAACCGTGCTTATGCCGGCTGATGAAGGCGCGGACAGTCACGGCATCAGCACCAATCTCGCGTTGCTCAGCCAGGTGACATTCGACTGGTTGGATGAGATGCTTGTTTGAACAGTTGAATGTGGCAGAAAAAGTTAGTGGTTATCATAAAATAGTCAGGGATCAAGCATGAATAGACATATTTTATTGGACAAACTCACAGCTTCAATCGCCTCTCTGGCCTCCGGAAAACACAGGTTCTTTTCGGACAACATCGATAGTGCGAGTTTGCGGGAGAATTTATATTCTGTATCTATCCAGGAGTTTGATTTGACCCCGGGCATCCATGAGCTCAATGCCAAAACGCTGGTGGGCGAACTGGATCCGGCGTTCAATGCGGCGCAGCTCAAAGGGACTGAATATCCTACGATTATTTATCATCACGGCAACAATGAACGGCCGTTTGATTTCAGCCGTTTTGCCAAAAACAGCTTTAAATCTATTTTCTATGATACGGATGAATCCATTGAGGCCAATCTCATTGCTGTACGTGCGCCGTTTCACAATTCCACGCTCAAGGCGTATCAACGTAAAATCAGTCAGCTGTCCAATTTTGCGGCCATGCTCATGACATCGGTGAAACTTGTCCAAGAGCTCATCCTTGTTCTGAAACGCGAGTATTCCGGGCCGGTTCTGGTGTCCGGAATCAGCCTGGGCGGCTGGGTGACCAATCTGCACCGGACGTACTATAACAGCGCCGACGCGTATGTGCCGCTGCTGGCCGGCGCGGCGCTGGATGAATTGTTCATCACGTCGGGGTATCGAAAACTGGCCGGCGAACCGGCCGTACAGCATCCGGAACAAATCCGCAAGATTCTCAACTTCGAGAATGACTTTCAGCAGATAACGGATGATAATGTATTTCCGTTGCTCGGACGCTTTGATCGGTATATCGAATATGAACGGCAAAAGGTTTGTTACGGTGACCGGCCCATCAAGGTCCTGGAAACCGGGCATGTCACCAGCCTTTTGGCGGCGGATAAGCTGCGGGAATATATAGTTGAACATCTTTAATGGAAAGGGGACGAGATATGCAGTTGCCATTCACCCTTGAACAATTTTTTGATGTAATTGCACAGTATAATCAATCCATCTGGCCCGCACAGATTTTTCTGAACATTCTGGCGGTTGCTGCCGTTATATTGGTTCTGTTCAAGGTTAAGTCAAATGAAAAAATGATCAATGGAATACTCGGTGCGTTTTGGTTATGGATAGGTATTGTGTATCACCTTGCATTTTTCACTGATATCAATCAAGGCGCTTATTTGTTCGGTTTTCTGTTCATTGTGCAGGGAATAATCTTTGTCTTTGCAGGTGTGATCAAAGATAAACTGCTGTTCCATTTCGAGTGGGATATGTATAATCTGTTCGGTATCGTGTTCATTTTATATGCCTTGATCCTGTATCCGATTATCGGGCATCAGATGGGGCATATCTATCCTGAACAACCAACCTTTGGATTACCTTGTCCGACGACTATTTTTACATTCGGGATTTTATTATGGACAAGCAGTCGGATTCCAAAATATGTACTGGTGATCCCGCTGCTCTGGTCACTCATCGGATTGAGTGCGGCAATAAATCTGACCATAAAAGAGGATTATGGCCTTTTGATTGCCGGTTTGGTTGGAACCACTTTGATTCTAATCAGAGACAGGAGGCGATCATGAGGAAAGAGCTGCAAAACTATTTGGGATTGCCGAATGAACAGCCGCTGCTGCTTTTGAGAATCGGCTATGCGGACCCCATGCCCGATTCGTTGAGAAAACCGGTTGATAACGTTTTACTCAATAACAGGAGGTAACACCATGACATCAAAAATATCTCGACCTGTTAGTGACTATTTGCTCATGATTCTTGTACTTTTTCAGGGACTAAGCGGTATTGGCGGCGGCATCGGACTTTTGCTCGATCCGACCGGAGCTTCTATGAACATTCCTTTACGCTGGCTTGAGGGATCGCCTTTTCAAACCTATCTGATTCCCGGAGTCGTTCTTTTCACGGTGCTCGGATTATTTCCGCTGGCCTGTTTCGTCGGTTTGCTGAAAAGATCGCGTATGGCCTGGTTCGGGGCCTTGCTGCTTGCCGTTGCACTTATCATCTGGATCCTGGTTGAAATTTTGGTCATCGGCTACCAAACGCAGCCGCCGTTACAGGCTGTCTATGGCGCAGTCGGAGCGCTGATGCTGCTTTTGGTGTTGCTGCCATCCGTGAAACAATTTTATGCTCATGAACAGCAGGATCAACAATGAAAGCTCATCAAATTATTTCCCTGGCCATTTCCCTGATGCTCTTCGCTGGCCATTTGGTCTCTCCGGGTTCACTGTATTCAAAGCCACCGGAAGCTGAACAGCAAAAACAGAGCGGTTATGTTATTCTGCCGATTCTGAGTTATATGCCTGAAACCAAACTGGCCGGCGGTCTTGTCATGAATTATTATTTCAGAGACTCGAAAAGTCACCACTCCAAGCCGTCAAATCTGTTGCCGACGTTTATGGTTACGCAAAAGCAGCAGATCTCCATTGAAATGCCTACCGAGATATATTGGCAGGATGACATGTATTATTTCAATGGCTATATCGGCTATGCGAAATTTCCGGATAAATTTTACGGCATCGGGAATGATACAAAAGAGGAGGGCGAGGAAAACTATACGCCCCGCATGTTTCAAGTTCGCAGCAATGTACAGCGAAAGATAACCGCAGATACCTATGTGGGTATTCAATACAATTTGAAATATACCTACGGATTGGGATTGCGGTTTCAACTGAATCCCAAAGAGAATATAAATGTGCGACTCGATTTTGGTTTCGGCAAAGAGTCGTCCGGATTATACCTGGCAATTGGCGAGGCGTTTTAGGAGAATAATCATGTCAGATTCAAATGAAAGAAAGTTTTCAAGCGCATGGCTTTTCTTTTTGTTGAATTTTGTTTGGACCTGGGCGTTCTGGATCCCGGCGGCATTTTTGAGTCGGGACGGATCGACGCCGCTGATCACCGCGCTGCATTTTATCGGCGGCGTTGGCCCGATGTTGGCGGCCCTGGTGCTCCTCTATTCTGTCAAAGACAAACAGGTGAGGCGAGATTTCTGGCGCCGCGTTTTTGATATAAAGCGCATCAAAGGCCGCTGGTATCTTGTCATTTTTTTGACCTATCCGCTACTTACCTTGTTGCCCGCTGCGCTTGATATTTTAATGAACGGGGCCGGCATCCGACCGGAATTGGCATCACAATTTATCCAACAGCCCCTGATGATCCTGCCGGTGACGATCTTTTTTCTGTTTTTTGGCCCAATTCCGGAAGAACTCGGCTGGCGAGGTTATGCGCTGGACCGGTTGCAGACAACACGTACCGCTCTGGTGTCCAGTCTGATTTTGGGTGCGTTTTGGGCATCCTGGCATCTGCCGTTATTCTTTATAAAAGGTACCTATCATAATAATCTGGGTGTAGGCACCACCGCCTTTTACCTTTTTCTCATCCAACCGATTATCGGTTCCATCCTCTATACCTGGGTTTACAACAATACCAACCGTAGCATACTGTCCGCGATTCTGTTCCATTTTATGGGAAATTACCTGGGTGAATTGTTTGAATTGTCCGAGCGCGCCGAGATATTGCAATTGATGATTACGGTCCTGTTTGTGGTGATTGTTGTATTTATCTGGGGTCC
>WJMF01000170.1 GCA_014728085.1 Candidatus Zhuqueibacterota bacterium
ACGGAATTGTAGAAATCGAATATAATGCCAAAAGCGGCGAATTGAAGGTTTTTGCAGCTGATGACTCTTCACATCCGTTTGTTACCGCTGCATTTGGACCTTGTGCTACTGCACCCGAATTTTCTCAGTTACCGGTTGATGGCCGGCAGGGTAACCGGTCGCTTTTTATCGTACCTGAAGATCAGATCGGTTATCACCTGGCTCTTGTTCCCGGTGAACCGTTTGTCTTTTTACAACCTGTGGTTGATCAGCGCGATAGTTGCTCTTTGGAACGCATTATGCTGCCTCAATTGTATACGTCAGCCGACAGTGCGGTTGCTTTTGGAACCTTTGGAATTGCTCCTGCGGGAGATAATCCGGGCAGTTATAGTTTCATGGCCCTGGTCCAGCCGCAAACGCGTCACGGTGTGGTGAGTGGCTGGCTCACTCAGGAACGAGGCAGTGGATTGGTTTTTTCCGGCGAAAAGACAACGCCTTATCTGCAGCCCGCTCTGGACTATGGTAAATGGACACCGACAGCAACAACCCCTCTGGAAATTTTTGTTTTTGCCGATTTCCGCGATGCGCGTCCGGGTCTCGAGCGCTACGCAGAGTTGATTGCAAGGGATCTTGATATCGTTTTACCGCCACAGCCGGCTTATTATTGTACCTGGCATCACGCCCGCGCTTCTGACGAGGAGCAAATTCTCGAAAATGCTGTCTTTATTGATTCGACATTAAAACCATACGGTCTCGAGGTGATTCAAATCGATGATCACTGGCAGGCGGGGTTGCTGAGCAATGGTCCGGCAAAGAATTTTATGCAACATCGCGCCGATGGACCTTATCCCTCCGGCATGGCCAAAACCGCAACCGCCATAGGCGCTCTCGGACTCGTACCCGGAATCTGGTATATGCCGTTTACCGGTAACACGGATGACCCTTTTTTTTCCGACAAGCATTATCTTTTTGCCCGTCATAACGGAGCGCCCTTTCGCACCCGTTGGGGTGGAGACTGTTTTGATCTCTCTCACCCCAAAACGCTCGACTATGTTCAGCGGGTTGCCGGCAGATTAACCGAAGAATGGGGATATGGCTATTTAAAAATGGATGGTCTCTGGACCGGTCTCGTGGCCCGGCACGTTTACATCAATACGGGTTATGTTGAAGATGAGTACGGCGCCGTTGAGCTCTTTAATAAGCGAAAAACACCTGTAGAGGCTTATCGCGATGGCTTGAAGGCCATTCGAAGAGCAGCCGGGGAAGAGGTTTTTCTCTCCGGATGCAATGCCGCCCAGAATATGCGCACGCTGGGTGCCTCTTTCGGTCTTTTGGATGCCATGCGCGTCGGGGCTGACAACGCTCCGAGCTGGCAGCGCTTTCTTCGCGGCGTATTCAGCGGCAGCAATCTTTACTTTTTACACAAACGGATCTGGTATAATGATCCCGACCCGGTTCATGTCGGAGAAAAGGTGCCCCTTGGTCAGGCACAAGCTCTGGTTTCATGGACTGCTCTCAGCGGCCAGATACATGGCAGCAGTGAATCCTATTCCGACCTCTCCGCAGAACGGTTAAATCTGTTGAAAAAATCGATGCCTGCCCATGATGCTGTTTCACGACCCGTTGATTTGTTTGAACGGCAAATACCGGCGATCTGGCTTGTCAGTGATTCTCTGTCGCAGCCCATGCGTTTTGTTCTGGGGCTGTTCAACTGGCAGCAACGGGATTCTTTAAAGCTCAATGTCCGCCTGAACGATCTCGGTCTTGACGGCACGTATTATTGCTATGATTACTGGCAGCAAAAACGTCTGGAGAATTTTTCCGATTCTGTCGGGATCACGCTTCCACCGGCGAGTTGCCGTATTTTGGCGTTGCGCCGGGTCGTTGATTATCCCGTGGTTATCAGCACGAGTCGACATGTTACACAGGGAATGATCGATATCAGGCGTGAAGATTGGTCGGTTGCAGGGACTTGCCTGTGCGGTCAAAGTGAACTCGTGGCAAACACTCCGTATAAACTTTTAATCGCTTTGCCGGCTGATTCAACACGGTGGCGGGTAAGAAACATCATGACGGAACCAGCTCTTCCGGTTTCCTTTGAACTGGAAGGTCAAGTGCTGCGAGCTGAATTTTATTCCGCACAACAACAGCTCGTTGAATGGCGAATTGAGTTTTGAAGCTTGATCTGGTGGTTGGGATCGGGGAGACGGAGCGTAATTAAAAAAGCCCTGTGCGTTTCTGTGCCACAGGGCTTGATAATAGCTGAAGAGATTTGCTCTAGTTCTCTTGTTTGAAGCTTTTCATAAACTCGGTCAATTTTTCCACACCCTCCAGCGGCATGGCATTGTACATGGATATTCGGATACCGCCCACGGATCGGTGTCCTTTCAAGCCGTGCAATCCCTCATTTTTGGCTTTGGCGATAAAGCTCTTTTCAAGCTCTTCATTCGGCAAGCGCATCACTGCATTCATCCATGATCGGGAATCTTTACGCACGGGACAGCGGTAATAACCATCGCTTTCATCAATGGTTTGATAGACCAGATCCGCTTTTTGTTTATTGATCGATTCAATTTTATCGACGCCGCCTTGCGCTTTGACCCATTCCAACACCAGGTTGACCATATAAATCGGAAAGACCGGTGGTGTATTGAAGAGGGAATTTTTTTCAATATGGGTGCCATAAGAGAGCATGGTGGGAATATCTTCCCGGGCGCCGGCGGCAAAATGATCGTCGATAATGACGACGGTAACGCCGGCAGGGCCAAGGTTCTTTTGTGCTCCGGCATAAATGAGCGAAAATTTGGATACATCGATTTTTTTGGACAGAATATCAGAGGACATATCCGCCAGCAGGGGTTTATCCTTGACATCGGGAAAAGTTTGATATTGGGTGCCGGCAATGGTATTATTTGTGGTGATATGAACATAGGCAGCGTTCGGATCGAGCTGCAGCTCTTCCCGGGTGGGTATGTGATTAAACTTGTCTGGTTCCGAGGTAGCTGCAATGTTCCCCTTTGCAATGATATTTGCTTCTTTTAGCGCTTTTTTTGCCCATGAACCGGTAATTACATAATCAGCAGAGCCGTTTTCCGGAATAAAATTCATTGGGATCATGGCAAATTGCGTGCTTGCTCCACCCCCCAGAAAGAGGATACGATAGTTGTCCGGTATGTTCATCAATTCGCGCATCAGCGCCTGGGCATCGTTATGAATTTTATCATATTCCGGTGCGCGATGCGAGGCTTCCATTATCGACATGCCTGTACCCTGGTAATCGATCAGCTCTTCTTTAGCCTTTTCAAGAGCCGAAAGGGGCAGGGTAGAGGGGCCCGGGTTAAAATTATAAACACGTGCCATATTATTCTCCTTTATGTTAACGCCTGTTTGTACATGGTTGACGCCGTATTGGCGGTTCTATCATTTTCAGACTAGCTCTTGAAATCTGCTACTATTTTTTCGATGATATCACCGATTCGAAGCAGATTCTCTTTGCTGGAAGACCCTAAATGAGGTGCCAGCAGAACATTGGGCGCTTTTAACAGCGGCGAGCCTTCAGGGGGTTCCTGATAATAAACATCGGCGGCATATCCGGCAATTTTACCCGATTCCAGCGCCTGCACCACATCTTCTTCCACCACCAGCTTGCCTCGCCCTGTGTTGACGATGTAGATACCATCTTTCATTTGTGCGATCAATTCTTTGTTGATAACACCGTTGGTCTCTTCGGAGGAGGGTAAATGCAGGGTGAGATAGTCACAGATGGAAACCAGTTTCTGCAGAGTCAGTTGTTCCTCGATATAATCAGAATCGACCTCAATGATATCAAAACCATAAACTCTCATGCCAAAGGCCTGGGCGCGTTTGGCAACTTCCAGACCGATACGGCCGCAACCGACCACGCCGAGTTTTTTGCCGAATAATTCGGTTCGTTTGAGTTCTTTTTTCATCCATTTTCCTTGCCGCATTGAATTATGTGCGGGAACCAGGTTGCCCGGCATGGCGATCATCATTGCAAAAGCGAGCTCGGCAACAGCGATGCTGGAGGCGGCGGGAGTATTATAGACCTGGATACCTTTGCTTTTGGCATAATCGAGATCTACATTGTCGAGTCCGACACCGCCGCGGATGATCAGTTTAAGGTTGGGCGCTGAATCGATATACTCTTTGGTGCATTTGGTTTTACTTCGAATCAGGATCACATCCGCCCGGGATAGTTTGTTCTTGTCGTCTGTTACCTGACCGAATTTTTTTAATTTATCCGGCAAGTTTGCAGCAAAGGCATCTGAAATTAATATCAACATACGAAACTCCTGTTTGGTAAACTCAAAGTAATTGACTCACCATACCGCTTCTTAGTTTGGGTTCAAACCAGGTTGATTTTGGAGGCATGATTTTTCCTGCATCCGCTATTTTAAGCAGGGCTTCCACGGATGTCGGGTGCAGAGAGAAAGCGCATCTCCACTCCTGGTTATCAACCAGCTTTTGTAATTCGTCGGTTCCCCGTATACCACCGATAAAATCGATGCGGTGATCCGTGCGGGGGTCTTTGATGTTGAGGATTGGTGTCAAAATATTTTGCATTAAAATGTTTACATCCAGCTGATCCAGAGGATCATCGGCATTGAATGTTCCCGGTTTCGCTTTCAATGTATACCACTGATTATCAAGGTAGAGATCAAAAGTATGTTCTTGTACTTTTTCCCTTGCGGCGGCGCGGGGTTCGACAGTGAACGCGTCGTTCAATTTTTGTAAAAATGCTTGCGCTGTCAGACCATTCAGATCTTTAATCACGCGGTTGTAGGGGAGGACCTTGAGCTGGTTGTGAGGAAAAATCACTGACAGGAAAAAGGTAAACGCTTCCTTGCCGGTGTAAAGGGGTTGCGCCTTGCGGCGTAATGCGCAAACCCGGGATGCTGCGGCAGAGCGATGATGCCCATCTGCGATATAGGTTGCATCCAGACTTTGAAAACCCTGAACGACCCGATTGATAAAATCGGCCTCCGGGATCACCCAGAGCTGGTGTCTAACGCCGTCGTCCGCGGTGAAATCTACATTTGCGGGCCTTTTGGCTCCCTCCTCGAGGAGATGATCGAGTTTGGAAGTAGAGGGGTAGAGGAGAAAAACCGGGCCGACTTGAGCATTCATGACATCGATCAATCTGGTACGATCCATTTCCTTGGCCGGTCGTGTCAGTTCGTGTTTTTTGATGCGGCCGTTATCATAATCGTCTACCGAGGAGAGGCAAAAATATCCCGTTTGTACATGATCCTTCCACGTTAAACGGTAAATATAAATACACTCTTTTTCATCCTGAATCAGGGTACCGTTTTCAATAAAACCAACCAGATTTTCTCGTCCTTTTTCATAGACGACGTTTGAATACGGGTCCACATCCTCCGGCAGATCGATTTCAGGTTTGTTGATGTGCAAAAATGAAACCGGATTTTCCGCCGCCATGGTTTTGGCTTCCTGAGAGGATAAAACGTCGTAAGGAGGCGCGGCGATCCGCTCGACCAGGGATTCTTTGGGTCGTAATCCTTTGAATGCTTTAATCGTAATCATAATTTCCTCGTCGTATAGGTGAATCTGATACCAATCAGGTCAAATTAAATAAAATTTAAAATAATATTCAAGATGAAAATTTTGCGAGGAACAGATTTTTAGAGTAACTCTGTGAATAGTTTAAGATAATCGTGCAAGAGACGGGTGATCAGGAAATTCTGCCGCACATATTCCTGACCGGCTTTGCCGATTGACTTTGCCATTTCCGGATTTTTTAGTATATCGACAATAATGTTTGCTATTTTGTCGTGTGCTTTTGGTTCGACAAGGAAACCGGTCTTGCCATCCTGTATTTGTATCGGGATTCCGCCAACCCTCGATCCGACAACGGGCTTTCCTTTCCACAGCCCTTCGGTCACGGTGAGCCCAAATCCTTCTCGTATGGATTTTTGCAGAATAACAGCGGCCTTTCGTTGCAAGGCATTGACCAGAACATTATTTTCATAGGTGATCAATATAATATCTCTGGTTTCTACCATATGGTTGGCCTGTTTTTTGACTTTGAGATAAATGTCCAGCCCTTCCGGATCGTCGGCTGCCATGCTTCCGCACAAAACCAGGCGACAATCCACTTTTTCTTTGACGCGTTTATACACGTCAATAACGCCGAGAGGATCTTTCCATTTATCGAATCTCGATATTTGCAGGAGGATTGGTTTATCGGTAGGAATTTTATGTTTTTTCAGGTTGCGGTCGATCTCTTTTTCTTTAAGGGGCATGTTTTTATGGGTCAGGGGATCGATAACCGGAGCAAAAATGCGCTGCTGTATGGGCAGGTCCGGTTGCCGGTATATTTCGCTTGAGATGATGGAATGATCATATCTCAATACAAACCCTTTGATAAAATTCCACAACTCTTCGTCCGGATTGGACAGATCGATGTGACAGCGCCATATCCACGGTTGTCTGCGCTTATAGAATTCGATCAGCGGTAGAGGTTGCGGATCGTGGATAATGACGCAATCGTGATTAAAATGAGTATAAATCGAAAAGTTTTCACAGGTATTGATATAATGACGTTTTTTGAGTTCGGACAGTTTGATATGATCACCCTGAAGGGCATTGTGAAACTTTTTGGTAATAGTGAAAAAATCAGAGTCTCCTCTCAGAATTCTCCAGCCAGCTTCTATACCCACATCGTTCATTAAAGGGGCAAGACTATTGAGAATTTCGGCGACACCGCCACCGGTATAGGTTGAATTGATATGGACCACGCGTTTGCCGTAAAGTTTTCTTGCGGTTTGATAAATGTCACTCAACACTCTGTCGCCGACGATTTCTCTATAGTCATGTAGTCTTTTCATTCAGACCCTCCTTGATCACTGTTTGCAATAGTTCTCTTACCTGTTTGTATGACTTTATCCTGTATTTTGCAACTGTGGCTCGAAATCCCACTTTTATCGTATGGGCGTTATCCGGCATGTTCTGGAATAACATTTCATCGGTATAGGCATCTCCGATACCGAAAATAAAATGATAGTGCTTTTTCTCAAGGAATTCCTGTGCAGCTCGTCCTTTGCTGACACCTGCATTTTTAATTTCAACCACCATGTTTCCTTCCATGACCTGAAGATTGAGATTGGCGGTCAGAGCAACCAGGCGGTCCATAAGTTCGTGGGCCCTTACTTCACCAAGTCCAATATCGGCTTTGCGGTAATGCCACACCAGTGAGTAATCTTTGGCCTCGATAAAGGATCCCGGTGTTCTTTCCGCATATTTTTCCAAAATCGGAATCACCTCGTTTTTCCAGTCCTGGTTGAGCGTTTCTATGGTATTCCAGTTTTCTCCGGCTTTTTTAAGCCAGGCACCGTGCTCGGCACATAGATTGAGGTCGGGCACGGAGCCAAACCATTCCTCGAGGGTGTCTTTTTGTCTGCCGCTATTCAGAACCACTGTACAGTTTTTAAGGGTTGCCAGTTTCTTCAGTAACTGCAACACCGTTTTATCCGGTTTGCTCAATTCGGGCGCCGGGGAAAACGGAACCAGCGTACCATCGTAATCGATAAACATAATCCTGGGGGAATTCTCACGATAAGCCCTGACCAAAAATTCCGTTGTCTCCCGGCCAATGCTTTTAACCAGCATGCTCTCGCTGTGTTCCTTGTTTTGTATCAGCGTATCGATAAAATCATTGGCCCAGCGGATAATGTCATAGCGTTTCAGGTTTTTTTGCATCTCCTCAATCTGATTTTTCTGTTCTTCCTCGGGAACCTGAAGTGCATGGTATATCGCATCCGCGATTTCCTCGATATCATTCGGATTGATAAGCAGGGATTCTCCCAGCTCATCGGCTGCTCCGGCCATTTCACTGAGTATAAGTACGCCCTTTCCGTTGCGTTTGCAGGCGATAAATTCTTTTGCCACCAAATTCATGCCGTCACGGAATGGCGTTACCAGGCCGATATCAGCGATATTATACAGCGCTGTCAGGCTGTTAAAGGGAAGTGAGCGGTAGAGATACCATATGGGCGTCCAGCCGATCGTACCGTGGACGCCATTGATACGCCCAACCACCGTGTCGAGCTGGTGCTTGAGACGCCGATAGGACTCGACACGCGATCTCGACGGCACAACCACCATAATCAGGGTTACTTTTTCCCGGTATTCCGGGTGTTTTTCGAGAAATTTATTAAAGCCTTCCAGTCGCTGTAGTATGCCTTTTGAATAGTCGAGGCGGTCAATGGATAGAATGAGTTTGCATTCTTGCAGTCGATTGCGCTGCCGGCTCATCTCCTTTTTAACCTCGCGTTTCAGACCGGAACCGTGATATTTTTTATAATCAATTCCCATCGGAAAGGAATCGGCTTTAATAATGCGCTCTTCCCAATTGATCCTTCCCAGATCATGATCAAGGCCTTTGAGGCGCCGGCAGGAAGATAAAAAGTGACGCACATAGTCAAAGGTATGAAAACCGATTAAATCAGCTCCGAGCAATCCCTGCATAATATCGTCGCGCCACGGCAAGGTTCGAAAAAGTTCATAAGACGGAAACGGAATATGTAAAAAGAAGCCTATTGTGGAGGCGGGCAATTTTTCACGGATTAAATGAGGCAATAACATGAGATGGTAATCGTGAACCCAGATAATATCATCTTCTTTGGCAAATTTTAGCAGGGCTTCCGCAAATCGAATATTGACTTTTTTATAGGTTTCCCAGTAATTCTGTTCATAAATGGTATTTTGGCTGAAATAATGAAACAACGGCCAGATGGTTTTATTGCTGAATCCTTCATAATAGTTTTCCTGTTCACGCCGGGAAAGAAAAACCGGTACCATATCTTCTTTTCGTAAATTTTCGCGAATAGACTCTTTTTCCTGTTTTTTATCCGTTATAATTCCCGGCCAGCCGATCCACAGGCTTTCATATTTTTCATAAAAAGAAGCCATGCCTGTAGCCAACCCCCCGGCACTTTTTTTATAGGTCATTTCACCTCTGCGCTTGGTGATATTGATCGGCAATCTGTTGGAAATAATAATAAATCTTTTAGACATTGTGACTCCAAATTTTTTAAAAAGTTACGGATTTTTGAGGAGAAAATCAAATGATGCTGACTGAATGATGGCTCAATTTCCATTTAGCTGCGGAAATACAGCTGTTATACACTGTATCTTCACCGCTCCTATCGCTTAATAACGAGAGCCTTTGCTCAATCCGGCGTTATCATTGCCGTTTTGGATAGATACCGCTAAAATATTATTTTTATTTGTAATTAAATTTAATAAATTATACGATTGTAAAAATGTAAGATCGGTTATTTTTATTACGCAAAGGGTCGTCCATGCGAAATGATATCTTTTTTTTGGTTTTATTGCTCTTTCTAAGCTCATGTCAAACGCCGCAACAGGAATGGCAGACACCTTACGAGCGTTCAGCCGGCCTTGAAACAGCCTCGCTGCAAGAGACATATGCGTATTTTGAACGCCTGGCAGACGTTTCTCCGTATGCCACTGTGATGACATTAGGCAACAGCGCGGAAAACCGGGAGATTCAGACGGTTATCATCTCCCGGGACGGGCATTTTACGCCCGGTCAAGCTAAAAAAAGCGACAAACCGGTGGTCCTGTTGAATTGTTGTATCCATCCCGGTGAATCAGCCGGCAAAGACGCGGTTATGATGTTGGCCAGAGAGTTGATTATCTCCAGGGCCTATCCGCAAATACTGGATAGCTTAATTATAGCGATTATCCCGATCATGAATCCTGACGGGCATGCGAGGTCGAGTCCGTATAACCGCATCAATCAAAAGGGTCCGAAATCTGCAGGTTGGCGGGTTACTGCTGATCGATTGAATCTAAACCGGGATTTTATGAAAGCAGATGCTGTAGAGATGAGAGCATTTTTGCACTGGTACAACGAGTGGCAACCTCACGTTTTTTATGACCTGCATACAACAAATGGTCAGGATTTCCAGTATGTGATTACCTATAAAGTAGACACCCATCCCTTATACGGCGGTCCTCTTTCCCGGTGGGTTAAAGAGAGGTTTTTACCTTATGTTTTACGGCAAAGCGATGAGGAGGGGCTGCTTATCGGGCCGTATGCCGGTCCGCTGGATCCCTTGCATCCGGAAAAAGGACTTGTGGGCGGTGTTTGGAGACCGATGTTATCCAACTATTATGCGACGTTGTGCAATTCTATCGGTTTTCTCGTCGAAGCACATAGTCTGAAAAGCTATGAAGAGCGCGTCCAGGGAACCTATGATCTGTTGCGCATCGGTTTGAATTACCTCGCCGAACACTCTGGTCAATTAATTCAGGCTGTCGAACAAACCAGAATGTGGTCTGCCGGTTTTGGAGCTGCGGGAGAGGATTCAAACGTTTTTAATATCGAGTTTGATACCCGGACCGACACGGGTGATACGATTATTTTTCGCGGCTATGAAACGGAAACCGTCAAGGGAGATGTTTCCGGTCGAACCTATATTCAATACAGCGACAGGAAAAGAGATGTTAATTCTGTTTTATTTGATGATATTCGCGTGAAAACCGCGATCACAGCTCCGCGGGGATATCTGATACCGGTGGGCTGGAAAGATATTGTTGATCGGCTTGATTTTCACGGTATCAGCTACAGGAAACTGAAAATCCCTGTTCGGGATGCATTTGAATGCTACCGTCTGGATGACGTTAAATTTGCCGGCCGTTCCTATGAGGGACGGCAGCGGGTTTCCTATACGGTTAAGCCATTTACAGACAGCCTGACCTTCAGGGCCGGCTCTTTTTATATTCCGCTGGGCGATGAAAAAAGCAGATTGATTATGCATTTACTGGAACCCTATGCCCCTGATGCGTTGGTTCATTGGGGATTTATGAATACTATATTTGAACAAAAAGAGTACTTTGAAACTTATGCGATGGAGCCCATTGCTCAGAAAATAATGCAGGATGATGCGCAGCTTCGGTCACGTTTTGAGCAAAAATTGGAAACAGATCAGGAATTTGCTGAAAGCGCACGGCAGCGTCTCTACTTTTTCTACAGAAACAGTCCCTATTATGACCGGAAACTCGATGTTTATCCGGTGGTAAGGGTAACCCGGCGAATAGATGAATCCTGGTTTGAATAAATTGTAAGGAGAATTGTGTTGTATTTTGCTGATGACAAGCGAGTGGTAATGACTCTTGATGCCGGTGGCACAAACTTTGTTTTTTCTGCGATTCAGGGCAACAAAGAAATTGTCGAACCGGTGACCTTGCCTTCCCATTCCGATGACCTCGACCTGTGTTTACAAATCCTTATCGATGGATTTCACCGGATCAGACAATCCTGTAGACAGGATCCGGTGGCGATCAGCTTTGCTTTTCCGGGACCGGCGGATTATAAGAACGGTATTATCGGAGATTTGCCCAATTTACCGGCATTTCGCGGGGGAGTTGCTCTGGGTCCGATGCTGGAAGAGATTTACAAAATGCCGGTTTTTATCAATAACGACGGCAATCTGTTTGGTCTGGGCGAGTCTATGGCCGGCTTGTTACCACACGTCAACAAGCTTTTACAAAAACAACAAAAACAATTTAAAAATTTGATCGGTGTAACGCTGGGTACGGGATTCGGAGGCAGTGTTATTCTGGATGGAAAAATGCTGGTGGGAGATAATTCATCCGCTGCTGAAATTTGGCTTCTTGGCAATAAAAAATACAGCGACTCATTTATCGAGGAAAGCATAAGTATCCGCGCCATCAAGCGCGTTTATGCCGAACAGAGTGGACTGGACATGGACAGCATACCCGAACCGAGGGATATTTATAAAATCGGAAAGGGAGAAACACCGGGTCATCAACAAGCCGCCCTTTATGCCTTTACGGAATTCGGCGGCTTGTTGGGAGATGCGCTGGCCAATATTGTAACCATCATAGATGGTATTGTGGTTATCGGCGGCGGATTGGCCGGTGCTGCTGATCTCTTTTTGCCTTTTGTGGTGGAGGCGATGAACAAACCGATGAAACGGCTCGACGATGGAGAGGTTCCGCGTCTGGAGATGAGTTGTTTCAATTTGGAGGATGCCGAACAGCGTAACGACTTTATTCATGCTTTTATCAAAACGATTCAGGTCCCCCGCAGTGAGAAAACAGTTGAGTATGATACTCATCCCCGTATTGGCGTGGGGCTTTCACGGTTGGGAACCAGTCGTGCAGTTGCGGTTGGGGCATATAGTTATGCGTTGACCCGGCTGGAATCGTAAGGGTTATTTTTTTGTCAAAATGCCCATAGCTTGCAGTTGGTTGAAACCTGCAGCGCTCTATGGGCATCTCTATTCATATCTCAAAGCAATGATCGGATTCAGCAATGAGGCTTTGCGGGCCGGCCAGATTCCGAAGAAGAGCCCTACTGCAGAGGCGAAACCGAAACTCAGTAATATGGAATAGAAAGAGATCATGGTATTCCATTGTGCCAGCGTGGCGAGCAAATAGGAGAGTACCATACCAAGCAGAATCCCGACAATCCCGCCAATCAGACTGATGGTTAGAGATTCGATCAGGAACTGCAGCATAATATCCTTCCTTCTTGCACCGATGGCTTTGCGCACACCGATTTCCCGGGTCCGTTCGGTAACAGAAACCAGCATAATATTCATAATGCCGATTCCTCCCACGAGTAACGATACGCCGGCGATTGAAGCCAGCAAAAAGCCGAATGTTTTATTTGTTTCCTGATAGGTACTGATCAGGTCACTTTGATTACGGATATTGAAATCATTATCCTGTTCCCGTCGCAACCGATGCTGCCGGCGCAGGATTTTTTCTACCTGTATAAATGCCTCGTCGATCAATTCATCCGATGTCACCTGAATCGTAATTCCGGATAAATAATCCACGCCGAAGAGACGGTTTTGAGCGGTGCTAATGGGAACCAGTATTTGGTCATCCATGTTTCTCCAGGAAACCTGGCCTTTTTGTTCCAGCAGTCCAATGACGACAAAATTCTGCTGTTTAATTTTAATGACTTTACCGACAGGGGATGCCTCGCTGAATAAATTTTGACGGATTTCCGTACCGATCACCGCGACCCGGTCGTTATTGGTGACCTCCTCGTCGTTAAAGTATCGCCCTTCCTGAACGGCAAAATTTCTTGCCTGTTCATATTGTGGAACCGTTCCGACAATTTCACAGTTCCAGTTCTCGCTGCCGTATTCGACCTGTGCCCGGCTATCGTATTCCGGAATAATATAGGTTGCTGAGGAGCAGTATCTGTTCAATGCCTTGACATCTTCATTTTTCAGCGTTTGGCGACTTCCGGCACCAAAGTGTATCCGGCCATGCCGGCTGGAGCCCGGCCGAATATAAAGAAGGTTTGATCCCAGGGCTTCGAGGCGGCTTTCTACCGCTTTTTGCGCTCCTGCTCCCAATCCCACCATGGTAATCACAGCGGCAACCCCGATAATAATACCGAGCATGGTAAGCAGGGCGCGCATTTTGTTGGCCACCAGAGAAGTGAAGGCAATGTGAATATTTTCATTGATTTCGTAAAATATTTTAATTTTCAGGCTCATCTTGTTATCCACAGATTAATTGTTGTTGCTGCGCAAGCCGCTGCGCATGTTCTGGTATCTTTTCATCCGTTCGCGGAATTGTTCGCTGGACATTTTCGCCCGCGAGAAAAACGTATACGCGACCTCATCCTCGGGATTGAGTCCATTAATAATTTCAGTAAAATCCAGACTTCTGACGCCGGTTTGGATGGAAACTGGTTTTAATCCATTCCCGTCTTTAATCAGCACGCCTTGATGAATTTTCATCAGCTCGCGATTCATTTTTTGCAGGTCTTCTCTGGATTTTTGATTCTTTTCAATTTTTGCGCTCATATCTTCTATGCGCATCAATTCGCTGACCATTTCCCTGCCACTCATAATCGCTTCATTGGGCACCATGAGAATATCCCGTCTGTCGGCGACAAGAATGGTGACGGATGCATTCATACCGGCTTTGAGTTTTTCATCCGGGTTGTCAACCTGGATAGTTACCTCAAAGCTGGTCACATTTTGTTCCACCTTTGCCTGGGCCGCAATACGAATGACCTTGCCCACGAAAACCTTCTCGGGAAAAGCGTCTGCGATAACCCGGGCAGGCATAGCGGGTTTAATTTTACCGATATCGATCTCATCAACATCAGCTTTGACGTAAACGCTGTTCATATTTGCAATGGTGGCAATTAGCGTTCCTCCGGTTACCGAGGAAATGCCGGACGAGATAATTTGTCCTTCTTCTACCGTCTTGGTAAGTATGATACCGTTTATCGGTGATCGCACAATCGTATCTTTAAGGCGGATATCGTTGTTGTCAACATTAATTTTTGCCCGCACCAATTGGGCTTCTGCCTCAACCAAAGATAGCTGGGCATTGTCAAAATCGGCTGCGGAGATTAAGCCCTTTTCGTAAAGTTCTTTTTTTCGGTTGAAATCGCTCTTTTTTTGTGTGACGTTCGCCTCGGCAACCTCGAGATCGGCAATGGCTTGTTCATAGGCATTACGTGTATCCCGCTGATCCAGACGGGCAATGAGCTCCCCGGTTTTGACGTGATCCGATTCTTCTATTGGAAGGTCGTCGATCAAACCGCTGGCTTTGGATTTAATTTCTATTTTGTTAATGGGATCAACGATTCCGGTTGCGGTGACCTCGACCCTGATATCGCCTTTTTGTACTTTTTCAAAATGAATTGAAATTGGTGATTCTTCCACCCGGGCCTGACGGGGACGGGTAAAAAACCAGACGGTTATTGCCACCATAGCCAGTGCTATGAAGGCGAGTGTTTTTTTCATTTTGTAGTGCTCCTTTGCGCTAGTCGTGCCGTTTTTTCTCCAGATAGGCATCGAATTTCTCTTGTTGTTCCGGGGTTAATATGTTTTTAAAGTTGGTTCTGAACTCTTTCTGGATGGCTTTGTATTCGGGACGGTGTTTTTTACGCAGGGCGGAATATTTTTGTTTAAGCTCATCGAGCAGAGTAAGCAACACTTTTTCCTGTTCAGCGGTTAGATCCAGATCTTTTTTAAATTTGGCCACCATATCTTTATTGTGGTGGGAATGGTGGTCTGGCTTTTCAAAAAGATAGCCCAGCGCTATTCCCAATACCGCACCGATCAAAAAAACGGCGACCAGGCTGAGTATACCAAGCGTTTTAGAATTCATTCGGATTATCCTTTATAATATCATTGCTGTTGAGTGCGAAACGCAGAGCCTGGTCATTGCTTACCAGGGTGGTTTGCCTGTCGAGTTCATCGATTAAAATCAAATTTTCGCTCGGTTCAGTCATTTCGGACGGTGAATTGTTGAATATATCTGCTGTAGCGATAAAAATCAAAATCAGAGTGGCGATTACAAGTCCGGATTTTACCAGGAATTCCGGCAAGATAGCCATCTGTTTCCAGAACGGAGGCGTTGTCTGCTTCAGAGCGCTGAAAACGCGAGGCGCAAAATAGGGCGATACCGGATAATTGAAACGACTCGCTTGTTTGAGGTGCAAAAAGGCTTTAAAATGCTTTTGACAGGTGTAACAATGTATCAGGTGGGTTTGCAGGGCCTTTTTTTCACCTTCGTTCAGGTCATTATCCATATACCTGGAAACCATTTTCAAATAGTTGCATTTTTTCGGGGCTATCATAAATCCTCCAGTTGATGGGATAACATTCCAGCCAGTTCTTTTCTTGCTCTGAACAACCTGGACTTAACCGTACCCAAACGCCAGTTTAATATTCGTGCAATCTCTTCATAAGGCAGTCCTTCTATTTCCCGTAGAGTGAAAACCATTCTCAGTGATTTGTCAAGCTTTTGCAGAGCGATTATAATTTGCTGCCGCGTTTCATTCCGTTCGAGCTTAAAATCGGGTCGAGTACCCGGGTCATCGCTGTGTATAGAGTCTTCACTATCCGGAAAGAGCGGGGAAATGATTTTTCGTACGCGCGCCTTGCGAAATTCATCGCGACAGAGATTGACCGCAATTTGTATGATCCACGCCCGAAAGGATGATTGAAAACGATATTGATCGAGTCTGGAGAAGATGCGCAAAAACGTTTCCTGTGCCAGGTCCGGTACTTTGTCAGAGTTACCCATAATGCTGTAAATGAGTCGATGAACATCTGCCGCATACTTGCGTATAAGCTTGTCTATCGCTTCCGAATTACCTGATTGACCTTCTCTGATCAGTTTGTCTGTTTCGACATCTCGCGACAAATTCATTCCCGTTTTTATTAATAGACGCCACTGTTAAAAAAAAGTTCTCGTTTTTGCAAGGATGTCTTGCTCGTTTCTTGCTTGATTTTAAGGAAAAAGTTGCATAAAATACAGGGATTTTTAAACTTCTCTCCGGTGATGGTGTGCCGGGTAAATGTGATGGAGGTGTTATGAATAAAAAGTTGATTACAGGTATACTGTTTGTTTTCACCATATCCCTTTTTGCTTCTGATCCACATCCTTACCGGGAAATGATCGACAATGCCGGTAATGCGGACAAGTATTCGAATGCGAGCACAATCGTGATTTTTGACAGTATGGACGTCGAGGTTATGGAATCGGGATTGAGTTATGTCACTCACCATACCCTGACCAAAGTACTCAAAGCCGGGGGAAGCAGGGAGTTGCAAAGTCTAACGTTCGGTTATGATCCGCAATCGGCATATGTTGAAATAAAAGAGGCCCGCATTTTCCGTCATGATGGCAGAGTGGATACGGTTTCCCTGCAAAGCGTTCTCGATCACACGGCACCGGCGCGTGCCATCTACTGGGGGGCAAGGGAAAAAATACTGCCCGTCGGACATTTGCGGCCCGGCGATGCTGTAGAGGTGATAACGTTTCGCAAGGGATTCACCTATGCACTGCTGCAACAAACCGACGAGAGGCGCTCTGATCAGACCGGTGATGAACGATTTATTCCGCCTATGCGGGGTCACTTTTATGATATCGTCCCGTTTTGGTCCCGTACGCCGGTACTGCTCAAATCCTATACTGTTTCTTTGCCATTAGAGAAAAATCTCCAATACCAGGTTTATAATGGTGAATTGCAGAGCTGGAGCAAGCTGGATCAAGACCGCATGCGATTCCATTTCGAGAAAAAGGATATACAGCCGCTTCAACGGGAGGCACACATGGTCGCTACATCGGACGTGGCGACAAAGCTTTTGCTATCCACATCACCGGACTGGGAGGCAAAATCGTTGTGGTTTTACAATGTCAATGAAAACGTCAGTTTCAACCTGACGCCCGAGATCATCGCGAAGGTGGAAGCGTTGACAAAAGACTGCAAGAGCGATGAAGAGAAGGTTAGTGTGCTTACCCACTGGGTAGCAGACGAGATTCGCTATTCCGGATTGACCATGGGAGAAGGAGAGGGCTACACTCTGCATCCGGCGGAGATGACCTTCAGGGACCGTTGCGGTGTCTGCAAGGATAAGGCCGGGATGTTGGTTGCCATGCTTCGGGCCGCCGGTCTGGAATCCTATGCTGCCATGACCATGGCGGGATCGCGTATCGACCGGATACCGGCGGATCAATTTAATCACAGCGTCACCATCTGGAAACGCGGAGAGGACGATTATGTTCTTCTCGATCCCACCTGGGTTCCTCATACCCGTGAATTGTGGAGCAGCCGCGAACAGCAGCAGGAATATCTTATGGGTGTACCTGAAGGAGCGGATTTGAAAACAACCCCCGTCAGTCCGCCGCAAAATCATCCTCTGGTCGTAACCGGAAAATCCGAATTAAAGTCCGATGGTACTCTGACCGGTTCTTTTACCCTTACCGCAGACGGCCAGGCGGATTCGCAGATACGGCGGAATCTGACCAGACGTCGAAAACAAGATTGGCATCACTATTTTGACCGAGAATTGTTCGACCTTTCTCCCAGAATTCAGGTCAAATCATTGCGATACAATGATCCCTATGATATTTCACAGCCGATGAAAATCACGGTCGACTATGAGATTCCCGCCTATGCGCAGACAATTGGTGATAAGCTTGTCTTTATTCCTCTGTTGGCAAAGCATGTTTTTGGTGGTCGCTATACCAGCCCTTATTTGCACATGCGCGTCGGGCAAGAGGAAAGAACCTATCCGTTCCGTATCGGTTGTTCGCAACTGATCGAGTTTGAGGAATCCATTCGATTGCCGAAAGGATATAAAACAGAGCGGTTGCCTGAATTTGAAACGGTAGCGGGCAGCGCTGCGGATTTTGAGGCTGGTTATGAAACGAAACGGAATCGCCTTCAATTTTCTGAAAAGATTGCTTTGAAAAAACGCATTTTTCCGGCCGGGGAATGGAAAAATTTTCGCCATGCTATCCGTGAGGCCAACAGTGTAAGAGAAGAGTTTGTCATTCTAATCAAAAAATAAGAGGATATCATGTATAAATTCGTTTTGGGCTTGTGCCTCATTCTAACTGTTTTTACGTTCTCAACAGCAGCAGAGACGGAAACAGCCGGAACCGATGCGGTCTATCAGCAGTTGGAAAAAAAATATATTTTGCATCAGGATGGGCGGATTTCTTTTGAATACCATCATAAAGTCAGGTTGCTTACTTATTTAGCTGTTAACCGCTATTTTGGAGAAGATTTTATTATCTATAATCCTCGATTCCAGACCCTGGATATATTAAAATCCATTACCACCATGGCGGATGGCAAAAGCGTGGAATCCCCCGATAATGCCTATAATACTGTTTTGCCCCGTGCCGTTTCACAGGCGCCCGCTTATGCCCATCTGCGCGAAATGGTTGTCACCCATACCGGTTTGGAGCGAAATGCTGTGATCGATTTCTCCTATCGCATCGAGAGCTCGGCGGAATGGATGCCCTGGCTCATGGGCGAAGAGGTTTTTTC
>WJMF01000171.1 GCA_014728085.1 Candidatus Zhuqueibacterota bacterium
AATTCAGTTGCGCTAAATGGATTAAAGGCGATTCGTCTGTTGCAGAACGCCAACAATTCAATAACCGCCCCTGTCCTCACCCAGAGTCCGCCGCTGACGGGAACAGCGCCGCTGAACAGCAAGGTGGAAATTTTCACCGACTCCCTGGGCCAGGCTCTGGTCTATGAGAGCAGCGTTTGGGCCGATGCAAACGGCAACTGGTCTTATGACGGGCCGCTGACCTATTCCCGCGCCACAGCGACAGCCACCGATGCTGCCGGTAATACATCAGAGCTGTCTGCATCGTTAAAAGTATCGGTGAAAAAAGAAGAGAATACAGCTCTGCCGCAGCAGTTCTTTTTACATCAAAACTATCCCAATCCTTTTAATCCGGAGACACAAATTCAGTTTGGAATCGCCCGAAAAGGCAGGATTACGGTAAAGATATACAACATTCTCGGCCATCATGTAACCACCTTGACGGATGACAAATATGAACCCGGTCACTATACCCTGTCATTCGATGCAGCTCACTTGTCGTCAGGGGTATATTTTTATGAACTGCGGGCAGCTGATTTTAAAGCGGTTAAAAAAATGATTCTTCTGGAATAAGCTCTGTAAAGGGCAAGCCGGCCGGCCGAAAAAACATAACATAAAAGCAAAAATGCGCTTTGAATATTTTCCGCAGAGCGCATTTTTTTATCGCAGCAAGTGCATTTTTTTGGTTTTGACAAAATCATTTGCTTCCAGACGGTAAACATAGACACCGGATGCCAGCGGTCGCCCAAAGTCATCCAGTGCCGACCATGTAGTTTCATGCGTGCCGGCTTTTTGGTAGCCATTCACCGGATTGGCTACCACCTGGCCACGCATATTGATAATCGTCAACCGCACCGGACCACTGACAGCCAGATGATAGCGCAGGGTGGTGGTCGGATTGAATGGATTGGGGAAATTTTGTTCCAGTGTCAGTCTTTCAGGCAGCTGCTTTGACGATTCTATCGAGGAGAGCATATAATATTGTTTTTGCAATGTGCTTGCCGGTCGTAATTCGATGGCAATAACAGCCCAGTCTACACTTCCGCTGAAGGCGCCTTCAACGGTCAGCGTCTGCGGTTCGGCAGCTGTTCTTTGCTGCAGGGCCAGCCCGGCCATATCTCCTCCGCTTCCCTGGTGCAATTGTATAATCCCGGCATATCCCGATCCCGGTGTGTGGGTTTTATGCCGCATGGCCACGGCACTGAAGAGTTGAGCCTGCGCGGTTGTTGTGCTGAAGGAAAATGAATAGGCATCCGAATCATTTCCACCTGATGCGGCGCCGTCTATACCGTTTGTGTTGACAGAGGTGACTGTGCCCAGCGGCAGATCTGTATCTACACCCTGGTACTGAACCACGCTGATAAGTGCATTGAGAGGTGCAGATTGCAAATCCGCTGTAATGGTGCTGTTTTCCGTCGGCATTCCGCGGGCCATCCAGATCTCAACGCCCGTCTGACTGCGACCGGCCGGCTGTGCCTTGAGCTTTTCCCAGCTCAATCCCAGCCCGTCGAGATCAATGACCGGGCGATAAGGCTTGGTTGAAATGGCTGCAAGATAAAGGGCGTTCGAAGGTGTATTGAAAACACCGGAAGTGGTCACCTGGTTTTGACTGCCGGATGCGCCCTGCAGGGTTTGAAGCAGAGCAATCGTTTCCACCGGTGGCGGGGGAGAGGTTATCCGACTAAAATGCGCTGTTACTGAACAATTATTCTCTATCAACAGCGTTGTGATTTCTTCCGTGCCTGAACAATCGCCACTCCATTGGTTGAATTCCCAGTTGCTGTCTGCCAATGCGGTCAGCGTTACCTCTGTCCCCGGCGGATAAAATTCCTGAAGCGGATCAACGAGAATATTTCCCGTACCATCCGTTCGGGTGGTAAGGGTATATAGCGGAATAAAAGTTGCCTCTACGGTTTTATTTCCATCCATTGTCATTACAGCGGTCTCTTCATTGCTGATAATGTCGCCGTTCCAGGTTTGAAATATCCAGCCTGAATCCGGTCGTGTATTCAGCGTAACCGTGGTACCGCGTTCATAAATGCCGCCATCCGGATTTAAGGTGACCAGGCCATTACCCTTTATATGGAGGGTTAGTGTGTCCATAACCACCGGAGTGCTAACCGGGGGGGTGCCATGCGTCCAGTCTGTCCAGCCGACATTTTTACCGGGCCGTGCCGGCACCGGAGCGGGGAAGGAGGTACCATGAAAATAGTTTATAATATGGGGCTGCCAGGTATCATCTCCTGCAGCCGGAAAGTTTGCCTCTTCGTGCAGCCAGGTAAAGGCACGCAGCAAAGCCTGATCCTGCCAGTTCCAGACATCGTAACCGGCTTTGGACAAAAGAACCGCCTGTGCCAGAGCGCCCTGTAGCCCTTCATAGACATAATTTTCCTGCGGCGGCGGCCAGGTGAAACCGCCGGCTCTGCGCATATCATCGGGCAGAACGCCGTCTACGGAATGGTTATTTATAGTGCTGCCTGCCGGATTGATGCCGACGGGATGTTCGGGATCTGCCTGCCAGTCGGGATCCCCATATTGAAATCCGGCATAGGATTGGCGATCCCCCAGCCATCCTTTAAAGACCTGAGCGGCCCGCTGTAATTCCTGTTGATCATTGAGATAAAGCGCGACAGCAATACGGCTTGCACCGGCATGTGTTCCCCAATTGTTGGGTCGATCTTCATGTGTGGATTGCAATGTGCGGCCACCTAGATTTTCCGTCAGCGTTCTCCGCAACCAGGCTCTGAAATCACGGTCCCTGTCTTCCGGCAAACCGACCAGTCTGGCAGCAATGACATAGGAGATCAGCTCTCTTCCGAGTGCCAGGGTACGTCCACCGAGTTCGGTATCAATCGCTTTACTGCAGGCCTGGATGACCTGGTTGCGGGATTTTTCATTACCGGTACGTACATAAACCAGGGCTTTGGCCAATACCCATACATTGACCATATCTTCCTGATTGGAAAGGTCGGGATTGTTTGTGTTCCGGCTTGCCGCAGCCAGTACATTTTCCCAGGCTTGTCCGCTATCGGGTAACATTGCGATTTCTTCCGGTGTAATCCATATTGCCGGATTATTATCGCTTTGAGCGAAAAGAGAGATGGAGAAAAATACGATACTGAGAACCAAGAGGGTGAGGATTGTTTTTTGCATGATTTCTTCCCGGATTATTGATCAATTTGACAGTGAATTCGCCATTTACAATCTTTTCTGTTGCAATGCTGAATGCCGGTACGAAAGCAGGGAATTTCGTTTTCCGCCTGTTGCAAACATCTGATCATCAACGGAATGTTGAGAAATCTGTCATCCTTTTCGCATAGTTTGATCTCTTCTTCCGGTTGATATTTTTTAGCATGCATTGATGTTATTCCCGCTGACTGCCTTTTTATTGTAATGTAATGCTTTTATATCGTTTTAAAATAGGCAATCGACTTTATTTTTCCGGGAATTTTTCCCGGTTGCAGGAATTTTTCCCGGACAAGGCATTGAAAAGGGGGGATTTCGAGTGAAATGTGTTCAGCGTTTGTTCTTAAAGGCGAAAATCATGCATGAAATGGGAGATATTTGGAAAAATCAGAACGGAGTGAAAAAGGGACTTTACAAACGGGGTGGTGCAGAAAGGGTGTTGGTTGGGCCGGCCTTATTTTTTCCAGAGATCAACATCTATAAGGCCAAGGCGGGCGGCATAGCGGATGATATCGACTGTTGAGTGAAGATTGAGCTTGGATTTGATGCTGTTGCGGTGATTTTGAACCGTTTTTTGACTGATGAAGAGTTTTTCAGCGATCTGTTTGTTGCTTAATCCTTCGGCGAGCAGCCGTAGTATTTCCTGTTCGCGTGGTGTGAGCGCATTATAGTAATCGTCTTCAGGGGAACGGTTCGGCTTTAGAGGTTGGCCTACTCCCTGTAATAACCGGTTTACAACGCTCATCGATACCGAACTGTCCATAAAATACATTCCTTTTGCAACGCTCTCAAGACCCTGAATAAGCCGATTTGAAGCAGCATCCTTGACCACATAACCGGTGGCTCCGGCTTTGAAGGCTTCTGCAATATAGTCGACTTTGGAATGCATGCTTACCACCAGAATGCGGATATCCGGCCATTGTTTGCGAATCTCATAAGTAAGATCGATGCCGTTGGTGTCCGGCAAGGAAACATCCATGACAATAATATCGGGTTGGTGTTTTTCGATCAATTGCAGAGCCTCCTTTGCACTGCCGGCTTCGCCGATAATTTCAAAGCGCTCCTCTTTTTCGATGATGACTCTGAGACCTTCACGGAACAGAGTATGGTCGTCAACCAGCAAGATTTTCTGATGATTCATTATGGACCACCTCTCTGTTTACAGATATTTTTACGGCGATTTTGGTACCAGCGTTGAGCCTTGAGTGGATATCGATGGTCCCGTTTAACAGTTGTACCCGTTCGACCATACTTTGAATCCCCATTTTTTTCTCTTCAAGGGCTTTTTCACGACGTTTATCCACATTAAATCCGACCCCATTATCTTCAATTCGCAAAATCAATTGTGGTGATGAATAGATTATCCGCACCACGACTTTACTTGCGCGGGCGTGCTTATTAATGTTGCTCAGCGCTTCCTGTACCAGGCGAAAGAGGTTGATTTTGATTTTATCCGCGATATAGAGTCCATTCATACCGAGAGCGGAAAAGTAAATCCTGAGGCCGGTTTTTTCGCTAAACTCATGAACGTAATGGGATAATAACGTTTTAAATGACCACTGGTGCAATCCCGGTGGTTGCATTTCGTAGGCCATTTCCCGAATAGACGTTATTGTCCCTGAAATGATTTGATCCAGCCGTTGTATGGTTTCTTTTGTAATCGCATTTTCATCTTCCACAGAACCAAGCAAAATCTTTGCAGTAGACAGGTCCTGGGCGAGGTGATCGTGCAATTCACGGGAAAAGGATTGTTGTTCATTCTCCTGTATATCGAGCAGTTTTTGTGTTAACAGTCGAACTCTGTTTTCAGTTTCTTTTCGCCTGGTGATATCGGGTGCGTACTCGATAATATGAGTGATCTCGCCCATTTTATCGACTATCGGAAAGGCATGGACTTCATAGTAACGCACTTTATTATCTGCAGTTCTATACGAGTGCTCGACGTACACCGGTTCGCGACTCAACAGCACTTTTTCGAGCGTACATGTGTGATGAGGAGCTTCACAGGGTTGATTGTCCGGCTGTTGTAAAGCATAGCATAATGTTGGTTTTGTATTATTCTTTTTTGCAGCGCTGTTGGCCACCACGATGTTCATTTTTTTTGCATCAATGATATAAAAAGGATGCGGAATGGATTCCAGAATGGTTGCGAGGCCATTTTGGTCCTTCATGATGCGTCGGATATCGATATGTTTCAAGTTTTCAAGTTTCATATCATTTAATTCGTTATAACAAGTGTTAGCGATTCAGATTTACCGGAACGGTCTTAACATAAGTGCCGCTTTGAAAATGAACAAAATAAATACCGCTGCTCAAAGGTTGTCCCTGCTGATTTTTTGCTGTCCATTCAAATTCGTGATTGCCGGCAGTGAAAAAGCGGTTGAATACTCTATCCAACTCCCGGCCCAGAATATCATAAACCGAAACGCGCCATCGACCGGGTTGAGACAATTGGAAGCGAATTCGGGTTGAAGGATTAAAGGGATTCGGATAATTTGGAAAAACGACAAGACTCGATTCATTCGGATGTGTTGCATTCTGTACCGACGAAATCGTGGTTTTTCCTTTTACTTCCACCGATTGAAGTGTCCAGTCGGAATAGGTGTTAAAATAACTGCTCAGTACTTTTTCATTTGTGCAGAACGGTGTATCGAAAAGGTAAATAGATAATGTATCCTGTTCCGAGCCGGCATCGATTTTAGTATGCAGGCGGTTGCTGACTATCGGATTATGGGTTTGGGCCTCTGTGACCAGGATGTGAATGGCAAGTGATCGCTCAAAGGTCTTGTTGAAAGTAACGCTGTACCGATCGCTCAACCCGCCGACCTTTGTGGAATCGGGCATCAGATTGCTGTTGATCGCCGACAACGTGCCGGTGACCAGGCTGTCTGTGCCGCTAAATTCACTGACTGTTATGATTGCCAGTTTTGTGCGATCTGCCAGGATAGCAGTTACAGCATCCCAGGCCGGACCATCACCTCTTGCCATCCAGATATCGGTCTGAAATCCTCCCGTCGTTGAAACCTGTGTGTTCAAACGCAGCCACTCCAGGCTATGACCGGTTATATAGTCAACACCGGCCGGCGGCAGGGTGGTAACGGAAACAAGGTAATTACCATTGCTTCGGGAGGGGAATAAAGGAGATTTTATCAGTAATTTGTTCGTAAAAAATGCCGATTTGGACCAGGTATGTGAAATGCCGGCGGTGGCGTCATCGCATCGCGGTATAAAATGGGCGTGAATCGTTTTTTCAGAATCGATTAACAGGGATTCAAGATATGCCTTTCCACTCAAATCTCCTTCCCAGCGATCGAATGTCCACCCGGGCGCCGGAACGGCTGCACACTGTACGGTAGAATTTTTATCAAATGCATTCTGATCGGGAAAAATGACAATGTTTCCTTCTCCGGTTTTAATCGTATGAATTCGAAAGCGGCGTGAAAAATCGCGTTCGCTGTCACCAAATGCATTTCGCACTCTCAGCTTTCCACTGGATATGTAATCCGGAACCGTGACATATATGATGTTTTCCGATACAATCTCATAATCGGAAATCAGGGAATCATTTACAAAAATTGAATTTACAGACTCGAATCCGATTCCCCCCAGCATTACCCGCTGTCCGCCGGTAAAGTGGGAAGGGGTAATGGACAGGAGCTGTGGTTTTTCAGAGCCCAGGTCGATATAGTTATAATAATAATGGCGTGATTGCTCATCGCTTGCCATAACCATCAATCCGGTCCCGGCGTCAAGATTCTGTTTGGTACTGGTTGGTTCATTTAACAGGTCTGATGCATTGCCGGCGATCACCGGTGCGCCCAACCCGGGAGCAAAACGGATGTTTCGCGTCGAGGTGCTTTTTAAATAGATCATTTGCGGCGCCACTTTGTCGCTCATGGCAAGAATATACAACTGGTCGCTTTCTTCATTCAGCAGAACGATAGGTTCTGCATGCCGGTATTCGCGCTCACTGACCGGGAATTTGCTCCATTCACCCCCGGTTGATCTTTTCAGCAGATAAATTAAGGGGGCGTTGGAACCGCTGAGGCTGGTTTTGGTAACCGCATACAATGTAGAATCCTCATAGGCAACCGCCATATTGATGTGGTCATCCGCAATAGCGCCGAGGATATCGTCTTTGAGAACAACTTCGCGGTGTTGCCAGACGGTATCAGCATCACTGTCTTTATGAACGGTAAAATAAAAAGCCATATCGTTTTGGTCGCTCCACATGACGCCGATTTCTCCCTGGGGCAGGGCGACAATGGCACTGATATCATCCCGTTCTACAGGGCCGGTTTCCAGGGGTAAAACAAAGGGCTCTCCCCAGGTCGCATCATTTTGCAGAGAACGATTCAGCCAAATGCTTTCGTATGCTGTCCAGGTGATCCACAGCTGACCGCTGCTATCTTTGGCCAGGGTCAGGGATTCTGATTTCATATTATTGATATTAACGGGAAATCCGGCATCCAAACTATATTGTTCCGCGTTCTGATCATAGCTGAGCCGGTACAACCGCGCTGCATAGAATTCGGAAACCGTTTCCGGGTAATGGCTGTAGCGATGCGTCGCGATATAGAGCTTGTTGCCGTCCCAAAGAAGATCGGCCTTGCTTCTCGGACGATCATCAAGTCTGACTTGTGTATCTTGCCAGGAAGCGTTTTGCGGGTCATACCGGTAAATCGAATAGTGTTCCTCTTTGCCATTCCAGAGATAGGCCCACCATTTATCATCCTGCCACCAGAGTTTGCTCTGTGATTTTTCACCGCTGGGTAATGGCGTTACCATATCGCCATAAGAAGGTCCCTTGTAACCGGCTTCGACCGAAATTTCCTGGCTGACAGCCGGGTTTAAGAGCATGAACAAAAGGAAAACAAATACATTTATCAGAGTTATTATGCCCAACGTTTTCATATGTCCATCCCTCGTCGTGTAAGTTACGTTCTATCGAATCAGAATCATCGTTTTGCTGATTGTCATATTTTTAGCATTTAGTTGGTAGAGATAAACACCACTGGCCACCGGAATGCCCTTTTGATCCAGCCCGGTCCATTCCACCTGATGAGAACCGGATGTGAAAAAATCGTTGATCAGGGTGTTTACCTCTTTACCGTTTAGATCGTATATCCCGAGCGTAATATCCTGTGGAACGGACAGATTAAACTGAATACGGGTTACCGGATTAAAGGGATTTGGAAAGTTCTGCATCAGCTCAATCGTTTCCGGTAAAGCAATATCGGTTTTTTTTACATCGGTCCGGACCCGGCTGCAATATTTTGTTGTCTCGTTGGCGATGCCCCGCCAGTCGTAGAGAAAAATATTTTTTTCCTCATCATCGTGCCAAAGCAATGCTCCATTCGGAAAGCGTGGCCCGAGATAAACCTGGGTCGCAAAGATATCGTCACCATTGTGATTTTTCGTGCCGGCGATAAATCCCAAAAACCGGTGATCATGAGGATTGCTTGCTGTGCCTTCGCGGGTAAACATTCTGATCAGTTGATCATTTTCATTGGTGATCAGTAAATACCCGCTTGTATCGCTGCAAGTGTAAATGGCAATACTCTCCGAAAAGAGTCCGAATTCTTCTCTGGTGGCAAAAAAGGCCAGCTCCTCGTCGCCCTTTTCCGGATCGGCATAATACTTGTGGACGCCGGCATTATCTTCCACCGCGTAATAGTATCCCATCTCATCGTCCGCAATCATGCCTTCCACGATTCCGGAATGGTTTCCAAACGCGCGGACCAGAGTGCCCTTAATGGTGCCAGTGCCGTTATCGAATAATCTATATTGCCGTATTTCGCCGATGTGCTTTTCATTTTTGCTGCTGACCAGGGCAAAGATCTCTCCATCCCGGTTTCTCTTGAAAAGCGTCAGGCCGTACGGGTCTTCAAAAGTGGAGATGCGCGAATCCGTTGTCAATTCTTGCAGCGTTTGCTGCTCCGGATCGATTTTATAGACACGGATATGGGCATGATCCCGCATGGTAACCACGGCGATATCGATCCGTCCATTAACGGTTTGCAATCCATATTCTACATCCACGGCGTTGGGATGACTGATGTCTATTTTTTGCAACAGCTCACCGTCAAGATTCCAGATATAGAGTCCGCCGCTCGGGTAGGTGCCTTTATCCGTACCGATGAGCATGCTTTTCTGCGGATCTACGGGATGTATCCATAAAGCCACATGATCTGCTTTTGTTTCAACGCTGCTGGTTTTATAGGGAGTGGATATGATCAGCGTATCCGGCTGTTGTGCCTGTGATAGTGTAATTGCCATTATCAGTACATAAAAAAACCATAATCTTTGCATTTTAACGGATTCCTTTTTATGCAATCGTTTTTTCCATTTCCAATAGTTTGTTCCTTGTATTATCTAACAAATCAAAATCCGAGAATATTCTCTTTGAGGCGTTTTTTGCCCATTTGGTACTCAATTCTTTTTCCCGGTATAGCTTTTCAAGTATGGCAGCCAATTCTTCATCATCACCGGGAGAGATGAGAAAACCATCGTATTGATGTGTAATCAGTTCAGGAATACCTGAGAGCCGGCTTGAGATGACCGCGAGGCCGGTTGCCATTGCTTCCATCAAAACAACCGGAATTCCTTCCCGTTTTCCGGAACGCGTCGGGACGCTGGCCAGGACAAAAACATCGGCATCGGCGAGTTTTTCTCTTACCTGATCCTGGGTTAGGTTGCCGTAAAATGTTATTTCATCTTGCAAATTCGCCCTTTTTACCTGTTTTTGAATGGCACCAAAAAGGGGGCCGTGACCGATTAGATGACAGCCAAACGGTATGTTTCGGTTCTTTAAGCGGCGGCAAGCCCGAATAAGAACCGTATGTCCTTTCACCTGTTCGAATCTGGCAACATTTATGATGTTTAGGGTTTTATTCTTTTTTTTCGCTGCTGTGAATTCGCTGGTATCCACACCGCAATGAATCATTTTAATCTTGTCGGCATCAATATGTGGACACGTTTTTAACATCAGGGCGCGGTTATAGTCGGAGATGGCAACCACAAAAGACGCCCGGGCAATTTTTTGGCACAACATGGTTTGCCGGACATGAATATCCGATCCATGGGCGGTAAAGCTGAACGGAATCCCGGTTAATTCATGAACAATCATGGCCGATACCGTCGGATGGGTGGCAAAGTGTGCGTGTATATGTTTGATATCGAGTTCAAGCATGAGACGGGCATTGTGAACGGACTTGGGCAGAATGCCCAGAGTGCCGAAAAAGAAATTTGCGCTCGGCAGTGAATGCCATAATAGTTTTATCCAGAGATTGATATAGCGCAACGGGGATTTTTTTATAAAATACCACTGCGACTTTGCTATTGCCGGAGAAAGAAACGGACTATAGTAGGCCGACTGTACCAGCGATTCCGCTTTTTTATGCCGGAGATCGGTCTTTTGCCGCAAAAGCGGGAAAATCCGAATATCGGCTCCGAGTTGCTGCATGGTCACGATTTCATTGAGAATAAAGGTTTCCGAGATTTTCGGAAATCTGGACATGATATAAGCTATTCTATATTTGTGCCGGTCATGCCGGTTTATTGCATCCATGTTTTTCTCCAGCTTTGCTTTAATTCTAAAAAATTTTTGGCTGTTGTTTCCCACAACAGATAATATCGATTTCTGACCAGCCGGGTATAGCGTTCAGCCGGCGTCTGAGGCGGCCAGCGTAAAAGCTGATTAAGCATTGCCTGAAACCAGCAGAGAAGAAACAGAGACGGAACCCAATCCGGATCGAGATCGAGCTCCCTGGCATAATGATGTATCCTGGTTAATCCCTGGCTGTTTGGCTGGAAAAAATGTTTTAAAAAGCTTGCTTTCTGCTCCGAGCCGGTTCGGGCTTTTTCTCTGGAAAAGAGGGCAAATGCCAGAAAAAAAATGAGGTCAAGGAGAGGAAATCCCTGCCGACGCCCAAGTTCCCAGTCTATGATGCCGATCTTTCCATCCGGTGTCAAAAGCAAATTGGGAGAATCCAAGTCTCCGTGTTCTGTAACGGATACAGTCATATTGTCGCTGATGATACGGCCGGCTTTTACTGTTTTGGCGAAGAGGTCTTGTTTTTGTATCTGTGGTATATTGCGTATGAATGCTTCCTGCATGTTCTCAACAAGTGATCTTAAATCCGAATGGACGAGGCTTTGCCGGTGCAAGCGTTGCAGCCAGGTAATTGTACGACCGGTGAGAACTGTAAAATTTTTTCGCAACAGATAAGGCCGCAGTATCTTGCCCGGCACAGCGGTTTCGAGAAGCAAGGGGTGTCCCTGTGGCGAATCCAGTGTGACCGGAACGGGAATGGCTTTGGCTATATCGGAATCAAGAGATTGCAGAAACTGCAGATTTTTATACTCTCTGGTTAGAGTAAAGTCCGATTGCTTTTCTCTCGATAGTTTAGCCACCAGGACGGGGGAAGGAGTGCCGTTGCTGATTAAAAAGATTAAATGGCTCGAGGTGTCAAATGACGGGATGATAATATCGGACTGCAATTGCTTCGGGGGCCCAAAGCGATTGAGCTTCAATCTGTTCCAGTGTTGTTTGAGATAAGTTTCGATAAAATTACTCATCTTGACGTCCTCTTTTGCGCGACCAGCCCTGTTGCGGGTAAAAACCTATAGAGTAAACCGGTTTTATCCGCTATTGTGAGGATAACAGGAATCAGTTTTTTAATGCCCTTACTTCCAAAACTTTGCCCCGAGAGGGCAACATTTTTGCCGTCGAGTCTGATCATACGCCGGCTGGTTGCATGATTCGGCCAGATCCAGTACGCGGAGAGAATTTCCAACCCGTTCCTTTCCAATATTTTGCGATATGTATGCAATGGGACGGGTTTTAACAGTGATCTCCATTTTTTTAACCATTGATTTTTACTTTTCCCTGTTGCGGTTCGATCAATTTCCCAATACAGATAGCCCTTACCCTGCAGGGGGATATCGTGCAATTGAAAGGTGGGGGAGCGATAAACCACCAGATCATAGTGATGGTTCTTTGTTGACCTGTCGAAATGGTGCATTATGTCCGTTTTTGGAAAAATATGTTGCATTGCTGTTTCCAGTAATGCTTCCCTGTCCGCATTTATCAGCAAAACGCGTTTGAAAGAAAGACGCGGTAACAGGAAACGCCAGTCAACTCTGTGCAGACAGATGCTGTTTTCCGATTCAATGGTTTTTTCTATCTTATTCATCGATCCTCACAGGGTTATTATCAGGTTGATTTTGTTCCGTTCTCAATATATGCACCACCGCCCCGGCCAATCCGAGAAAAAGCCAGTAATACCGCTGATAGGATAAGTGTAAAAAGAGAGCAGTGACGAGATAAGTATAAATGGCGACAGCCCACAAAGCGGCCAGATCAGCATATTTCCTGTTTGAAGATGAAAACATGGCGGCTGCTTTTTTTAAATTATAGAGTAACAAACCGACGATGACCATAAACAGGGCAAGACCGACAATACCGGTTTCCGCCGCGAGTTCTAAATACATATTATGAGCGCGCCTCGGTTCATCCAGTTGTCTGAAAGCGATTTGCGGATTGTTCATATACTCTACCGAATAGTAAGGTGTATATTGGCCGGGGCCAACACCCAAAATCGGATGATCCAGAAAGACCAGCACGGCCGCAAGCATTTCGGTCAGGCGTCCGCGTATGACCGCTTCCGGTTCTTCTTCCGCTTTTTGGGTAAAGAGGCCGGTTATTTTGTTCACGGCATCGAGGCGCGTATAAAAAGAGGGTGCCAGAGCGAATAACATGAGCAGCAGGATAAATATGCCGAGGATCATTTTTTTCCCGGAAATCTGTTTCAACTGCCAGACCATGATCGCCGCGAGCAGCAGCGCGATCAAGGCACCGCGGGAATAGGTCAACAGGATAACCGCCGGCAACACCACCATTGTGAGCAGGGCCATATACTTTGATCTGGTTTTACCATGTCTTGCAAAAAACAATGCCGGAGGCAGCAGGAATAACAGAATCTGGGCGTACCGGTTCGGATCACCGATTGGACCAGCAGCGCGTTGGGCAGTTCGAAAAAAATCGCTATTTGTGGCTGAATTTGTTTCACGTTCAAGATTTCTCTGAGCAAAGCCGGCGAATTGCTGATCATAGCCATCGCCGAATTCCTGATACAGGCTCAGCATGGACAAAAAGAGGGCAGAGGCAAAGAGGATAAAAAGCACCTTATGCAATATCTTTCGATCCCGGACGATGTTGATGACCAAAAAATAGATTAGAATGCCTTCCGTAACATATTCGATGATATATTGTATGGCCAAATGGCCATCCCTTGCTCCCAATGAGGCGGCTAAAAGTACTGCGGTAAATAAAATCATCAAGAGCAAAGGATAATCTAATACGATTTTTCTTCTTCTGTAGAGTTCTGAAAGAAAAGGTATACAAAGCAGGGCGGTCACCATCGCTGCAAAGAGCGGGTGTAACCCATGGTATTGGCTCAGGATACCGGGAACATTCAGATACAACAGGCCGAATCCTGCCAAACCCAGAGCGGGTTTGTATGTCAATACGCCTGTTAGGAGCAGCAGAGACATCAGTATAAGGAGTTTATTGACGCTTAGCCCCACCACAACAAGTCCTGTTATCCAAAAGAGCATCAGCAGTGAAATAAAAAAAACGACAACCCATATCGGGCTGGCGGGTTGGTTTGACGTTTTTGATAATGTGTTTTGTATCATTTGATCCACTCTCGTGAAAGAATTGTTCTAGTTTAAAAAATAGCGTAAAAACGGTATTTTTTTCAGTTCCGGGAAAATATCACCAATATTCAGCAACCGGAGCAATAAGAGCCAAACCAGGGTCGTCAATGATACTTGTATAATGATATGACTCCCGGTAAGGGTAAAGAAGAGATAGAGCAAAGCGGTGCAGGTTACAAAAAGAATCACTCTGGAGAAATAGGATGCATTCAGGGGCATGACTGATCCGACGCCCGCCAGTCCGGTTTGTTTTAACAGAGCATGAATCATCACGGACAGTGCGGTTGCTATAGCAGCTCCCAGTGCTCCCCATTCCGGAATGAGCAAAATATTCAGTATAATATTCGCCGTAACAGCGATTATATTGATTGCAACGATGTAACGGATACGGCCGGTGACTTTGAGAGTCAGGGCATTGAATCCCAGAGAGATATCGAAAAAATAGGCTGCTGCCAGAATCTGTAAATAGAGCCAGGAGCCCTGGTAACGCTCTCCATAAAAAAGAGAGGTCAGATTTTCCGCGGAGGCAAAGGTCAATGCAAATAGAGGAAAAGACAAAAGAGCCAACCATTGAGCGGTTTGCCAGTAGAGCTGATTCATTGCCTGATGATTTCCTTTGGCCCAGAGTCGGGCAACTGCCGGCATAAAGAGCAAACTGAAGGTCATTTTGATCATGGTGTTGAGTTGTGCGAGCGGTAATATAACCCGATAGGTTGCAAGGGTTTCGGTTCCGTGAAAGTAGCCGAGAAAAAATGTGTCGGCGGTTAATAGAAGCATAGCCATCATTTCGGTGGTAAACAGGGGGATGCTAAATCCATAGAGCTCCCGTACCGGGAACTGCAATGAGCGGAAGGAATGCGGTGTCTGAGCGCTCTGGGTTTTCAATAGACGGATCAATAGCGCACTGTATAAAGCGAGCCCCGTCATTCCGACGATTATATAACCATAGGATAAAAAGTAGAGGTTCTTCTGGAAATAGATCACGATCAGAACCAGCGTTAATTTCAGAGCAGGCGAAAGCAGGTATTTTCTCCAGAAAATGGCAAGGGGTTTATCCAAACTGGCAAACAATGCCATCAGAGCGCGGTCAAAGGATTCTATCGGTACGGCAAAGATGAGTATTGTCACAATCAAGACCGGAAAATCACTTTGACTCACCAATTTTTGCGGCAAGGACGGAAAAAGAAAGATGAGTGTAATCACCATGGTGCTGAGCAAAGCGATTGTCGCCGCAACAAGCAGCAGCAGGCCAAACATTTTTGGGTACTCTTTTCGTTCCGAATAATAAGGTAAATAACGGCTTATGGCGTTTTTAAAACCAAATGAAGAGATCACCTGGAAGAATGAAACCACGGAAAGCGCATAAGCCCAGGCTCCATAGTCCGCCTTGCTCAGATATCTCACCAGGAGAATCTGCGATATGAAATTCATTCCCACCGATAATATTCTACCCATCAGCAAAAGAGTCGAACCGCGGATAGAGTTCACAGCGTCATTTTGCTGCTTTGATTTGTGATCTTTGCTTGCCGGGCCTGGCGGAGAATCGGATTTTTTTGCGGATATCTCTGCAACGTTCATGTTCCGGTTTGAGGTATATCGCGCTGTTTTGCTATGTTCCGTTTTGAGTTTTAGAATCATCGTTCTACTCTCTCATGTGTCCTGAAGAAAGGGTTTTATAGATAAAGGCTTCCCACTGTTGTGCGCTGCTTTGCCAGGTAAAATTTTTTTCGACAAATCGTCTTCCCATTACGGAAAGATGCTTGTATTGTTTTTCATTATCCAATACCTCAAAAACTTTGCCGGCAAAGTCTTGTGCGGTTTTGGCCAACAGAAGAGGCGGATTCTCGTTTTTCCTGACAACAAGACCTTCCCGCACGGGGGAAAAGGTAATGACCGGCAATTCCATAGACATCGCCTGTAACACTTTGTTCTGTTGTCCGGCTGCAAATCTCAGCGGAGCAATAAAAATTCCCGCTTTCTCCAGATAGGGGCGTACATCTTTAACATAACCGGTTATATGGATATGTTCTTTTTCGTCGAGAGCTGTTATCGCTTTTGAGGGATTTTTTCCCACAATGGTAACCCTTATATTCGGGATTTGTTTTTTGATCAACGGCAAAACCTGTCGGCTAAAATAGAGTATGGCGTCTTCATTTGGACCATAATCCATGACCCCCATAAAAATCAGGTGGGGCACGGCTAGAGGCTTTGATTTCCGTTTCCAGTAAAGGGTATCGACACCGTTTGGAACGACACTGAATGAATCGGTTGACCCTGTGGCGCGATAGCCATCTCTGTTGGTGATAAAGGCAAGGTAGGGGCTTTGTTTGAACAAACGCTTTTCATAGGACCGGATGTTGAGGTATCGGTAAACAATGGTCATGAGATCAGACGGCGCTGTAAAGGCCAGCTGATGCCGTAACAAGTGCGCCGTAGCATCACAAACATCAGCAACGATCGGTATGTCGCGGACCTGTTTGATCACGGGATAGATATTGATACCGTGAAACAGCAACGCATCGTATTGACCCGTAGCTACCAGTTGATGAATGCTTTTTTTCATTTCCTTCAAAGTATGTTTTTTTGCAAGGACCTTGGTTATCTTGAAGAGAAGGGGTGCTTTTATCCCGAGTTTTGATTCGCTGGTGACAGGTGTTTTGTACAGATATAGCGCAGTGGTCATTTTTTTCATCTCTTGCAGCGCATGGGTTGGTACTTTCGTTTTGACAAAGCTCAGCAGGGTGATATCATGTTTTTTAGCCAGCTCACGAATCAAGTAGTAGTGCCTGCTGCTCCCCGGAACGTCGGGATGTTGAAAATGAAACAGCACATATAACAGGGTGAGTTTTTTAGCATGTCCTGTCATCTCAAGACTCCGTTTCACGGAAAGGTTGCCATCGTTCAATACGCTTGCCGCTCAGGACCCGCCACAGAGCGATAAGAGAGGCTGTATTGCTCAAAACAAAATAATAGGGTATATAAAAGATTTTTTTACGATTGGCTGAAAATCCCAAAAAAGCAAATGCATAGAATGCAAGTTGTCCTGTTGCGGTGATCGTATAGAACCATGATTCATTCATCAATATCATATTGGTCACAAAGAGTAAAATGAGAAAAATCGGTACCAGCCGGCGCAGGATTTTGTGCGAAAAGAGGATAACAGCGTAATATCCATAGCGAAAGGGGTTGAGAAGTTCTTTTCGCAGGGCCACACTGGCAAGACCCCGATTGATGATACGGATTTTGCGTTTGAAATCCGCACTGTCCTGACGGTTTGCCGGTTCAAAGGCCAGTGCTTCCGGTTCATAAACCAGCCGATAACCTTTAGCGATAACCGCGGTGGAGATGGCAAAGTCATCCGTGACGGCACTGGTCTTGATTTTCGGGAACAGCGATTTTTTAATGGCATAGATGGCACCATCAGCAGAAACAATCGATCCGGTTCCGGACTGCAGTGATTTCATCCATTTATCAAAACTCCAGTAGATCGTTTCGCCTGTTTTGATGTTGCCGCTTTGCTGCGGCTGAAGATAGTCCTGGTTGCCACAGACACCACCCACAGACGGGTCGGCAAAGTTTTGCACCAGTTTTTGCAGCGCAAGGGGGTGAAAAGTGGTATTGGCATCGGTGAACACGAGGATATCCGAGGTCGCTATTTTGACGGCTCTGTTCAGAGCAAAAATTTTACCTTGTCTGGGCAGGTCAAGGCAATGTATGTTTGTCTGCGTGAATGAATTGACGACTTTAACGGTTGCGTCGGTTGAACCATCGGACGCAACGATGATATTTATTTTTTCTTGCGGATAATCCAGGTTGAGAAGATTCTGTACCCGGCTTTTGATTTGATTTTCTTCATTATAAGCGGCTATAATGACATCAACTGAAGGAAAAATATTTTGTTTAACGACGGATTTATTCCCTATCCAACCCATCAGAGCGGTTAGAATGTTAAATCCGGCATAAATATAAGCAATCGCAAAAAAGGAAACCCAGAAAATGGTCATAATCACTATCATTTCAGCTCAAACTCCCTTTGCATTGAATACGGAGCCGAAGGTGCGATATAAAATACGCAAATCCAGCAACAGTGACTGGTTTTTCATATAGGCGATATCCAGTCTCAGTCTTTCATTAAAGTTGGATTCATTTCTGGCTACCACCTGCCATAAACCGGTTAAACCGGGTTTCAATTCAAGTCGT
>WJMF01000172.1 GCA_014728085.1 Candidatus Zhuqueibacterota bacterium
ACCGATGCCGTTTCCTGCATCGGAATAGGAATGGATATTGGGCAACTCATCCAAAAGCATGGGAATATCCTGGGCCCAGTAACGCTTTTCGATGTTTTTGCGGCTCATGTTGCTGAACGCCACCGGTGTCCGCCGCTCCTCGGCGCGGTTGGCGGTGACGGTGATGCGCTCCACCGGCAAAACTACCGGTGTCAGATAAACGGAAATCGTGGTATCGCTGCCAAGCTCGATGCTTTCAATCGCGGTTTCATAGCCGATATAGCTGATCTTCAGACGGTAGCTCCCTTCAGGTAACGCCGGAATAGCAAAATATCCATCTATATCGCTGGTGGTACCGCTTTGCTCCTGTTCGATACTGATGTTGGCACCGCTGAGTGGCTCTTCGGTGCTCTGGTCGTAGATATGGCCTTTAATGCTGAAATTATCTGCGGCCGGACTGTTAAGGATGAATAAACCTGTAATTAAAAATATAATCCGATGGTACATGGCAATCATCTCCTTATATAAAAAAAGCCGTTTTCCTGCAGAAAACGGCTCGATATATCGATCAAAGTTTTAAGAAAACCGTTTCCTGCGCTGGTATTATCCAGATCAAGTTCTGGGGATATGCTCTCAGCCCCGATATGCTCGGAACACTCCCACGGTTATGTAATTCATGTTACAAAATTATTTTTGGATTTGCAAGGAATTAATCCGGCAGAATCCTGATATATCCGCAAAATGATTTAAGCAGAGCAATCTCCAGGTGTTGGTCGATCAAGCCGGCGGAGGATGGTTTTGATCAAAAAAATGAACCTGCTTAATTTTTTGTTTGCATTTATAGAAAAATAATAATATTGTAAATTGCAGCTGTACATAACTTCAGTATTACGCACTTTAGGGGCGTTTGTTCTTCTCGGGAAAAACATAAAGGGGTATGTCATGCGGGCTCTTTCTTCTATCGTTTTGAGTTTGGTTTTTTTGTCAATTGCAGGCGCTTTTTCTGCAGAGTATTTCAATCCTGATCATTTTTCACAGAGATCGTTACCGCCGGGTTTGAGCCGGGAGCAGTTCGAACAGCAGATGCAGTCGCAGCAAACGGTGGCGCTGGAATCCTTTACGGTTTCAGGGTCGGTGGTTGATCTCGGTGGTCAGGCCATAGACAGTATAGAGGTGGGCATCTACCGCCCGGAACCCTTTTTATATGCTCTAACTTTTACTGACGAAACCGGTGTTTTTCAATTTGAGGAAATTCCCACGGGGGATTATTATATTTTCTGTAATGGCAACGTTATTGAAGACGGCAACCGCGTACAGCGATATATCCATCAGTATATCGATGGATCCGCTTCATGGCGGGAGGCGGAGGCAATACCGGTGGAGACCAATGTCACCAACATTCATTTCAGCATGGATCCGGGCTATCACATTTCCGGTCGGGTGGTGGAAAAAAACAGCGGTACGCCTGTGTATCAGGCCATCATCAATCTTTATGAAACGCCATTTGAGCATATTCAGGACCGTTATGCTTCTTCCTGGAGCGATGCGGAAGGTTACTTTTTTATCGGTGGTTTACGGCAAGGAGAATATTTGCTCTACCAGACCGGTCTGGTTTGGGACAGCGGCCTGGGCGGACCGGCTGAAGTTTATATACCCTATTTTTATCTCAACAGCACCACACCGCAAGACGCCGATGCGATTGCGGTTCCCGAATCCAGGGATGACATCCTGTTGCAGGTGGAAGGGGGCACCAGCTGTTCCGGAAAACTCGTTGATCAGTCCACCGGCCGGGGCATTTATACTGCCGTTGTACATCTTTTGGATCGAAACGGACAAAGCGTATCCGAAATCAGGACCAATGCCGGCGGTAACTACACATTTAACAACATCGCTGTGGACACCTATTATATTTATGCCCCGGGGATTATACTGCGCCGCATCGGCGATGAATGGAACGTCCCTCTGGATCGCTATGCCGGGCGTTATTACGACAATGCCGTTAATATCGAAGATGCGCACCTGTTTGAGGCCGATCAGAATTACGAAAATATCGATTTTATCCTTGAACCCACAATCGCCATCAAGGGCAGGGTCACCAGAGAGGATAACGGCCTGCCCATCGCCAACACATGGGTGGAGGCGGACAATGGCCTCGAAGGCGACCTTCACAGGCATTTTCAGGTCCTTACCGATGCCAACGGCGAATACGAGCTTTTTGTTGAGAAAGGTGGTTATTACATCACAGCCACAGGAGGTGTTCAGCAAGAGGGTGGGCAGGAGAGCAAAATGTTTGTCACATAATATCATGATAATGTGCATGAACGTTCTCTTGCAACGCGTTTGCAGGTTGACGAGGAGATCACCGGGATTGATTTTGCCCTGGAAACCGGTTTTACCCTCTCCGGTCGCATTACCGATCAAAGCGACGGATCCCCTGTTACCGGCGTTGCAGTCCTGCTCTATGACCGGATTGAAGGGGGGTGGATCAGCAATACGATTACCGACAGCAACGGAGAGTACCAATTCAGCGGTATGGCTGCCGATACTTTTTATGTCGGCTCTGACGGTAATGTTCGGCTTTCTGACCAGGAATTTGAACGACAATACATTCCCCGGTTTTACGAAAATGCCGACAGATTCGAAGAGGCCACACCCATTATCCTGAACGCAGACCGCAGTGGTATCGATTTACAACTTGAAAAAGGGATCACTCTGTCCGGTACTGTGACTTGGGAACAAGACGGCACCGTCATCCCGTTTGCCCGTTTATCCATGGTCGACAGCACGGGAGAAGCGGTTTTCTGGACGATTGCGGATTCGGCCGGCAACTATGAATTCGAAGGCGTCAGCCGCGGAACCTATTATGTGGTGGCTGACGGGGATGTGGAAACGCATCAGGGTCCGCAACAGGCGTTTATGAAAACCTGGTACGTCAGCGCCTATACGATGCAGGAGGCAACAGCGGTGGACTTGAATCAGGACACAGATGGTATCGACATCAAAGTGCCGAAGGGATTTACCCTCTCCGGACGTATAACTGAAAAAGGTACCGGTGCTCCGGTTGCAGATACCGACGTCCGGATTCTCGATCAACAATATGAAGAAATATTAACCACAAGAACCGATGCCGAAGGAAGGTACGAGATAAGCGGTCTGCCGCCGGGACAGTACTATATCGAAGCGACAGGTGTGAATTTGCCAACCCGGCAACACACGCATCAAACCGGATACTACCCCGGGGTTGAGCAGAGAGAAGAAGCGACTCTGGTAGATGTACAAAGCGACACTTCCGGATTTGATTTTTCCCTTTATCGGGTAAAATCTATCTCCGGCAGGGTGATGAATGAGAACGCCACCCTGCCGATTTCGAATATAGAAGTCAATGTCTATGATCCACAATGGAATCATCTTGCCAATATGCCCAGCGATTCGGGTGGCTATTTTCAATTCAGGCAAGTCAGTGCTGATTCGGTTTATCTGCATGCCACCGGTTTTAATTCTTATTTGCAGAAAACGGTATTCAAAGAAGAGTATTATCCGGAGGCACCCTCCCGGGATGGTGCTGAACTTATTTCTCTGGCGGGGGACAGTAGCGGATTTATCTTTACACTGGATAGGGGCATTACCGTTTCCGGTTATGTCAGCGATGCGAAGACCGGTTTGCCTGTTGCGCATGCCGATGTCGAGATTCTCGCGCCTGATTTTGAATTTATCGCCGCCGCAAGCACCGATTCAGCCGGGCTTTATCAGATCACTACGCTGGATAGCGGCAGTTATTACCTTCGCGCCAGCGGCTGGGTGCGGCCGTGGCATGGAGAACACCGGCAGGTCTACCAGGAAAAATATTATCCACAGGCGGAACAACGGCAAGCGGCCGAGCTGATTCGAATTGCGCGTGACAGCTGCTGTTTCAACTTTACCCTGAGCAAGGGTGCCAGCATCAGCGGCCGGGTGGTGGATGAGGAGGGTCAGCCGGTCAAAGGTGCCATTATCGACCTGTTTAATCAGAACGATGAACCCGTTATGATGACGGAAACCAATAGCGAGGGATATTATAAATTTGACGGTATCTCGAAAGAGAGTTATTATCTCTTTTGTTTTGGCAATGTGCATCCGGAAGATTCCTGGGAGTGGATAAAACAGTATCAACAAAACTGGTATCCGAATTCAATATATAGAGAGGGGGCTCAGCTGGTAGCCGTTGATGGTGAGATCAGCGGTATCGACTTTGTGCTCAAATCCGGTTTTAGCATTTCCGGCAGAGTAATGCAGGCAACGGACAGCTCAGTGGTGAAGGATATGTATGTATCGCTCTATGCCGGCAATTGGTCTCATCTGTTTCATGTGACCAGCGACAGCAATGGTTTTTACAGCTTTAACGGGTTGCTGCCGGAGGACTATTATCTCGAGGTCACCGGCCGGGTCTGGGATGCCGATCTCAACCTGGAAAAAGAGATTTATTTCCGGCAATACTATCCCGCTGTTTTGCCCCGTGATAGCGCCGAGACTCTTTCCGTGCAATCCGATCTCAGCGGAATCGATTTTTATCTCCGTCCTTCCGCCTTTGTTTGCGGCCGCATTTATACCTATGAAGGTGCGGTTCCGATTTCAAATATGCGCATTTTGCTCTATGACAGCCTTTGGCAGGTGATGCGGGAGGAGCAAACCCGGCAGGATGGCCGCTATACCATCGGCGGCTTTGATGACGGGTCATACTATCTCTGTGCTACCGGCGGTATTTGGAATGAATCGATATTCTGGTATGACGATCTTTACCTGCCGGTATACTATCCGCAAACCCGCGATTCGACCGAGGCGCAGCTTTTAAAGATAGAGGGCGAGGTGATTGGTATCGATATTATGACCAAGCTGCTCACGCAAGTCGTTGAGGAAGAGATCGCCTTGCCGCAAACATATGAGATGCATATCTATCCCAATCCTTTTAATCCGCAGACGCAGATAGAGTACAGTCTGCCAAAAAATCAGGAGATAAATATATCCGTATTTAATCTGCGCGGCCAAAAAATACGAACTCTGGCAGAGGGTTATCACAATGCCGGCAACCATAGGCTCATCTGGCGGGCCGATACTGACAACCGTGCGCCGGTTGCCAGCGGCATTTATTTCTGCGTCTTCCGCAGTGAAAACAACATTGTGCGTACGCAGAAAATGCTGTTTTTGAAATGAAAATAACGGGATTGGTGTACTACAATTGAGAATAGTCAAGTCTCGGCAAGGCGGAATTTCGATTGCTCCAGGCCTCTGCCCGGGTTGCATGTTTAGGCAAACTTAAAACCGCGGGTGTTGCGCGATAGCGCATTCCCGGGTGTTTGAACGCACAAAACCCGGCCTGCTCCTAATTCATCCATAACAGCAGACCAGGTCAAAATAGGTTGGTAATAGTCCAGAAGTTTCAAAATTTAGCGGCAGAGCCGGCCTGATGCATTTCCAGCCAGAGGCCGGGAAGGAGAAAATTTCCAAATCGACAGCGGTGGTCTCGTTATGTCATAGGGCACTTGAATGTACCCGTCGTATTTACATCTTTTCTGATCCCTGACATCTGTCCTCTATCTCTTCTTTGTGGCTCTGTGTGAGTCATTTATCCGTTGTGGTGGCAGCACGGCCTAAAGGCGCGTGCCAGACGCAGTCAACTATTCACATGCGCCCCCCGCTGAATCTTGTCTATCACAACCATCACAACCATCACAGCAATCACAGTTCAGACAGGTAACGGGATTCCCGAAAGATATGCAGTACCCATACACGAAACAAATTATACCGGGCAGCATAGGTAAAGCCTCTATCACATTTATGAGTTTGCACGAATACATTTTTCCATCATTCTGCGGAGCGAGATCCTTCCGCTTATCATCACCACGGATTTTTATTGCATCTTCTGATCTTTCGTATGGGCAGGAATCCAAAAAAAGAAAGCGGAAGAGCTCGCGGAGCCCGCGTAGGATCACCCCCGACACAATCTCCTGCCATAGCTCCGCTATTATTATGCATCGTTCTGTTCTGCACGATTCCGTTTTCATGACCCTTGCGGTTGAGATTGTGGCGGGGGTAGCCGAAGCGGCCCTAAAGATCAGCGGTCAGCGACCAGAGGTCAATGCCTATTCGTATAAATCGTCGCAATCCAGTACTAGTCCCGGGGTTCATTTTGACCAACGCAGAGAGAGTTTGTGAAAACAGAGTCATTTTTATCGATTGTGTTTTATTTGACAAAGGATAAACCGCGAAGGTCGCGAAGAGAAATGTTTTAATAGGTTGTTTTTATTTGATTTATTTGTTTCCCTTCGCGGGTTTGGCGGTTCGTTAATTTTTTTACCATACCCTCTTGATATAAAATTTTTCGATTTCACACAGCCTCAGAGCATAGGAACGAGCAAAAATAATTGATAAAAATAACCCCGTTTTCAAACACTATGGAAGGCCGGGAACGAGAGAAAATATCAGAAGGATTTCTTCGATCCTGAAATTGAGGTTGAACTATATCCCGGTATGGTTAAACGATTTCCTGGCGGTTGTTTGTTAATCGATAAACTCAAAAATACGTATAGTTGCGTTCAATACAGTTCCCTAACGAAATTTTCATCTGTTTATTCATTTTTATTCCTTACCTTGTCTGCAACGACCTGAATTTTTGGTATATATATACGATAAAACCGTTGCGCATTGCAACTTGTATTGCTTCCCGGGTTTTTCATCTCAATGCTTATGCATATTTTTGGTTTGACGGTTCAGACGAGTCCAAAAGTTTGAAATCACGACACGAGGTGCGCCTTGCAAAAGATTAAACCCACGCTGAATCGGATGCTCGTTCAGTTTTCTATTTCCATAATTTGTTTCGCTACCGGCCTTTTATACGCTAAAGAAACTAAAACTGTCAATTTTACATCCTCCAATTTGCCTATTGTGGTAATTGATACGGAAGGTCAAACCATTGAAGATGATGACCGTATTATGGTGAATATGGGAATTATCTATAACAAAGACGGAGAACGCAATTATCTCACTGACCCCTTTAACGATTATGATGGCAAGATTACCATAGAACTTCGGGGATCGACTTCTCAGTTTTTTCCCAAAAAACAGTACGGCTTTGAAACCCAGGATGAAAATGGCGAAAAAATCAATGTCGCCTTAATGGGGCTTCCCTCTGAAAACGACTGGATCCTCTATGCCCCCTATAGCGATAAATCACTCATGCGCAATTTTTTGGCCTATAAATTGTTTTCCGATATGGGTTGGTATGCATCCCGAACCCGGTTCTGTGAACTGGTTCTCAATGACGAGTATATGGGCGTCTATGTGTTGATGGAAAAGATCAAGCGTGACGACGACCGCGTCGATATTAGTGAATTGGAGGTCAATGATAATCAGGGGGATTCACTTACCGGCGGCTATATTATTAAAATAGACAAGGAAAGCGGGGATAATACCATAGGCTGGTTTTCCAAATTTCCGCAGAGCCTTAGCGAAAGAAATACGATTTATTATCAATACCATTATCCGCGCCAGTTCAATATCACTGAACCGCAGAAATACTATATTCAAAATTATATCTATAATTTCGAAAAAACGCTCAATTCAACCCATTTTAATCATCCTGTCCATGGTTATGACAAGTATATCAATGCCAATTCCTTTATCGATTATTTTATTGCCAATGAACTGGCGAAAAATCCGGATGGATTCCGGCTTTCCGTTTATCTGCACAAGGACAGGGACAGCAAAAATGGCCTTTTACGCCTTGGTCCGATCTGGGATTTTAACATTGCTTTCGGCAATAACCATTTTAGACAGTGTCAGTATATTTATGGATTTATCGTCTTTTATGCTTCAGAGCATCAAAGAGGCGAGACCCCCTTTTGGTGGGAGCAGTTGCTGACGGACGAAAAATTCGCCAACAAGGTTTACAATCGCTGGCATCAGCTCCGTCAGGATATTCTCAGTACAGAACGTATATCTACTATTATCGATTCCGTCGCTGTTCATCTGGATGAGGCGCAGCAACGCAACTTTAAGCGTTGGGATATTTTAAATAAATATATCTGGGGTAACTATTTTGTCGGGAAAACTTATGCCGAAGAAGTTGATTACCTGAAATCATGGATTCGGGATCGGTCAGAGTGGCTGGACAATCACATCCCCGGGGAGGCAACCATAGCAAATCGGGATGTGGTGATCAATGAAATCAATTACAACCCGAGCCCGGATTTTCCGGTCGGCGACTGGCTGGAATTGCATAATATGAGCGATAAACGGATCGATATCACCTATTGGTATTTCCACGATGATGATAACACCAATGTGTTTTACTTTCCCTTTAGAACCTATATCGAACCGCAGGATTATGTTTTGATCTGTGATGATTCTATCGCCTTTCGAACGCTTTTTCCACAGGCCACCAACCTTGTCGGAGAGATAAATTTCTCTTTCAGCAACGGTGGGGAAACGATCAAATTATTCGATAGTTTTGGTAATATAATCGATACGGTTCGATACAATGATAAAGCACCCTGGCCGCTTTCGCCGGACGGTACAGGGGCAACCCTGGAACTAAAAAACCCGATTTATGATAATGCCCAAGGTCTCAACTGGGCCGGCAGCGATGGGTATGGTACGCCTGCGGCTAAAAACAGCCAGTACGGGGCCGATACGCCACCATCGTTTCGCCGCCATAGCCGTTTTCCCAAAATTCCTACCTCATCCGATCAAACCGCCGTTCAGATTCGCGTTTATGAAGACCAAAATATCCAGTCGGTCACGCTCAAAGCCGATTATGGCAGCGGTTTTGTGGATATTCCCATGTATGACGACGGCCAACATGATGACAGTCTGGCCCTGGATGGTTATTATGGAGCCTATCTGCCGGCTGTCGACAATAATACACTGGTTAAATATTTTATCGAGGCCAGAGATAATAGCGGCCAGGTTGCGCTTTATCCCTCTGAAGCACCTTACCAGGTCAAATGGTTCCGGGTTGATAACGGTAATTTTGTACGCAATGTTGTCATTGATGAAATTATGTATAATCATGCCGATCATGACGATATCGAATATGTAGAGCTTTATAACCGTGGAGATTTTATCGATATGAGTTTTTGGGGTCTCCGCGATGAACGCAACAGCAATCTTTTTCGTTTTCCCGATAGTGTCTTTCTGGAAAAGGGAGAATGCCTGGTGATTTGTTCGGATACATCCCTGATAAAAGAGTATTATTCTATCGGCAATGTATTGGGAAATCTCGACTTTAATTTAAGTAACGGAGGCGACCAGGTACGACTGTTCGATGCCAATGACGTTACCGTCGACAGTGTTGAATTTGATGATGAAGGGGGATGGCCGGTGGAGGCGGACGGCAATGGTTATTCGCTTGAATTGATGAATCAAGAGTTGGATAACGCTCTGCCGGAAAACTGGCGAACGAGTCATCAAACCGGCGGCAACCCCGGTTTTCGGGATCAAAAAAAGCTGGTTATTCGCCAGGAGCCTTATAACGGTGGTCAGGTGTTTCCTGCTGTGGGTGAACATTACATTGACACCGGTTCAATTGTAGAATTGACAGCACGGCCTGCCAGTGCCTATCGTTTTGATTCCTGGAGCCCGGAAGTGCAATATCCCACCACTGATGTGACCACCGTTCTCATGGATGTGGATAAGACCGTAACTGCTTATTTTGTAAAGAAAAATCCGTTTAAAATCGATGATCTCAGAGCCTCTTTTGTGGATAACACCATTCTTCTGGAGTGGAGCGATCTCTCTACAACCAATATTTATGATGTATATCGGGACACCACAGCCAACTTTGAACCGGACATATCCGGTTTTAGCAACCGGATTGCGCAGAATATTGTTGATGAAGATGAGACCAAAAATGATATACAATGGCGTGATCCGGAATCGGCTGCCATTTTATCAAGCCGGCAAAACAGCTTTTACCGTATCGTCGGGGTATTACAGCAAGCCCGTTTACAGAAAGCAGTAAATATCCTGAACGGCACCCCGCATACCGCTCTGGGAAAAATCGTCAACAGTGACTTGAGCCAGCCTGCAGACCAGAGTATCGCATTTACCGCTTTTATCCTTTCCAGACCGCAGGAGGTTTTGACCCACACCTCACTGGGTTGTACCTATGAAAATGGATACTGGACGGTTGCTGCCGGAAATTTCCCGTCACCCTGGTCGGTTGGGGATACTCTGCAGGTGAATGTTGAAAACGTGAGCAACGGGGAATCAGGAGTTTTGCAAATCGTTCTTTCAGCCTCTGGTACCGACCAGGCAGATGATCTGGTGCTTAACAAGCAGCTGCCTTATTCGAATGCAGCCGGGATTTATCATTATTCCCTGACCACCACGGATGCGACCAATATTAATGAAGTTGCTGTCTCACTGGATACGCGTTATACGCGACATCCCATACGCACGGCCGAAGAGCTGGCTCAGGCTATACCCTTTTGCAGTGTCGTATACAAGTGGGATGTAAACGGACAGGGAACCGTAGGTCACCCCAAAGGATTACCGATTAACAATTTTTCTATCGCGCCGGGATACCCCTATATCGTCAATGTGGATAAAGACACCGTTTGGACCCTGGCGGGCTCGATCATGGATACCACTTTTCAGTTGCGGACAACGGAAAGAACCAATATTAATCATTTTGTCCTGCCTTTCATTCGCTCGGATTTGCAATCGGCTGAAGAGATACTAATGGATGTTCCCCATTCCACCGTGCTCTATCAATGGGTGGCCAGGGAACAGGGATTTATCGGACACCCAAAATCTCTGCCCATTAATAACTTTGAGGTGTTTCCCGGTATGCCCTATTATGTTAATGTCAATGAAGAGAGCTACTGGCCCTATACGATTTTTGACTCAAAATCCTTGAGAAAGATTCCAGCTGTTGAAAAAAACACTCGGGATCATCAGCAGCATGTTCCACATCTCGTCGTCGGTACCTTGGAGTTTGAAAATCCGGATGGCGATATGGTGATGTTTAAAGCGTATATGGAAAAGCGGCCACAGGAAATTTTAACCCAGAGCAGCTTTGGCTGCGGCCTGGATGCCCCTTATTGGTGGATACAGGTGGCGCACTTTTTTTCCGGATGGGAAGCCGGCGAGATTTTGATCGTAGAGTTTTATACCGAAAACGAATTTTTATGTAAATTTACCGTTACATTGAGCAACGAGGGAATGGATTCCGTCGGCAAAATTTCCACATCCGTTGCGGATAACCGGCCTTCGGTCGAATCGTTTGCCATTTTCCCCAACTATCCCAATCCATTTAACCCGGCCACAGATATTGAATACACACTGCCACGGGAGGTACATGTGACCCTTCATATCTATGACACCCTGGGGAGATTGGTCAGGGTGCTGGTGGATGAGGAAAAATCAGCAGGGCATCATCGAATACGCTGGGATGGACGCGACCTGTCCGGACGGCAAGTAAGCTCAGGTATATACTTTTGTTCGATGACTGCCGATAAGTTTAGAGAGACAAAAAAGATGATCTTGACCAAGTAAGATCTGTGACAGGGAGAAATGAATGAAAATGCCGGTAATTTTCATGGCTTGTATTTTGGGGGGGGTGGTTATCAAGGGACTGGCAGGGACTCCACATACCGTCTACGGCCGGATTTACAATTCCGATGGCTCTGTTCCCTCTCAGGGGTCTATCGAGTTCTCAGCCAATATGATCTCACGACCGGATGAGGTACAAACTCACCATTCCATTGGTGCCGGTTATGAAGGCGGCTACTGGTATTTAAATGCCGGAAATTTTAATACCGACTGGATAACCGGCGATACCCTGCAGGTTTACCTCGTTAACCGTACTATACAGGAAGATGCTTTGCTTCTGGTGGTATTGACATCTGCAGATCCGGATTCCGCCCAGCCCGTTTCTCTGGAACCCTATGTATCCTACTCGCTGCAGCTTGATGTTCGTCCTCAAGACGGCGGATACACAACTCCCGCCTCGGGAGACTATGTCTATGCTGAAGATTCCAATGTGAGTATTTCAGCTTTTGCTCAACATCCCTATCGTTTTGCCGGCTGGAGTGGCGATATCGTAACCACAGACTCACCTCAAACCACGGTCATCATGAATAGGGACAGAATAATCACAGCTGAATTCGAGTTGATCACTTGGGAATTACAGTGTCGCTCGGAACCGGAGGGAGCCGGGATTTTCCTTCTGTCTCCGGAAAAAGAGAATTATATCACAGGTGAAAGCGTTACTGTACAGGCTATAGGCCGGAATGGATATTTCTTCGATCATTGGTCCGCAAGTCATACAGGAACGGATTCCAGCATTACCGTGGTTATGGATAGACCCAAATCCCTGGTCGCCCATTTTTACCGAGTCGATGTCTCGGAGCCGACACTCAAAAACTGTTTCCCGAATGATAATGGCGTTTATCTGCCGACCAATTGTCGCCTCTATTTTACCGTCGAAGATCTGATTTCCGGCGTTGATTACAATTCGATCAAATTCTACCTGAACGATGTCCTGATTTACGCCAATGGCAAAACCCTGATCAGCGGAGACCTTGTTGTTGATAAGATTGATTCGGCATACTCTTTTATGTACCGCAAAAAGTTTGATTTCGCAAAGCAGGAAAAAATAGCCGTTCGAATCGAAGCATCTGATTTGTCGCAGCAGCAGAATCATGTCGACACACTGTTTACGTTTCAGACCGGAAAAAACCGGATCTACCCGAGAGTCGGCAGGCGGGTCGGAAAAAGTGGAGCCGAATTAAAGGATTGGAATACCAAGATTAGAATGGTGGTGCCGCCCGGGGCTCTGCAGGATAGCATTTTTATCGATATCAATATTACCGATAAAATTCCGGCTTTGCCGGATTCAATCGTGCAACTCGGGGAGACATTTTATATCAGTCCCGGAGGTCTGTCGTTTGATGTGCCGGCAACCGTGCATATTCCATTTCGTTGGGAGGATTTTGATGCCATTGCTGAAGATCCGTCGAGAAACCTGTTCGCGCTTTTCTATTCACCGGCTAACGGTTACTGGCAAGGCCTCACCATACAGGATCGAATTGAAAATTTTGTACCTGTTCACATTCCCGAATGCGGTTATCTGACCCTTGCCGTGAGGCCGGCCGAGGTGCTGACACCCCTGTTGAAACCGAATGGACCTTCGCATCCTCTTGCCGGACTCTTATACTCGTATACAGTTGGCTCAACGCGGTCGAGTTATGATCAGGCAATCGAGTACCGATTTGAATGGGGAGATGGCAGTTTTAGTCCCTGGAGCCCGGACACTACAGCATTACATGTTTTTCAGCAAGCCGGACAGCACAATGTTCGTGCATTCGCCCGCAGCAGCGCTGATACCACCAAAAATGTCGCCTCCCCGACACTGGTTACCACAACGGCCAAACTTGATGCTCCCGAAGGAGCAAATGTATTGCTGCAAAACATGCCTTATACCTTCAACCTTTCCCTGACACCACGGGAATCGGAAAATCTGGAGTTCCAATTCGACTGGGGAGATGGACGACTGTCGGCGTGGAAGCCCGAACGAAAAGCATTGAACAGTTGGTCTGAAACCGGTGACTATATAGTGATTGCCCGGGCAAGGCGTGTTTCCGACACGACCAGGACAGTGAATAGTACTGACTCGTTGCATGTTAAGGTGACAATCCTTCCGGCCCCGGCGGGAAGCTCGAGTGCAATGATCCGGCATGATTATCTATATCGTATCCACCCCCATCATCAGGCACCGCTTCACAAGCTGGAATATATGTTCTGCTGGGGTGATTCTACGGCGATGAATTGGACGGAAACTCTTCAGGCCGTGCATCGCTGGGAGAACGCCGGCGTCTACAACCTCTTTTACATGGCCAGGGATACAGAGGATACAACCCGGATTGCTTTTTCCGATTCGATTACAGTAAGGGTGCAATCCATTGTACTTGCAGCAGAGCAGGAAGCGTTTTTCAGAGGATTCCCGGGTACATTCTCGGTTCAAACGATGACAGCGCCAACGGATCAAAATTACGAGTACCGGTTTTTATGGGGGGATGGGTCTGTCAGTTCCTGGTCGTCAAACGAAGAAATTACCCATGCCTGGGAGCGCATCGGTGAATATCAAATTGCTGCCCTTGCGCGTCTGAGAGATGATACCGTCAGGGTCATCCGCACACCACCCCTGTCTGTTTTGATTCAAGCCATACCATCCCCTATGGGTGAAGAAAAGCTGGTACCGGATCAAATGGCCACCTGGTCTGCACCTGCGGTTCAGGGAATCGATCGACCCCTGTCATGGAGATTTGTCTGGGGTGACGGTACCACGTCTCCCTGGTCTGAAGACAGTACAGCATCTCATGCTTATACGGAACCGGGAGTCTATCCGGTTGTCGTGCAGGCGCGATTGTACGAGGGTGAATATTTATCATCCTCCGATACTCTGAACGTGCAGGTTTCCTTTCCAGCCTCTATGGATAAGAGTGAGTTATCCACGCCGCAATCATTTGATATTTTTCCCAATTTTCCCAATCCCTTTAATCCCCGGACATCGATACAGTATCAGTTACCCCGCGCTGTATCGGTTAGAATTGCTATATACAACATTAGCGGCCAGTGCGTACGGACACTGTTAAATCAGATGCAACCCCCCGGTCTTCATCGCGTGAATTGGGACGGCAGGAATGAACGGGGCGAATCGGTATCGGGCGGTATTTATATTGCCAGATTCAGGGCCGGGACCTTTGCCAAATCGATAAAAATGTCTATCTTACATTAAACGGATGGAGCTTTTTCGCCAAAACAGCGGTAATCAAAACAGACAAAGGCACGGTAATGCAAAAGAATCTGATTATTCTCTTTTTGATAATGTTGGTCATGGGGGCGAGTTCACAAACGCCAAAGCTTTGCATCAATGAATTTCAAGCTCTGAATGCATCCACGATTCGATCTATCGATTTTTTCGAGTATTCTGACTGGATCGAGTTGTATAATGAGGGTAATGTTGCTGTAAATATCGGCAACCATTTTCTCACCGATAATTTGTCCGATTCCTTTAAATATAAAATACCGCCTTATACTTTTATTCAACCAAAAAGCACGCTATTGTTCTGGGCGGATGGAGAGGATTATATCTATACCGGGTACCATACCAATTTCAGCCTGGGTGAAAGCGAGGAGATTGGATTTTTTAGCCCGACCGGTGTCTTGATTGATTCGGTGAGTTATCCACAGCAAATTCCCGATTTTACCTATGGCCGCTACCCCAATACCGGCGAAAAATGGGTTTTCTTTGATGAGCCGACACCGAGAAAGGAGAACACTTTCCCGGGAGCGCTGCAACAAACAGATCCACCGCGGTTTTCGCTTGCAGCTGGTTTTTACGCCTCGGGCCAGATCATTGAAATTGAAGCCCTTACCGATTCTACAACTCTGTATTACAGCGATGATGGTTCTGTTCCGACCAGGTCTTCTTCCATTTATACCGGCCCCATAACCGTTGACGACAGCAAGGTCATCAGAGCCCGGGCCTGTAAAGATGGATTTTTGGCCAGCCCGGTGGTGACTCATACCTATATCATTGGTCAGGATTATGGCATACCGGTTATGTCGCTTGCTACAGATCCGCGTTTCTTGTTCGACGACAAATTAGGCATCTATGTCAACGAGGATCTGGAAGCGCGCAAGGATTGGGAACGCCTGGTACATTTACAATTTTTCAATATCAACGGCGGCCTGGAATTTGATGTCGATGCCGGGATGCGGTTGTTCGGCAGGACTGCCATGTACCTGCCGCAAAAATCCCTTTCGATTTTTATGCGAGGAAAATATGGTTCCGGAAAATTGAACCACCGGCTCTTTCCAAACCTCGAACTCGATGAGTTTGAATCCTTTCTTCTCCGCAGTTCGAGCGATGATTGGGAATTGACCATGTTTCGCGATGCCATGATCCATACGCTTGTAAGTAAAAATTTTAGTATTGATACTCAGGCCTACCGCCCCTGTATTATGTTTCTGAATGGAGAGTTTTGGGGCATTCATAATATACGCGAAAAATACAATGAATATTATTTGGCCAGCCATCACGATGTCGATGCCGATCAACTCGATATTGTATTCAATAATTTACTCAAGGGCGTTAATTCTATCCAAGTGCTTGCCGGAGATGCAGAAAAATATAATGAACTGATACAGTTTATCCAGCGTCGCGATGGAAGTGTGGTATCAAATTATGACGCCTTGCGCCAATTGTTGAATTTGGATAATTATATCGACTATTGTATTGCAGAAATGTACAGCGCCAATGCAGCCTGGCGCCATAACCGCAAGCTTTGGCGGCCCCAAACGCCGCAAGGGCGTTTTCAGTGGATTTTCTACGACCTCGATCGCGGTTACAAGGTATGGGACCGCAATACGCTGGAAGATATGTTTTACAGCGATCCCGTTTTCAAGTGGTTATGCGATAGCCAATCCTTTCGAAATGATTTCATCGGCCGTTATGCCAGCCATATCAATATCAGTCTGACCCCGGAATTGACGCTGCGACACATCGATAGCTTAAAAAGCAATATTGAGGCGGAGATTCCAGGGCATCTTCAAAAATGGAAAGCGATCGGTTCCGTACAGCGCTGGGAAGAAAAAGTAGAAGATATGCGTGAATTTGCGCGTCAGCGGCCGGCTTTTGCACGCGGTGACATTGCGAATCTGTTTGATCTTAAAGGAACATGCGAGCTGGAGGTGCTCTATTCGGATCGTTCTGCCGGTAAAATATATATTCATGGATTGCCGGTGCCGGTGGATAGTTTCCGCGGCGTCTATTATAAGAATGTTCCCATCCAGCTTAAAGCTGTGCCCAATTATGGCTACAGCTTTAGCCATTGGCAGGGGACGGAATCGATACAAAATGATTCCATTGCCATTACCATTCGGGAAGATACGCGAATTACCGCCGTTTTTGAACCCTATTCCACTGAACTGCAACTCGTCATTAATGAAATACACTACCATCCGGCGCGTCCGGGGGAAAATAATAACTCTTATGAGTTTATAGAAATATATAACGGAGGAACAGAGCCGGTGGACCTGAAAGGAACTGCCTTTACCAGCGGTATTGATTTTGTATTTCCTTCAGACGCTGTGATTGACGCTGATGAATACATTGTACTCGCCAAGGACAGTTCCTATTACAACGGCCAGGGCTATCAGGTTTTTCAATGGAGCGACGGCAACCTGTCCAACGGAGGCGAATTGCTGAGATTCGAGGATGGGAATGGTAATTGTATTGACAGCGTTGACTATGATGATGATTCCCCCTGGCCAACAGAGGCAGATGGGGCCGGGCCCTCGCTGGCTCTGAAAGATTCCTATCTGGACAATAGTCAGGCGGGTAATTGGACCGCCGGCAAGATCGACGGATCTCCGGGGCAGGCCAATTCACCGGCAGTACTCGATTTGCCGCCGGTTATTCATTATCTGGAACGCGATCCTGAAAGCCCGACCAGCAGTTCGACCATACGGGTTAATGCCAAAGCCGAAGATGATCGTGCCATTAACCGGTTGACCCTGCATTTTAATGCCGGTTTGGGGCCGAATCAACTCACAATGCACGATGATGGTATGCATGGTGATTTTGCTCCGCTCGACAGTATTTATGGAGCGAGTTTTCCTCCCCTGGAAAATCATACCGTGGTTGAATATTATGTTTCTGTAGTCGATGATGCCGGACAACGTACGCTTTATCCCAACACCGCGCCTGATGGTCCGGCACTGTTTAAGGTGGAGAATGATACCAGCGGACAAAGTGATATTGTCGTCTCTGAAATCATGTATCATAGTATGAGTGTCGATACCGAATGGGTTGAGATTTGTAACCGCGGAACGACTGTTCAAAATCTGGGGTTTTGGGTCTTTCGGGATGATTCTGATTCGCATTTTTATCGTTTCCCGGAATCAGTCAATTTGTCGGCGGGAGAGTGCCTGGTACTTTGCACGGATACGACAGCCGTCAAACTGCGATACGGCATTGATAATGTCATCGGCAATTTCAATTTTGGCCTCAGTAATGGCAATGATCAAATCAGACTATTCAATGCCAATCAAATATTGATCGATAGTGTTGCTTATACGGATGAATCTCCCTGGCCTGCGGCTGCAGATGGTGAGGGATATTCTCTGGATCTTTCCGATTTGTACAGCGACAACAATCAGGCAGAAAGCTGGAAAGCCAGTCAGACGGTCGGAGGCTCTCCGGGGACGCGTCCGGGATTTACGCTTTCGATTTCATCACAACCCCGGGAAGGGGGTACAACGAAACCGGCAGAGGGCACTCATCTGTTTGAACGAAATGCAGTTATTGAGATCATTGCTCAGACGGCAAATGGATACCATTTTCTCAACTGGGACGGGCCGGTTACGAATCCGGACAGTATCATCACATCGGTACGAATGGATAGCCATAAAACCGTTATCGCACATTTTGAACCGGACACCTTCAGGCTAAGCGTCAGTGCTTTGCCGCTTGCAGCAGGGTCGATATTGATAGATCCGGTTAAATCTGTTTATCAGTATGGTGATACCGTTTGGGTGGAAGCAAAGGCCGGCGAAGATTACCTTTTCAGCCACTGGAAGGGACTGGCCGATTCTTTAGCAACGCGACAACAACTGGTAATGAATCAAAACGTTTGGCTCAGAGCGTATTTTGTTCGGGAGATTACCAGCGCCCCAACCCTGGACTATATCTATCCCGCTGCCGGTGCCTTACACGTGCCCCAAAACCCGGTCATTCGGTTTCAGGTACGCGAGCCTGAAACCGGCATCGAACACGATTCTCTGTGTTGTTATATCAATGAGGTACCGTATATTGACGGGGGCATCGCTCTAGACTCGACAATAACCGATATTTTCTGTGCAGACAAAACATGTGACATCGTTATTCAGGCCAAAGGACTCTCCTCTGCCGATAGCATAACCGTGCGCATTCTTGCAGCAAACCAGGACATTGTTCCGGATAAGCTCGATACGCTTATCTCCTTCCGGTGCGGTAATTGTAAAGTGGATTCGCTTTTTCCGGATATGTTGTACACCGGTAACAGAGTATCTCCGGATAGCTTGCTTGAGATGTTCAGTACCAATATTCCGGCTGTGGACAGCTTACAGCTCTATATCGGCAGGGTGTCTTGCGAGGATTTTGTACCTGATTCTTTAGAGGCTCTGGGATCGGTTTATTATCTGGATCCCTTTGGTTATCAATTTGATTTTGATTTGACCATTGATGTCAACATGGATAGCTCGATGCGGAAAGAAAAAAATATTCGCGATATTGTTTTGCTCTTTCTTTCTGCTCATCAACAGAGTTTGCAAGTAGTCTCACCCGTTGAGAAAACACAAGAGATCACAAGATTTCGAATCAATGAACTGGGATATCTGGCAGTCGCTTTTCATCCTGCTGAAACGCTCTCTGCTTTAATGATGCCACAGGGTCAGACGGATCTTCTTGTCGATAAAGGTTATACATATCATTCAAACCGGGTTTTCTCGAGCTACGGCCATCCGGTGCAATATCGGTTCGATTGGGGGGATGGTCGGATGAGCAGCTGGTCGGCGGACACTTTAGCGGCGCATCAATGGCAGGAATCGGGTCGTTATCAAGTCAGAGTTCTGGCCCGTTGTCAAATCGATACCAACCTGATCGTTCAGTCTCAACCGTTGGTGGTGGAGATAAAATATTCAGCTGCAGTAGAGACAAAGGACGCGATTCCTGAACATTTTGAACTCTTGCCCAATTATCCCAATCCGTTTAATCCCATAACGCGAATAGAGTACAAGGTTCCCAAAAGCGGCCATGTGAATATCAGCGTTTATAATGTGTTGGGTCAAAAAATTGCCACGTTGGTGAACGAGGAGAAATCACCCGGTCATTATGTTTTAGAGTGGAATGGCCTGGATGACAGCGGCAGTCCGGTTTCGGCCAATGTATATTTCCTTATTTTCAAATCGACAGAGTATCGCAAAATGGTCAAGATGTTTTTTTGCAAATAGAACAAAGAACAAAGGGGTCGGACCAAATCAAGTTTTTGTTTATTTTTATCTTAGGGGTTGTTTTTGGTCTAAAAATGGCCTTGGAACGCATCTTTTGCCCTAAAAAGGGGGTCCAAGGCTTGATCTCAAATATCCCATAAAAATGTATTTTCGCCAGGTATAACCCGGTAAAAAATGTCGATTTGCACGCGGCATAGCAAACTCTTTTTAGAGTTATGCTTTTAGCAGAATATATGCGTTCCAAGACTGATTTTCAAGCATTTTTAGGTCTTATTATGCTGTTTTTTATGCAGATAATTTGGTCCGACCCCTTTTGTCACCCTTTTTTTCTCTCAAGATTGAGGGCGTTATCCACGACGATCGCACAGGCGCTGTCGCCGCTGACGTTTACGGCGGTGCGCAGCATATCGAATAAACGATCGACTCCAAAAAGCAGGGGGATACCCACGACCGGAATGTTAGCGGCAAGTAACACCGCGACGACCAACAGGGAAGGACCGGGCACTCCCGCCTGTCCGATGGAGCCTATGGTCGCGGTCAACAGAATAGCGACATACTCCTGAAAACCGATCTGAATACCAAACATCTGGGCAAAAAACATGGCGGCCAATGAATAATAGATGGCGTTGCCGTCCATATTAATCGTTGCTCCCAGCGGCAAGACAAAGGATGCGGTTTCGTTCGACACGGACAATTCCTCTTCACAAACTTTAAGGGTGACCGGCAACGTCGCCATGGAAGATGATGTCGAAAGAGCGACCAGCTGTACCTGGGATATTTTTTTGATATAGGTCCAGAAGGAAGTTGTGGACAACCATTGTACCGCAGCCGGATAAATCAAAAAAGTCTGTATCAGCAATGCTGCGGTATAGACCAAAAAGAGTTTGAGCACAAGAGCGAGGATTTCAAATCCAAAACTGCCGACAGCATCCGCCATCAAGCCGAACACACCGAGGGGAGCAGTCCACATGACCTTGCCGATCATCCAAATCAACGCTTCTGTGATGCTATGAAAAATGGAAAGCACCTGATCTTTTTTGTCTTTCCCCAGCGAGGCGATGGCGAACCCGAGAAAAAGACTGAAAAATAAAATTTGTAAAATATCGCCCCTGGCCAATGCCTCTATGGGATTTTCCGGCACAATATGGAGCACCATTTCCCAGAATCCTGCTGTTGTCCCTTTTTCGGCAAAATCCGTAGACAACAGGGCAGTAATTTTTCCCATATCCAGCCCGATGCCGGGTTGAAAAAGATTGCCGAAAATCAGCCCGATCGTTACCGCCAGAGCGGTGGTACAGATATAAAAAGAAAATGTATAAAGTCCCAGCTTGCCCGCAGATTTGGCATTGCCGACAGAGGCAGCACCGGTTATGATGGAAAATGCTACCAGGGGAATGACCAGCATTTTTATGAGTTGCAAAAACAGGGTTCCCAACGGTGCGAACATGGTCGCCCTTTCACCCAATACGCCTCCGGCAGCGATACCGGCAAACACTGAAAATAAAATCAAAGAGGGCAATAAAGACGTTTTCTTAATCATTTCCGACTCCGGTTGTGTATGTTTGTGAATCTATAATATAGAAAAATGCTCGTCAAATACAACATTATCCCGACCTTTCTTCAAAGCCGGGTTCGCAAGAAAGAAAGCAGAGAGATAAAAAAAAGGCGGTGAAAACCGCCTTTTTTGGAGTTGAAGGGTTAATGATGAATTTGGATGGGGAAAAGGGTTTTACAATTGATCTTTAATTTTGTTTTTCATATTCAGTATAAGGTCGAGATATTTCGCTTCGACATTGGCATTGTTGAGAATTTGTAAACAGATATCGAGCTCCTGTGTTGACAATTCTATAGAGACGGTAGTCGAGTCTTGCGGCAGGTTGCGAGCTTTATCGAGTGCGCCTATCAATTTTGCCTGCAGAGGGGCAAACATCTCAACTTCAGAGCCCTTGATTTTTGTTTGGTTGAACAGATATAACATACTTTCGGTTTCGACCGGATCAAATTTGAGTTCAGTGCCAAAGCTGTTGTTGCTCAAAAATGCCAGGAAAATGATCACTATGAATGGCAGAAATGATTTGTTCATGTTTTTACCTCTTTTGTCTGGGCTTTACTCATTAACCGTAGGCTGTGCTGGTGCCTGCATCATCTGGGGTGGCAGATGTGCTTTAATTTTATTTTTCATACTCAATACAAGTTCTGCAAATCTTGCTTCAAACGTGGCATTATTGATGACGTTCAAACAAATCTGCAATTCCTGCAAGCTTAGCTCGAGCGGAATGATTTCTGATTTGTCTTCGGCTGCCTGGGCTTTTTCCAGGGCTGCCTTGAGCTTTTTCGCTAATGGTGCCAGTACTTCAACATCGCTTCCCTTTATCTGAGTTTGGTTGAACAGAAACATCATGCTTTCCGCTTCAGCTGCAGTGAAATCGAGCTTTTTTTCCTGCCCGATAATGGTGGTTTGAGTCGACAAAAATAATACCGCTATGAATAAAACAACAGGAATAACTTTTCTCATCCTAGAACTCCTCTCTGATTTGTATAACCATACTTGATTTTTCATTAAACCTTTCAACTATTATGCCAAAGTATATTTTATAATAAAACTATTGAAAAATAATGACTTATATTTATGTATTCAGGAGTGGTTTGTTTCTTTTATGCCACATTTTTCAGAATATTTTGGGACACCGGTGCCATTCAGGGATCAGATCGTTGTCTATCATTTAACTATATGGATTACCCGCTAAAAATAGAGCCCTGAAGAGGTAATCAATGTTCACATGGGTACGCTGTGAATGCGGATTTTTAGCGGACACCGGTGGAGTTGAAAAAGTGGCTCGCCGCTCGGGTCTAATCAATGAGGAAAAATAGAACCTGGAGATACTTTGTCAGATTTTGCAAAAGTTTGCGGCTGTATTTTTTGATCGGTTTTTTCAGGGCCTTGATTTCTTTTTCATCTTTGATATCCAGATTGCCGGAAAGGTGTTCAAAAAGTACGCCTTCAACGGATTTTAGCAATTTTTCATATTTTTGAGATTTTTTTCTGGCAGGGTAAACATAGTATTTGAGAGAAGCGTTTTTCTCCTTAATGTTTTCCCATTTTTCTATATCGATATCAAAGAAAAGAACGCTGCCCTTTGGCATCGTTTTTTTAACTTTTATATCAAGACTCATTGCGAGCTCGCTCAGCGCAGGATTGTGGCCAACCATCATAACACAATCAGCAGATTCAGGGAGCTCTCTTAGTATGGCGAGAAGCTCTTTTTCCTTTCCATCATAGATTTGACGATGTTCCTGTATGCCTGTTTCCGGGCCAAAGACTTTACACAATATTTCTGTAGTCTCTTTGCATCTCAGAGCCGGACTCGTCAGGATGAGAGCCGGCCTGAGAGATTTATCAATCAGGAGCGATGCGATTTTACCGATATAAATTTTGCCCTCAAATGTCAGGCTGCGGTTTATGTCTTTTTTTTGTTTGTTTTTCGGTTCCGCCACTCCATGTCTTACCAGCAATATTTTTTTCATGACTTGACCAACGTTATTGCTTTATCCACGATATTTTTAGCTGTAAAGCCATACTGTTCGAATGTTGTTTGATAGGGCGCGCTGGCCCCAAAGGTATTAACCGATAAAATAATGCCTTTTTCCCCTACCCATTCATGCCACCCAAGATGAGTATGTGCTTCTACTGCGATGCGGGCTTTACAATCTAAAGGCAAGATGCTTTCTCTATATTCATCCGTTTGTTTGCGAAACAGTTCCCAGCTCGGCATGCTGACGACACGTGCATCAACATTCTGTTTCTGCAGTTCTTCACGGGCTTGCATACACAGTTCTATTTCTGATCCTGAACCGATCAAAATCAGCTGTGGTTTGTTGCCTTTTTCTGCAGCCAGGACATATGCCCCTTTGGAGAGGTTTTTGCTGTCAGCGTATTTGTTTCTGTCGATAACAGGCAGTTTTTGCCGCGTCAATACCAGAATGGTTGGTCCGGCTATGTTGCGCATTGCAGCCCGCCAGGCTTCTGCGGTTTCATTGGCATCGGCCGGACGAATAACCGTCATATTCGGCATTGCGCGAAAGGCCGGCAGGTGTTCCACGGGTTGGTGGGTGGGCCCATCTTCGCCGACGCCGATAGAGTCATGGGTCATAATATATATAACCGGCAATTTCATCAGTGCCGCTAAACGCATTGCCGGCCTGGCATAGTCTGAGAAAATAAAAAATGTGCTGGCGAATGGCAGCAAGCCACCGTGCAGAGCGATGCCATTCGAAATACCACACATACCCAGTTCTCTTACACCATAGGCAATATTACGGTATCGATAAGCGTTTTTGGCAAAATAGTCGCTGTTTTTAATAAATGTTTTTGTCGACGGATTAAGGTCGGCACTACCGCCCATCAGAAAGGGTACGGCCTCAGCAATAGCATTAAGGGTCGTACCGCCAGCGTTGCGAGTTGCCATCGGGCCGTCGCCGGTTTGAAAAGAAGGGATGCTTTTTTGCCAGTCATCCGGTAATTGCAGTTTCAAAGCGGCATTAAACTGTGCTGCCTCTTTGGGATGTTCGCTTTGGTATTGCTTGAATTCTTCTTTCCATGTTTTTACCGCTTTCTCCCCATTTTCAGTTACGCTTTGCATGTGTTCATAGACGCGGGGATGAATAAAAAACGTTTTATCCTGTGGCAGGTCAAAGGCTTTTTTAACCGCTTTTATTTCTTCTTCGCCCAGCGGGGCGCCATGAGCCGATGGGGAATCCTGCAGATTCGGAGCACCATAGGCGATATGCGTCCGCAGGATGATGAGTGAAGGTCTGTCCCGCTCATCCTGAGCGGCCTTTAGGGCTTTTTCAATGGCCTCGATATCGTTGCCGGCGTCGCCCAGATCCTGAACATGCCAGTGATACCCCTCAAAGCGTTTGCGCACATCATCGGAATAGGCGAGTTCGGTTTTGCCTTCGATGGTAATATGGTTGTCGTCATAAATAGCGATCATTTTATTCAGACCCAGATGACCGGCAATTGCGGCTGCCTCGTGTGATGCGCCCTCCATAAGATCACCATCGCTGCAGATGGTATAGACATGATGATCGACAATTTTATGGTTTGATTTATTGTATATTGAACCCATATGCGCTTCTGCTATCGCCATACCCACGGCATTCATAAATCCCTGTCCCAGCGGGCCGGTCGTTGTCTCGATACCGAGGGCATGATCCATCTCCGGATGGCCTGGTGTTTTGCTGCCCCATTGGCGAAATGATTTCAGATCCTCGAGCGAAATATCATATCCGCAGAGATGCAGAACAGAATACAAAAGCATTGAAGCGTGCCCTGCGGATAAGATAAAGCGATCGCGGTCAGGCCAGGTTGGATTTTTGGGATTGTGTTTTAATATTTTTTTATACAACAGATAAGCCACCGGCGCCAGGGCCATTGGGGTACCGGGGTGCCCGGAATTGGCTTTTTCAACGGCATCCATCGCGAGCGCGCGAATCGTATTGATAGACAATTCCTCAATCGGGTAGGTGTCGAGATTTTTCATAATATCCTCACTCTTGTTTATTTTAAAGAGTAAATATACAAAATTTTCTGATGAATATAAAGAAGTTTTGCGGCTTGAATTTCTTTTATCGGTTCATTTCCAAACGTCTCATTGTGATACGAATACGATTTTAACTTACAAATTTGCCATTCAATTACAAAAACGTCATTAATTCTCATAAGTGGCATATTATTGTGACAAATCAATAACTAATTGATTTTTATATATATACTTGTCGTCAGTTCGGCTTTGTACGGGTAAAATAATTTGGCATGAACTTTGTATATCAATAAAGCAGTTGCAGGTTTTGGGAAGTGGTGTTGGCCTTTGTGTTGAATCTGCAATTGACCCTCTGAAAAAGCGCGATCCTTTGCCGGTCGCGCTTTTTTTATTTTCCCTTGAATATAACCCTCCTGATGTGTAATTTATTCAATCGAATGGTATACCCAAAATCTGGAAATCACATAACTGTATAAAAATCAAAAAGGATACGAGATGAATAACGTAAGCAAGGTGGTGCTGGCGTATTCAGGTGGGCTGGATACATCAGTCATTATCCCCTGGTTGAAGGAAAATTACCATTGTGAAGTGATTGCCTTTGCCGCAGATGTTGGTCAGGGCGAGGAATTGGATGGTCTGGAAGAAAAAGCGATCAAGACAGGTGCCAGCAAGTGTTATATCGAAGATTTGCGTAAACCCTTTGTGGAACATTATATCTGGCCGACTTTGAGAGCCGGCGCTGTTTATGAAGCACGATATCTCCTCGGCACCTCCTTTGCCAGACCTATTATTGCCAAACGCCAGGTCGAAATTGCAGAGGCGGAAGGTGCTGATGCCGTTGCCCATGGCTGTACCGGTAAGGGCAATGATCAGGTACGCTTTGAACTGACCTACAAGGCCATGAATCCCAAACTCGAGGTGATTGCTCCCTGGCGTGAGTGGGATATCCGCTCACGCGAAGATGCTATCGCTTATGCAGAATCCAAGAAAATCCCTATTACAGCCACGCGGGAAAAAATTTACAGCAATGACCGAAATATTTGGCATATCAGTCACGAAGGCGGCGATCTGGAAGATCCCTGGAATGAACCCAAACAAGGGCTTTTCGCTCTGACAACGGATCCGGAAGAAGCACCTTCCAAACCGGAAATCGTCGATGTCGAATTTGAAAAGGGTATACCGGTGGGGATCAATGGTGAGCGTATGGAAGCCGTGCCGTTGCTGAATACATTGAATAAAATTGCCGGCAAGCATGGTGTGGGACGCATCGATATTGTTGAGAATCGGCTGGTTGGTATGAAATCCCGCGGCGTTTATGAAACACCGGCCGGAACCGTTCTCAATATGGCACATTCGGATCTGGAAAGCCTGGTGCTGGATCGCGATACGCTCCATTTCAAGGAGATGCTCGCACCTAAATATGCCGAACTCGTTTATAATGGTCAGTGGTTTACACCGCTTCGCTATGCACTGGATGCTTTTGTGGAAAATACACAGCAGGACGTCAGCGGCTCGGTCAAGCTCAAGCTCTACAAGGGCAATTGTTTGGTCGTGGGCCGGCGCTCACCCTATTCGCTTTACCGGGAAGAACTGGCTACCTTTGGGGAAGAGGATGTTTACGATCAAAAAGATGCAAAGGGATTTATCAATCTCTATGGTTTACCCCTCAAGGTGAGGTCCCTGGTGGAAATGGAATGGGGTAAAAAGGTTTCTTACTCTGAACCCGATTACAGCAAATTTAAACGTGATTAACTCGGCTAGCAATGGTTGGTCAGAACCGAAATGTCTCTGTTGTGGCGTGCTGGTGAAACAAGGTTTAAAAATTTACTGCATCAACGACGCCAAAGCTCAAGTGAGGATATATTAAATGTCTGCGAGCAAAACCTGGAGTGGAAGATTCGACAAGAAAACCTCCTCGATGATGGAGGCATTCAGCAGCTCGATCGCCTTTGACAACAAATTACTGGAAGCGGATATTCTTGTCAATAAAGCCTGGGCAAAGGCGCTGGCGCGCATAAAGATTTATTCCGATGAGGAATTGCAAACGGTCCTTCAAGCTCTGGATCGAATATTGATTGATTATTCCGAGGGAAACCTCAAGTTTCAGTCCGGCGATGAGGACATCCATTCGGCCGTCGAGCGCTGGCTGACAGAACGGGTTGGCGAGCTTGGTTCCCGCATTCATTGTGGTAAAAGCAGAAACGACCAGGTCGCAACGGATGTCAGACTTTTTCTTAAAAAAGAGAGTTCTTTTATTGTTCTCGGTTTGCAGAGCATGCAGGAGTGTATTGTCGAACTGGCTGAAAAACATGTCGATACGGTCATGCCGGGTTATACCCACCTTCGACAGGCACAACCGATTTCGTTTGCGCATTATCTTCTCGCCTTTTGTTTTCAGATGCAGAGAGACAAGAGACGACTTTATGAGTTCAGGGAGCGCTGTGACGATATGCCGCTGGGATCAGGTGCATTGGCCGGTTCTGCGTTTGATATTGACCGAAAAATGCTGGCTGAGGAGCTGGGATTTAAAACCTTCAGCCATAACTCGATTGATGCTACCTCAGACCGTGATTTCATTACGGAATGCATCTTTATCTGCGTACAGGTCATGTTGCACACGAGTCGCATTGCTGAAGATTTTATCATCTGGTCTTCAGAGCCGTACAGATTTATCGATATTGCTCAGGAATATTCTACCGGTAGCAGTATGATGCCGCAAAAACGCAATCCCGATTCTCTGGAGTTGATTCGCGGAAAAACAGCGCGCATGATCGGTAACCTGAATGCATTGATGAATTTAATGAAAGGGATTCCGACCGCATACGTGCGCGATTTGCAGGAAGACAAGGAGCCCCTTTTCGACACTTTATGGCAAACCAGGTTAAGCGTCCGAATTATGAACGGCGTCATCAATACTTTGCAGGTTTATCCGAAGCAAATGAAGGCTGCGATAGATCCGGCTTTGTATGCAACGGATGTCGCCGATTATCTGGTAAAAAAAGGTATTGCATTTCGCCGCGCTCATGAAATTGTCGGTAAAATTGTAACCTGGTCGGAAGAACATAATACACTCATGCAGGATATCCCCCTGAACACCTGGCAGGGGTTTGCAGAGCAATTTGACGACCGGGTATACGCTCTTTTTGATCCGCAAAAATCTTTGGCAAAGCGGAATATTCCGGGCGGAACCGGTCCCGCTTCTGTCAGACAACAGATCATCAAAGCAAAAGAGATGTTAAATTCAGACGCTTTGTTTGAGGAGTAACCAATGTCCAGACCTATGTTCGATGAATTCAAGCCCGAGATGCCCATCAAGGCGAGGCATGGAACTATTTTGCAGGGCAGGAATTGGGATACGGAAGCAGCTATTCGCATGTTGCAAAATAACCTTGATCCCGGGGTTGCACTGGATCCGGATCAGTTGATCGTTTACGGCGGCAGCGGTCGTGCAGCGAGAAACTGGAAAGCCTATCAGCAAATCATCGATATTCTGAAAAATATGGATGATCAGCACACCTTATGCGTTCAGTCCGGCAAACCGGTTTATATCGCTCCGACCCATCCTCAGGCACCGCGCGTTATCATTGCCAACTCCAATATCGTCCCTCAGTGGGCAACACAGGAAAACTTTGATCGTTATGATGAAATGGGATTGATCATGTATGGTCAAATGACGGCGGGAAGCTGGATTTATATCGCTACTCAGGGTATCATACAGGGAACCTACGAATCCTTTGCCGCTGCAGGCCGACAGAGTTTTAAGGCGGACTCGCTAAAGGGGAAATTCATTCTTACCGCGGGGATGGGCGGTATGTCCGGTGCTCAACCTCTGGCGGCGACCATGAACGAAGCTGTCATTCTGGATGTGGAAGTGAGAGCGGAACGCATCGAGAAAAAGGTGAAAGAGGGATATTGTGATAAAATGACGCATGATCTTGATGAGGCGCTGTTGTGGGTTGAAAAGGCTGTAATGGACAAGGTGCCTCTCTCCGTTGGATTGGTGGGAAATGCCGGTGTTGTACATCCCGAGCTGGTTAAAAAAGGGGTTATTCCGGATATCGTTACGGATCAAACCAGTGCCCATAATTTGCTGGATTATGTACCTGCCGGCGATCTGAAGCAATTGGAGTGGTTGAAAGGCGAAAATCCAAAGGAATATCGAAAACGGGCGCTGGAAACCATTGCAGAACATGCCCGGGCCATCCTGGAGATGCAAAAACAGGGAGCTGTGGTTTTTGATTATGGCAACAACCTGCGCGCCCAGGCGGAACACGCCGGCGTGGAGATTCGGGATAAAGCGGGCAAATTCAAATATCCAGGATTTGTGCCCGCATATGTCCGACCGTTGTTCTGTCAGGGCAGGGGACCGTTTCGATGGGCCGCCCTGTCGGGTGATCAGAAGGATATCTCGGAACTCGATAAGCTGGTGCTGGAGATGTTTCCGAATAACGAGAGTCTGGTTCGCTGGATTCGCCTGGCCGCTGAAAAAATACCCCAACTCGGACTGCCGTCACGCGTCTGCTGGCTGGGATATGGCGAACGCGCCGAGTTTGCGTTGCGCATGAATGATATGGTTCGCAAAGGTATTGTTAAGGCTCCGCTGGTTGTTGGGCGCGATCATCTCGATTGTGGCTCTGTTGCATCTCCCAATCGAGAAACCGAAAATATGCTCGACGGCAGCGACGCCATTGCCGATTGGCCTTTACTCAATTTTGCTCTCAATGCCGTCAATGGCGCCAGCTGGGTGAGTTTTCACCACGGCGGTGGCGTGGGAATCGGTTATTCTTTACATGCCGGCATGGTTGTCGTCGCAGATGGTACGGCGGATCGCGATGATCGTCTGCAGCGCGTTTTAACGGTTGATCCGGGCCTGGGTATTGCCCGCCATTGCGATGCAGGTTATTCAGAGGCTGAAGAAATCGCGCGCGAAAAGGATATTAAAATCAATCACTTTTAATTATATACACAGAGCCTGTTATGCTCTTGTTACAAAACCCTTTAAAGATTTACGGACGAAAATCGCTTGCCGGCCATTCCATTTTGATCCATGATCATCAAATTATTGATATTAACACGGCAGCAGCTCTTGAACAAACCTACCATCTGGATCAACAACCAAAGCTGGAGCGAATCGATTGTTCCGGGCAAATCGTTCTGCCCGGTTATATCGATTGTCATACGCATCTGCTTTTCTGCGGCAGCCGGGAAGATGAACTCTATATGCGGGCGGGTGGACTGGATTATCTGCAGATTCTGCAAAAAGGCGGTGGTATTCACAATACTGTCTCTGCCGTGCAAAAAGCTTCCGAATCTCAACTATTGCAAAATGGCCTTAAATTTCTCGATAAAGCGATAGAGCTCGGCATCACTACCGTGGAGATCAAGACGGGGTATGGCCTCGATCCTGAAAATGAGCTAAAAATGCTCAAGGTTATTAATCGCCTCAAAGAATTGCATCCGGTTGATGTGGTTCCGACTTTGCTTTTGCATACAATTCCAAAAGAGATGGAAAGAAAATCCTACCTTCGCTGTGCTGCTGATGAGATGATGCCTGAATGTCGGCGCTATAGTGACTGGTTTGATGTTTTTCTCGAGAACGGGGCGTTTACCTTTGAAGAAGCTGATTTTCTCCTTTCCCGGGCCGGCCAGCTCGGATACCGTCTGGGCATGCACAGCAACCAGATGAATGATCTGGGTGGTGTAGAGTTGGCGGTACGGCATAATGTCCGCCATATCGATCATCTTGAAGTCCTGAATGATAAAGATGCGAACAAGATAAAACAGGCAAGCCAACTGTATGCCGTTTTTTTACCTTCTGCGGAATATTTTTGTTTTTCTGATCAGGTCGGCCAAATTCAACGCCTTGGCGATATTTCCGAACGCCTGGTCTTATCCAGTGATTTTAATCCCGGCTCCTCGCCCGTCCTTGATCCGCATTTGGTGATGAGTCTGGCTGTTTTAAGATATCGTATCGATGATCCTGCTTTGCTTTTAAATGCTTATACAAAAAACCCTGCAGATATGCTTATGCTTGAGGATCGTGGACGCATCGAAAAAGGACTCCTGGCGGATCTGCTCTGCATTGATCTGAAGGAATTCGAACAAATCCCTTATATGGGAACCTTGCCGATGATTCAATACGTTATTAAACGCGGCAGGGTTTTAAAAAAACCAAAAGAAGCGTTGTATTGAATACCGGATTATTCTTGAGTGAAAAATAAATAGTGGAGGTGCTATGACCGAAGCGATAACGGACCTGGACAAATTGTGTATCCATACCATCACGACGAAACCCTGGAATATCGAGACAGCGATTTCCAAATACAGCAAGGCCGGTGTTAGAGGAATAACCGTTTGGCGTCAATGGCTGGAAAACCGCGATATTAACACGGTTCACCGTCAAATTGTGGAGGCAGGTTTGCAGACTGTTTCCATTTGCAGGGGTGGTTTTTTTCCCAATATCGATAAAAAAGCAAGACAGCAGGCAATTGAGGATAATATTCGCAGTCTGGAGGAAGCGGCAGCTCTGAATGCACCCCATGTCGTTCTGGTGTGTGGCGCGGACCCAAAGCAGTCTCTGGAAACATCGCGACAACAAATCCTCGACGGCATTTTCGCCGTTCTCGATACCGCCAGGGATTTGGGTGTAAAACTTGCCATTGAACCGCTGCACCCCATGTATGCTGATACGCGGTCTGCTGTCAACACCATGAAACAGGCCAATGATCTTTGCGATAAAATAGACGACCCGTTCGTCGGCGTCGCTGTCGATGTATACCATGTCTGGTGGGATCCTGATTTGAAGAAACAAGTTCGCCGTTGTGGTACAAAAAAGCGTATTTTTGCTTTTCATATCTGTGACTGGCTCAGTCCGACGAAGGATTTGCTGAATGACCGGGGCCTGATGGGTGACGGTTGCATCCCCATTCCGCATATCAGAGGGCTTGTTGAATCATCCGGTTTTAAAGGGTTTAATGAAGTGGAGATTTTTTCAAACCACTGGTGGCAGCAGGATCAGGACGTTTTTCTCAATAGTATAATCGAGACTTATAAGCGTTTTGCTTAGCGTTATTTCCCGGTTATTTTATCATCTATACTTTCAAGGACGCTGGAATAGGACTGATAAAAGGCTTCTACACCCTCTTTTTGCAAGCGTGCATAAACGTCGAGTTCCTTCTCTCTGCTCGTCTGTTGCACGATTTCTTTTGCCTCCTGATCATCCTTGTTGAGAACATGATCTATACTGCCGTGATCGAGGAATTTTTCAAGCGTTTCCGGCGGCAGCGTGTTGACGGTGTCCCGACCAACAAGGTTATCGACATAATACGTATCGGGGTATTCCGGATTTTTGGTGCTCGTGCTTGCCCACAGGAGGCGCTGTACGTTGGCGCCCTTTTTAGCGAGCGACTGCCACTGCGGTTGACCAACAAGATAATGGAATTCAGCATAAGCGGCCCTTGCATTGGCAATAGCCACCTTGCCTGTCAGCTTTTCCTGACCCTGCCTGAGTAACAGCGGATCAATTGCTTTGTCGATACGACTGATAAAAAAGGATGCCACAGAGGCAATTTTGCCGATATCTTTTCCGGTATAGTTCTCAAGACCCCGCATATAGGCTTCAGCGACACGGCGATAGGTGGCCAGGTCAAAGATCAGCGTAACATTCACATTCACGCCGGCGGCAATGGTTTTTTCGATGGCAGGAATACCGGCCGCGGTTGCAGGTATTTTTATCATCAAGTTTTTTCTGTCTGTTTTTTCATAAAGCCGTAAAGCCTCCTGATGTGTCTCTTCGCTTTTATGTGCGAGTGCAGGGTCGACCTCGAGACTGACATAGCCATCTTTTCCGCCGCTTTTTTCATAGACCGGAAGAAAAAGGTCCGCTGCGTCCCGAATATCTGTAACTGCAAGTTCCTCGAAAATCTTTTCGGCTGTATGTCCTTTGTTTTTCAGTGTTTCAATATCTTTATCATATACATGGCCTTTTTCAATTGCTTTTTGAAATATAGTGGGATTCGATGTCAGTCCTGTTACGCCTTTTTCAATAAGCGATCGTAACCCGCCATTGCGCACGAAATCTCTTTCGATATAATCTATCCAGACGGATTGTCCCGCTTTTACAAGTTCAACCAGTCTATTCATGCTATCTCCTTTCTACTAAATAAAACGCACATCGCTGTGAAAATATTTCTGTTATTTACAACATACAAATTATATCAGAGTAAAAAAAGTTGTAAATTTAAATAACTTTTGTTATCATTATTCAGATACGTCAATCAGAAGGGTGGGAAATTATGAAGGAACAGGAGATTTTTCACTATGATCTTCTGCAAGCTGAAATTGATAATATAACAAATACCGGATTTTGGTTCGATGAAGCTGAATTTCGTATGGATGGAAAGTTTTAAACGACAACTTTCTAAAACCCGGCACAAGAGAGAGGGAAGATCATTTTTTTTGATCGTTATATTCCTTTTTGCATTTTATTTTGGCTCGACGGCCTTTGGTGCCTCGATCGATTTCAAGCCGTATCCTCATGATGCACGACAAATTCTCAACAGGGTGCATCTGGATTCCCTCACCGCCTTTGTTCGTCAGTTCTCCGGTGAGGAACTTGTGATTATAGATGGGAATCAAAGTCTGATTCAGGATCGCAATGCCGGCAACCGCGGTTCAGTTGCCGCATCCTATCTGAAAAAGCGACTCGGTCAATATGGTCTTTTGGTTTTTGAACAATTTTTTGATAAAGATGGCGTTAATATCTATGCCGAGCAACCCGGATATCTCTATCCGAATCAAAAATATATTATATGTGCACATTATGACAATCGTCCCTGGGATGGCATAGAAGCTCCCGGAGCCGATGATAACGCCAGTGGCTGTGCTGCTGTAATGGAAGCTGCACGGATTTTAAGCGATTTTTCTTTTCCGTTCACTATTGTCTATGCTTTTTGGGATTACGAGGAGTATGGGCTCTATGGCAGTCAATACTATGCTCAGCAGGCAGAAGCAGTAGCGGATTCGATTTTGGCTGTATTTAACCTCGATATGATCGGTTACGATGGTAATAACGATAATAAATGCAATATTTTTTATTCAACCGATCATCATTCGGATCAATTGGCAAACCGGATGGCTGACCTGCAGAATGAGTATGGACTGGCTTTACATACACAGCTGATCTTCCAAAATCATTACGGTTACAGCGACCACTCTTCATTTTGGCTGGCCGGGTACCGTGCTGTTTTGTTGATTGAGGATTATATGGGCGGAGACTTTAATCCACAATACCATAAAGCGAGTGACCGGATTATCTATTTTAATCTTCCCTATTTTAAACGCTGCTGTCAGCTGGCTTTGTTGACATTGGTCGACTATGCCCGCTTTGCCCCACTCTGTTTTGAGTTTGATTTGCACAAAGGATGGAATCTGGTATCTCTGCCCGGGGTTGCCCGTTGCATGGCTGCGGAAAGCCTTTTTGTCGATTTTGACAGAGATTTTATCCTGACTTATCGGAATGATGCCTATATAAACGCTGATACACTTGAAAGCGGACGTGGATACTTTGTTTTTACACCGACAGAACGCAAATGTACTCTTGCCTTAACCCCGGTACCGGCTTATTCCTCGTCGTTTGATAATAGAGGATGGCATCTTATCGGTGCTCTTGATCAGGGTATACGTATGGATCAGTTCCTTGCTATTCCTGAAAATGATTTTTTACCCTATGCCTACTGGTATGATCCGCTTTGCAATACTTACAAGTGGCAAAAAATATTGGAACCGGGCAGGGGATACTGGATTTTTGTCACCAACCCGATCGAGCTTTATGCGGGTGATTTCCAAATCGATGCCGCTGCAGAAAAGTCTGCAGCCTTTGCCCAAATTCCGGATTTACCTCCCTGGCCTCAAAATGCTCTGAAAAAGTACACGAATCCAGGCTCGGCTTTGAGCAATTATCCCAATCCATTTAATGCCGCTACGACAATTCACTATCACCTGAAACAGGAGAGCCCTGTGGCTATAGATGTTTTTAATCTCAACGGCGAGAGACTAGCCAGGCTGGAAAACAGGATGCGAGCCGCCGGTGAATATACAACTTTTTGGAATGGTCGCAACGGGCAGGGACAAATTGTGAGTTCAGGAATTTATCTTGTTCGTTTAATAACCGGAAATGAGATTGAAACGCTGAAAATTACTGTTGTTCGTTAAAGGAAAAAGAATCAGGAGATGAAATCATGAAGATCGTTGTTCTCGATGGGTATACGCTTAATCCCGGAGATCTTGACTGGAGTCCACTTGAACAACTGGGACCATGTGACATTTATGACCGAACTCCGAAAGACAAGATTGTTGAAAGAGCAAGAGGGGCACCCATCTTATTAACCAACAAAGTTCCCCTGGATGAACAGGTAATCGGGCAGCTTCCCGACCTGAACTATATCGGGGTACTCGCAACCGGGTTCAACGTTGTCGATGTATCGGCCGCAACGGCAAAAGGTATTCCGGTAACCAATGTTCCGGAATATGGTACCAACTCGGTTGCCCAGATGGTTTTTGCGCATATTTTGAACATTGCCCAACAGGTCGCTTTGCATTCAGCCGGCGTCCGCTCTTTAAAATGGTCGGAACAAAAGGATTTTTGTTATTGGGAAACGCCTCTTGTCGAGCTTTATCAGAAGAAGCTTGGTATTATCGGATTCGGTCGTATCGGCAAGGTTGTGGCCCATATTGGCCGGGCGTTTGGTATGCAGATACTGGTTTATGATCCTCATGCTGAGGACATGTCTGAGAATGAGAAGGTAGAATTTGATTATTTAATCGCAAATAGCGATGTTATTTCCCTTCATGCTCCTTTAACTGAAGAAACAAAACACCTGATCGATAACGAGACACTGGGCCGGATGAAAAAGTCAGCGATTTTGATTAATTGCAGCCGTGGACAGCTTGTCGATGAATCAGCGCTGTACCATGCCCTCAAGCAGGAACAGATCGCCGCTGCAGGCGCGGATGTCCTTTCCCAGGAACCTCCGGATAATGATAATTTGTTGCTAAAAGCACAAAATTGCTATATTACTCCGCATATTGCCTGGGCAACCGTAGAGGCACGCAAACGACTTTTAGATACCGTTGTGGAAAATATAAAAGCATTTCTGCGTCAGCAACCACAAAATGTTGTAAACAAGGTATGATAAAGAAAATCGTTTATATCATCATTCTATTTACCATTTGTGCCTGTGGTGAGGAGTGGCGTTTATATAATCAGGATAATTCTCCTCTCCCTGGCAATCATGTATATAGCATAGCTATAGACAGAATGCAACGCAAATGGTTTGGTACCGACAGCGGCGTTGCGTGTTTATCCGGTGACGGGTGGCAGGTTTTTACTGCAAAAAATTCAGCGCTTTCTTCCGGGGTCATTTGGACCGTTACTGCCGGTGAAGGGGAAGAGATGTGGATCGGTACCGATAATTCCGGAGTGGCCAGATATGATGGCCGGGAATGGAAAGTCTGGAACAGCAAAAACTCTATGTTACCCAATGATGGTATATATGATATTCAAATCGATGCTGAGGGAAATAAATGGTTTGCCACCTGGGGCGGGGGGTTGGTCCGGTTTGATGATGAAATTATGACGGTGTGGAATCAATCGAACACCATCCTCGACCACGATAAAATTACGTCGTTGTTTATTGAAAACGAGCAAATGCTTTGGGTGGGAACGGCCACCGGACTTTATTTGTTCGATGGTACAGAAGAGTGGACGCGGATAAAATCCTTTGGACCACAAAAAGCAAATCCCCTCGGCGGACCCGGAAATGATGCGGTTTATGAAATTGCAATGGATTCGCGACGCCGTTTGTGGATCGGTCTGAAATATGGCGGTATCTGGCTCTACGACCGTTCTGCCTGGCGTTTTTATTCTACAGCCAATTCACCATTGCCCAACGATCGCATTTACGCCATTGCCATAGAAGAGGAACTAAAGTGGTTTGGCACCCTGAATGGACTGGTTGTTTATGATAACCTGGACTGGAAAATTTATACGACGGAGAATTCTTTGTTGCCGGACACAAGAATATACTCTATTGCGATCGATGCGGAGGGAACCAAATGGGTCGGAACCATGAATGCCGGGGTGGCGGCTTTACAGTCGCATCGTTTCTCCGCTATTGTTCAACGGGATCCTAAACGACCCCATCACTTGACGATAGATGCCAACTACCCCAATCCATTCAATTCTTCTACTCTTATTCCTTATCAGCTATCCCGTTCCGGACATCTTAAAGTGGATTTGTACAACATACGCGGCCATCGCATCAAAACCCTGCTGAACCGTTCTGTTCAATCCGGAACTCACCGACTACGCCTTGAGGGGTATGGACTTTCCTCAGGGGTTTATTTGATTCGCTTTCAAATCGGGAATGTCAGCAAAATTTCCAGATGTCTTTATTTAAAATAAGCAAAGCCTTATTCCAGTGAAACATTATCGATTGGTGAATTCGGTGTCCGACGAAGCGGATGTGGCGGGGGAGGCGATGCTGTTTGCCAATCCAGCGGTTGATTAGCCTTAAGTATGGCCAAACGCCGTTCCTCACTTTGCCAGCGCCTTTCATCTGCGCCTTCGGGATGCCAATTTTGTAACACCTGCTTCTGCAGCTCTTCTATCGCTGTTCTATATTCTGCCTCGTTGTAGATATTATTCCATTCATCGGGATCTTTGGAAAGATCAAAAACTTCGGGTTCATAGCCCGGTACATATGTCATCTTGAGCGATCCCGAACGAATCATTCGCCAGCCTCTCAGAACCCCTTCTCCGTAATTTTCCATAATCGCCAGGCCTTTTTCCGCTTTGCGTTTTCCCAGGACCAGATCACAAAGATTTCGTCCGTCCGAGACCTTGTAAACAGGTTTTGTTTTCGTCAGACCACAGAGCGTTGGGCCGATATCGAGCAGGCTGACAACCTCATTAATGCGTTGATGAGAAATACCGGGACCGCTTATTATCAACGGAACCCGGCTTGACCATTCATAGGCGGCATTTTTGAACCAAAGGCCATGTTCGCCCATCATATCGCCGTGATCGCCGGCATAGATGACGATGGTATCGTCTTGCAGTTTTAATTCCTGCAGCAGGTTTAGCAGTCGGGAGATATAGTCATCGAGCATTGTGATGCGGCCGAGAATAGCCCGTCTGGCGCGCCGGCAGACCGAATCCGGTACCAGCCGGTCGAAACTGCCGTGTCGGCGCAGCCATTTAACATAAATGTGCTCCCGTTCGAGATAATCCGAAGGTATGACGGGCAGTTCTATTTCGTCTTCGTTATACAATTTCCAGTATTTTTCCGGAGCGCGAAAAGGATAATGCGGCGCGGTAAAAGAGACACAAAGCATAAAAGGATTGTTCTGTTGCGCCGCCAGACGGCGCAGACCGTATTCGGCTCTGAATATCACTTCATCGTCGTAATCCATATCACGGCTCCGACCCATACCCGCTTCAAAAATGCGGTCGATACACTGGCCGTTGTTGATAGCCACCTCTCCCCGGTTGGAGCGCGTCCAGTCGAACGTAGCCGGGTAAATGTCCTGAGTCCAGCGTTCATCAAAACCGTGTAGCTGATCCGGACCGACAAAATGCATTTTACCACACAAAATCGTATGATAACCGCCGGCACTGAGATCATGGGCAAATGTCGGCCAGTCACAACGAAGCGGTGCGGCATTATCCCAGACTTCGATCGTATGTACATGGCGGCCGGTCATCATGGCGGCACGGGATGGAGCACAAATCGGACTGGGACAATACGCTGCATCAAATGTGACGCCCTGACGCGAAAGATTGTCTATTGCCGGAGACTTTACCTGTTTGTGACCGTAACATCCCGTCAGAAAAACCGGATGTTCATCGCTCATAATAAATAAGATATTGGGTTTGTTTTTTGTTTTCAATGATACGCCCTGTTCTATTTGTACGCTGATTCTGCTGTTGTGCTCATATAATATTATGAAGATCAGTGTTTTGGGATTGTAAAATTATCCTGATAAATGTAAATGATGCAATTTTTCGCATCACATGAAAGGAGAAAGTTGTGCACGAAACCAGTTGAGAATAAAACAGGAGATAAATTTTCATCTTTTCATAAATAGAGTATTAGATTCAAAAATATTAAAGAACCTTCAGGTTGTTTTTCTCTGCGACAGAACGGATATGTTGAGCTGCCCGTTCATACTCTTTTTGATCTTGCAGATGTTCAATGATCAAAGGAACATCCTCAAGTCGGGCGAGCTCCTGCAAGTAGACATTGAAATCCAGAGCACCCAATCCCGGCCTGATTTCGTCCAGATGCGTGGTTAATTGATTCCTCAGGATGATGTCTTTGGCGTGGCAGCTTTTTATATGCGGACCCAGTTTTTGAAAGAAATCGCGCAACAGTTGCGCATTAAAAAAGTATTTTTCCGGACTAGTAATCATATTGACCGGATCGCAATGCACGCCAAAGGCCGGACGGTCGATGGCTTTGATCAGACGGACATAGGATTCTACCGTATGAGGGAATATCCAGGGCAGGGTTTCCAGGGCATAAAACGTTTTCTTTGGTTTGACGGCGTCTATAATTTTTCGTGTTGTCTCAACGATAAGATCAAAAGTTTTATCTGTAAGATTTTGTGCGTGCGGACCGTACCAGTGCTCGGTGCTGCGCGATCCGCTGACATTTACGCAACAAAGGGCCTCTATTTTTTCCGCGAGTTCGAGCTGTTCTATGCATTTTTCCAATGCTTCTTTTCGTTCGGCATCGTTGGGACTGATCGGATTGTTCCAAACCCCGACCTCGGCGATAAGAATATCGGCCCCGCGGGCAGCCTTTCGGTAGGCGTTGATCGCTTGCTCTTCTTCCGGATGCTCAACAGGGCACAAGGCAGCGCGATAGCCTGCCTGCCGATGTAGCTCAATCCACCGTTCGGGTGATTCCGCTTCTTCAAAAAGCGGACCCCCTAAACGTACGGGCCACTTTGTATTTTTATTTTTGGTAAAGGATAAAGCCATAAATCCTCCCAACAGGGCTGTTTTATGAAAATGACGTCTGCTGATATGTTTGTTTTTGATCATAGCAGTATCAACTTTTTCGATTTTGGTGTTTGGATGGGCAAACAAAGGGTGGTGGTTTTCCTTTGGCCTGAAGGAAATTCGACAGGCATAAAATTTTGCCATTTGTAATAAGGATTCTGTTCTAAAATACAGCAAATAACTTGTTAATTCAAGAATTTTATGCACAAATCTTTAAAGACTGTTGCTGAAATTGATAATTTTTATATATTATACTATCAAGGAATCAACAAAATTTATTCATATTCACTCTTTTATCAACTTGCTGTTTTTGGTAACACTCTTTAATAAATATGGTTTTGAATGAAAATTTTTTCGGAAAGGTAAAAAAATGAAATTGCAAAATGTTTTTTCACTTGCTTTGTTTTTTATGGTTTCTCTTGCTTTTGCTGCTTTACCAGATATCAATGAAAGATTTCAAGATACGCGATTGATCGTTTATCCAAAAAATGGCGAACGAGTGGATTCTACTGTAGCGGCCGAGTTGAGGGCCAGGCTGGCACGGTCGGCAGAATTGCGCGGCATTGTAGATCGCAGACCGACTGGAAAGGGTGTGTTCACAGTCTCTGTAGATGGTGAAGGATTAGCCACCGGTCCGGATTCGCCACCCGTTGGGTCGGAATGGTGCTATGTCCGGCTGAAAGAAGATGGTTCCGGAGAGCTGTTGGCATCAAAAAAGCATTTGTTATACGGGTTATACGCCCGTTTACGAGATGATGCCGGTATATTTGCCGCCTCAAAATTGTCGCAAGGCATTCTGATTACCTCTCCCTTTAAAGTCATTATCGGGGAGGATGGATTTTACGGACGGAGGCGCCGGTTTTCACGCGGTTATGATGCGGAAGAGACCATCAGGGAACTGGCCCGAATGGGATGTTCGCACGTGGTCGCAAATGCCCTTGCCTTGCCTTATCCGGTAGAAGACGGCCCGGAAGGCGAAGTTTATTACCGTTTTTATCAGTATGCCCCTGATCTGGATATGTATGTCGAAACCCGTCTGAATAAGGGCACCTATCCTCCGGAAATTCTCAAAGCCAATATGAATTTCTTAAAGGAGCAGGCGCGCCTGGCGGACCGGTATGGACTAACACCGGGAATGTATATGGCAAATCCCCGTTCAATGCCGGAATCCTTCTGGCAAAAATATCCCTGGCTTCGCGGTGCGCGCGTCGATCACACCTTTCGCGCCTTCAGACCGCGATATAATTTAACGGTTGTTCATCCCCTCGCACGCTGGCATTATGCAGAGATGCTGAAAAAAATGCTTAAAGCGGTTCCGGAATTGGGCTTTATGGTCACCTTGATCAATGACAGCGGATCTGGATTCGAGTATACTGAAAGTCTTTATCCCGGTCGCAATGGCGGGCCTTACCTGGTAAGAGAGTGGAGACCAGATGATGTTATTGCCCGCAAAGCTGCTGAAAATATCATTCGTTATTATCATACTCTTCGCGATGCCGCGCATGAGATGAATCCTGATTTCCATATTATAACCGGACTTAAAAATATTGCCGAGGAGGCAGAAATTATCTTAAATGGTCTCGAAAAAGGAATTGATCTTTCCGCCCGAACCCAGCGCTATGATGCCCCCAGCCAGCAAAAACGCAGAGCGGAATTGCAAAAACGGGGCTCGAATATATTCACTCATGCCACGGCAAAGGGCAGCCCTTATATCAAAGGAATTCCAAGTCCCTGGGAAACTTGCGAAAATTTGCAGCAACAAATCAACCAACAAGCCCGCCATATCAACGTCGATGTCGAACCCGGATCGCTGGTGCCCCGGGACATCAACCGGGAAATCGTGATGGCGGTACAATTCAATAATTTGCAGCAACCGGATTCGTTTATTTCTGCAGTCGCAAAGCGCTGGGTGGGGAAAGAGCTGGACGATACTCTCGTTTCCATTTGGAAACAAGTCGATAGAGTGAAGAAAAATGTGCCGGATATGGGACTCTATGCTGCTTCCGGATTTACCTGGTATCGCATATGGGACCGGCCGCTGGTTCCGGATATCGCAAAAATACCGGAAAAAAAACGGGCTTACTATGAGGATTATTTGCTCGCGGTTTTTAACAACCCCAACCGGGTCGACCTGCAAGCAGATGCTCTCTGGGATCTTTATACGCTCGAACAGTGTGAGAAAAATATTCGAATCTATGATACAAAGGTCTGGGCTGGTCTGGATTCAGCTATCGAAAAAACCGCCCTTGTCACCGCCTCGCTCGAACAGGGACAAAAGGCCTTGCCGATCTTCACCGACCTGCGGGATCGATTGAAAGCCTGGCGCTGTTATCTCATGACTCTTCGCAATACCTGTGCCTGGATTTCGGGTGTGCACGGCTATATGTCGGCATCGACAGCAGCGGTTCGCAGCCGGAAAAAGGAGCTATTGCAGGAAATGATCGAGCTGGAATTGAAAAACACAAAAGACCTGCTTGTATTGTGGCGTCAAACCGATGTGGAATTCATGCCCATCTACCGCTATGGAGAAAATGGTCACGATTATGGTCCCAATTTTGGCGATTGTCTGGAAAAAAAGATTGCTTTGATGCAAAAATATGCAGACTTTGCGCCCTATATTGATCCTGATTATATGTGGAGGCTACCTCAGGAAAGCGGCCTCGGTATTTCTCCGAAAGAGTATTTGAAATATTAAGCAGGCTATTTCGTTCTAAGCGCTGGAATATTAAAAACACTTGATAATCTTGCAATAAAGAAATATCTTTTATGGTCATGCAGGTTTATCTTATTCAGGTTTTTCAATGAGGAAATTTTACACCTATCTATTTCTCATACTCTCTTTATCCGTTTCTCTAATTTGCTTTTGATTGTATTGACTCTCAAACCGCTATAAATTAAAAACTTGATGAAAAAGCTTTATTTATGAGTAATTCAGGGTAAACAAAACAGGGAGGTTTATCATGACCAAATCAAAAATATTAATCCATTTGATCTTTGTGTGTTTTATTTTCAGCGCAATCGGATTTGCCCAGATCTCCAGTTCCAATTGTACCCTATTGGGTCGCCGGCCGGATGGTCCCTGTTTTGATGCTGATGTGGTTGACAATGTCGCCTATTTCGGTAACGGTGCAGCGCTGGAGATTGTCGACTTTACGAATGCGGCTGAACCGGTCCATATTGCTCAGATTGTGCTCAATTCATCCATACAGGGAGTAGTGGTCAAAGATAATTATTGTTATGTGGCTGCAAGCAAGGAGGGCGTGTTTATTATAGATATTACAGATCCCGCTCATCCATCAAAAGTGGGGCGAATCGATTCAGAAGATTATGCGATCGGTTTGGCAGTACGAGACGGTTTGCTCTATCTTGCTGACTATGGTGCCGGCTTGCGTATTTTCGATATTTCCTCGCCTTTGGAGCCTGTAGAAATAGGACATTTTAAAACCGATAACTGGGCCATGCACGTTACGTTGCGGGATACTGTTGCATTTGTAGCTGATTATTCCGGAGGTTTATTTATCATTGACATTTCCGACCCTGAAAATCCACAAGAAATATTTTCTTATAACACTGATGGCGCTGCTATCGATCTGGCGATACAAAATGATTATCTCTATTTAGCGGATTATTCTAAAGGTTTGAAAATATTCAATATATCAGATATACGAGACCCTCAAAAAATAGATTTTCTTGATACAGGCGTTTCCGCCCGCGCGCTCGTGATCAAAAACAATTTTTTGTATCTCGCTGATGGCTATAATAGCCTGTTCGCATTTGATATTTCAAATCCAGTTATGCCGGCCAAGGTAGATTCAATGCAAACCAATGCCAAAACGCACAATCTGCTTATACAAGGTCACAGACTCTACATAAGCAACCATGGTAATGGTTTTTGGGTGGTTGATATTTCCAATCAGGCCAAACCACAGTTTTTAACAGCATTTCCGACTTGGGGAAAAGCACAAGGTATCGCGATTCACGGCAATCACGCCTATATAACAGAACAATATTATGGATTGCGGGTTCTGGACGTTTTTGATCCCGACAATATTCAGTCATCAGGATTCGCACAATCTTTACATGAATCTTCCGGCCTTGTCAACATTCACGATAACTTTGCCTATGTGGCGTGCAATCATCAGGGCATGCGGATTTATGACATCAGCGTTCCCGAAGCGCCGCAAATCAGAGGATTGTTTTCAAAGGGTACAAATATAAAGGATGTCGTTGTTTCGGGAACGACCGCCTATATTGCCTGTCTTGACGGAATCGGCATTATAAATGTTAACGACCCGATGGCACCGGTTGAAGAAGCGATTATTGACACTCTGGGGCGTCTTGAAGGGGTGGCGTTTGCCGGCACAGACAAACTGGTGGCTGCCGGCGAAAAAGGACTTTGGATCATCGACATTTCCGCTGTCAATTCGCCGGCGGTTTTGGGCTTTTTCCCCACCAATTTTTCATATGATGTGGCGATTTATGAAAATTATGCCCTGCTTGCCGCAGCAGGTGAGGGGATCAAAATAATTGACATCACCACCCCTTCAGCGCCTGCGTTTGTGGATTCTATCGAGACTGACAGCTATGCCAGAAGCATCTCAGTTAGCGGACATTTTGCCTATCTGGTGGATACCTGGGATGGATTGCAGATCTTTGACATATCCAATCCGAACATGATCAAACACGTTGGGTTTTATGACTGCGGAGGTATCGCTTATGATGTTGCTGTGCGTGACAATCTAGCCTATGTCGCCAACGGCAGAGGAGGTATCTATATCGTTCGCAATGATATGGACATCTCATCGGTTTCATCTTTCCATACAAAAAGCCCGGTGGCGTGTCCATTGACGGCCAATTACCCCAATCCCTTTAACGGCCGTACAACCTTCGAGTATACCATTAAAACGGGTGGACTTGTCAAGCTGGATATTTATAATATTAAGGGACAACGGGTCGATGAGCTACTGGATGACTTTCTGCCTGCCGGCGAATATTCAGCAACCTGGGATGCAAAAGATATGGCCAGCGGCCTGTATTTTGCCCGACTGAAAACCGGGCATACTTTTTATACCGTCAAAATTATGTTGCAAAAATAGGAGGCAGAAAAGAGTTAAGAATTGACCTTTGAACGGCTTTACACGTTGCATAAAAAAGCTGTGAGATCAAAACTCTGGGCCGATGTTGAGGTGTTTCGCTTTGGGGGCAAAGTCTATCACAACGCATTATTACCCGCCCCGGCAGAACGCGTCATTCAGCAGCTCGAAGCGGTTTCACCCTTATGTTGAAAAAATATTCATCTACCAACAATCTAAAACCGAAAAAGCAAAGTTGCCGGAAACCAGTGAATCCTGGATTGCCATGGTCTTTTTCCTTATAAATATGGCTCACTGGTTACGACACTATATTTTTGTGCCGTTTTTGACTGACTTGAAGTTCCGCTTTTTTCGACTGTTTCTATAGGTCAAAGCGCATTGTTGGGGCTTGAATAAACCCATTTGGGTTCAATGAACCAGTTTTTCAGGATACCCCAATTAATAACGGACTTTCCGATGGCCGGGTAGATTGCATCCTGCAGGACAGCAATGGATTCCTCTGGTTCGGCATACAGGATGACCTGAATCGATTTGATGGCCATAATTTCACCGTTTTCGGCCATGATATGTTCGATTCCACCTCGCTCTCATCAGACTGGATTCGTTGTCTTCTTGAAGATCGATATCAGGTCGATGGTCGTTTAACCGCCTGGTGTGCCCAGTACGATCCGGAGACACTGGAACCCAGACCTGCCAGGAGCTATGAACGGGTGTCTCTAAGCAGCAAGGAAAGTGTGGGAATTTTACGGTTTTTAATGTCCGTCGATGATCCCGGAAAAGAGATCGTCAATGCGATCCAGAGCGGCGTTAAATGGCTGGATAGTGTTCGTTTGTGCCATCTTCGCATCATTCGTGAACCGGATATGCCAAGTCCGACCGGATTTGATAAAATTGTGGTCTCCGATCCTGATGCATCCTGTTTATGGGCCCGGTTTTATCAAATTGGTTCCAATCAACCCATCTTCAGCGACCGGGACGGCAAGATTTATCAACATCTTTCACAAATATCCTCTGAGCGGCGAAATGAGTGTGGCTGGTTGGGGAAATGGCCGCAAAGCCTTTTGCGGAAAGTATATCCAAAATGGCGGCAAAAATGGTCTGTACAAGAAAATGTCTTAAACAAACGGGAACCCTGAGGACGATATGAACAGATACCATCATATAAAGTACTGTTGGCATATTCCGGTTTGTTTGGTTGTCATTTTTATATTTTGCAATCCGGTTCATTCTTCAGACAGGCAGCAGATGAATGCAATCAACGCTCTGTTCCACGATACTCCTTTTGAAATAGAACCCTTTCATCCACCGGTTTTTCCGGATCACTCATTTGATATTCGCGATTATGGAGCCAAAGGGGATGGTCTTACCATGAATACCCGGGCAATCAATGGGGCCATTGCCGCTTGTGCAGATTCAGGCGGGGGAACCATTATTATCCCGTCGGGTATTTGGCTGAGCGGTCCTCTGTTTATGAAGAGTAATGTTGAATTGCATCTTCTTCAGGGTGCGCTCTTGCGTTTTAGCAAGAATTTTGAGGATTATCCCGTTATAAAATCTTCCTATGAGGGAAGGGAGCAATACCGGAGCGCCTCTCCGATTAATGCTGTCGAACTCGAGAACATTGCTATTACCGGAGAGGGTGTTATCGATGGGTCAGGCGAGGCCTGGCGGCCGGTAAAGAGATTTAAAATGACCAATCAGCAATGGAATGAGTTGCTCGATTCAGCTGGTGTGCTCAATAAAAGCGGCACCATCTGGTGCCCCTCTGCCGCAGCGCGGGATGGAAGCGAGTTTGATGTCGGCGATGATGCGATTTGTCTGAAATCGGGTAAAAACGAGGCCGGTCGTCGTCGCGGCAAGCCTTGTGAGAATATCATCGTCCGTAATTGTACAGTCTACCATGGCCATGGTGGCGTGACTGTTGGCAGTGAAATGTCCGGAGGCGTAAGGAATGTCCATGTTGTCGATTGTCTGTTCATGGGTACCGACGTCGGTTTGCGTTTTAAAAGCGCGCGGGGCCGTGGTGGGGTGGTGGAAAACCTTTGCTATGACAATATTCGGATGACGGGCATAGTAAATCAAGCCATCCTTTTTGATATGTTCTATGAAGGGGGTTTTGAAAAGAACGGTGATGCCCCAAAACCAGACGAAGAGACCCCTGTGTTTCGTAAAATTACTTTTAATGATATTATCAGCCTGGATGCCGGTACCTCCGTATATCTTCACGGTTTGCCGGAGATGCCTCTAACCGGAATTGTTTTCAATCATTTAAACCTAACATCCCGAAAAGGCATCAGCTGCTATTTTAGCGACAATATCGAATTCAACAATACAAGCCTGCAGGTCGAGGAGAATCCGGTTGTAACGGTATACCAAAGCAAAGATATTCTACTCGAAATTGAAAATCTTTCCTATCCTGGTGGACCCTTTATCAAAGTTGACGGTAAAAATTGTGAAAACATTTATCTGGCCTGTCCCGAATTTGAGCATATGGATAACAATTTTATTGAATATGGCACCCAAACCAGTTCAACGGCGGTACAACTGCAAGGCGGTGTCAGGTAATCCTGTTTTAAGTCAGGTTTCTGCCCCTCTTGCAGGGTTAAACATTCACGACTCTTTAATACCTCTGGGTCATTGATTCATTTTTGCGCCTGAAAGACAGGTTAGCGATTAAAACTATATAAAGACTCGTTATCAAAAAGGCAACGTTTATTTTTTTATTCCCAGAAAATTCTCTAAAATTTAATGTCCTGAGTGCAATAGCAGGCATGTTATTCTTAAAGGTCCAAAAACAAGATATCTCAAGACCATCCCAATGGGTAAAAAATCGGTATTTTTAGCAGTAAAAGGTCATAGAATTAAACGCAAAGATTGAGCCAATTTTTACTGGCAGGGGTAGCATTTAAGAATAAGATGATTACAGTGACTTTGACTTGCAATTAAACGAACAGATCATTTTATTACACTAAGGAGCCGTAACTGGAATCCGGAGAACTTGGATATCCAGGTCTTACTGTATACTTGAATAGACAGACTTGCGGTCTGATAATGTCTTTTTCCCAGTCTCGAAAAATTGTCTGTTTGACGGTTTCGACCCACTCAGCGAATAGTAGGGATACGGAAGGAATTTATCAGATTTTAAAAATGTTTGTTAGACAGGACATAAATTCAAAGTCGGGGTTTTTTTTTGCGGGGAAACTTTACAAAACTCCAATCCGCGATTCTGGAAACGTTACTTTATTTTGATATCTTTGATTATCCGCTTACATTAAGACAGATTTTCCTTCTTATCTCGGTCTCTGATGTCTCCGTTGCCCAGGTGCGAAATTGTCTTGAGAACAGTCCTTTGACCACTTTACTTGTCAAAAGAAACGAGTATTATTGTATGAAGGGAAAAGAAGACACCATCCGGAGCATCAACTATCGAATGGGCAGGGGTAAACAACTCTTGACAATGGCTGAGAAAACAGCGCGAATGATCAGGCATTTGCCTTTTATCCGTGGCATTTACATTTCGGGCGATTTATCCAAAGGGGTTGCAACGACTGACAGCGACATTGATTTTTTCATTATTTCTGCACCGCAGCGGGTCTATTTGTCCAAACTTTTTTTGGCTCTGTTCAGGAGAATTTTTTTCTTAAATCCCAAGAAACTATTATGCTTTAATTATATCCTGGATGAGAGGCATCTCGAGTTGGATGATAAAAATCATTTTGTTGCGATGGAAATTGCATATTTGAGAATGCTATATAACCAGGATTTGTTTGACAAATTTTTAGCTGCCAACGGCTGGGTAACAGAATTTGTTCCCCGCTACCGCTCCGTTCATGCCGGTGTCAATAAACTGTATCTGAAAAAATCTAAAATTCAGGGTATTGTTGAGCTGTTTTTTAACAATCCGGTTGGGAAATTTTTGGACAGATCTTTAATGTATTTATGGCGTTACAGCTGTTCTGTAAAATACAGAAAACATGACTCTATCCGTAACTCTTTTATGAATGGAACTCAAAGGTCATTTTGTAAAATACATGATTCGAACCGAAAGGTACGCATTCTCGATCAATATAATAAACGAATGCATAAAATGGGATTGACCCAAGTCGTAATCAAAACCGGATAGAACAGACGCCTGTAATAGTGGAGCGATAAACCGTATGAAGAGTAACCTCGCTGAACAGAGAAAATCGTATTATTCGCAAGTAGCCGAATATTATGATCGCGAAGCTGCTGATTTTGAGAAGCACTATTCGAACAACATCATTCTGCAGCGACTGCGGCATGATTTTAGAAAAATCACAGAACAGTATTCGTTCAGTTCAGCGCTGGAAATTGGATGTGGGCCAGGATTGGATTTGGCCTATTTTGGTCATAACTATCCGGAGCGGCTGTTTAGGGGGATAGATGTGTCTGAAAAAATGGTGATGATAGCGAACCGTAAATTCAAGACAATAAAAGCGGATGTGCAGGCCTATGTCGCGACTCCGGAAACAATGGAAAGCAACTTTCCAGACTTGACTTTTGATCTGATTTATTGCTATTTCGGAGCTCTGAACACGGTTTTCGATCTGGAACAAACCGCGGCAGTCCTCAGGCGCATGGTATCCGCTGATGGCGCACTTGTGTTGACATTTGTTAACCGTTGGTTTCTTTTCGATATACTCTGGAACATGCTGCGACTGCGGTTCCGGAAAGCCTTTTTCAGACTTGGAACGATCTGGCCCGGTTATGCACCGGATCGTTCGCTTGAAAGCGCATGTCGTTCAGCCCGTCAAATTACAAGATCATTTTCTCCTCATTTTAATCTTGAATTCAGGAAAGGATATTCGATCGTTTACCCGGCGTGGTTCAGACACCGATTTATTGATACCCGTGGCCGGCTGGGCAAATGGCTCTGGTCAATTGATCAATTACTCAACAGGACGCCATTTTGGAATCTTGGGGAATACAGCTTTTATGTGTTCAGACCAAAATAATAGATCCAGGATCTGTTTTGTTTTTATTGCGATTTAAATATCTGACTAACATTAGCTGGCTTTTCGGCGAGCGCATTTTTAAGATTGGGATTTCCTTTTTTGTAGGTGTATGGCTGGCCCGATATCTGGGTCCTTCGGAATTTGGTCTTTATAATTACATCATTAGTTTGGTGGGCATTTTTACTGCTCTAACTACGCTTGGTTTAGATCATATTCTGATCAGAGAGTTGGTTAAATCCAAAAACTGGCATAGTCTTCTCGGAACCAGCTTTTGGCTTCGCATGGCAGGCAGTATCGCTTTATTTCTACTCTCGGTCCTGTTTTTTCCGTTCTTTACGAATAATACCAGGGTGATACTGTTATTCTATCTCCTTGCCACCATCTGGCTGTTGCAACCTTTTAATGTTATTGACTGCGCGTTTCAGGCAAAAGTGTTATCTCGTTATCCGGTCAGGAACCGAATTCTGGCTTCACTTACTTCTTCTATCGTAAAAGTTCTGTTCATACTTTTTCATGCCGATCTCTATCTTTTTTTAGTGGTCCTCATATTCGAAAACATTATACTGGCGCTTGGATATGTGCTGTTGGCACCAAGAGTATCTGTTGTGATTTCAAAATTTCGTTTCCAATTTAATATCGCCAAATCCCTTATGAAAGATGCATGGCCTCTGCTGATATCGGTTTTTGCCGTGGCTCTTTTTCTCAAAATCGATCAAGTCATGATTATATATTTTCTGGATACAGATGCGCTGGGCAAGTATGCGGCAGCCGTCCGCATCAGCGAAGCGGTGTATTTTGTACCTGCTATTTTAATCTCCACTTTTTATCCGGCCATAATATGGGCAAAGCAACAAAATAAAACACTTTATAACAATCGCTTGCAAAAATTTTATGATGTCATGATCTGGACCGGAATTGCTATCTCAGCGATCATTTTTGCATTTTCCAAGGAGATTGTGCAGGTATTGTATGGAAAGTCCTATTTCGATTCAGGACCGGTTCTGGCTATTTTTAGCTGGACGGTAGTCTTTGTTTTTATGGCCAATGCCTCTAGCCGGTGGTTTTTAGCGGAGAATCGTCAAATCCTCTTAATGGTTCTGAATGTTATTGCATCCATTTTTAATATTATCCTTAACCTGATTCTGATTCCCCGCTTTGGTATCAAAGGAGCCGCCATTTCAAGCCTTATATCCTATTCAATCGCCTCATTTTGGGGATTATTGCTTTTCCGCCCAGCCCGAAGGAACCTGGAAATGCTCTGTCGCGCATTTTCACCATGGGGGGTATTGAAAAGGCTTGGAATAGTTCACATGTTATTTCGGTAAACTTGCCACACCTGCTCAAGTCCGCTTTCCAGGGTTGGATAATGAAATCTATAACCGCTGTACAGGTTTTGATGTCTGGTCGTAACTTTGAGTGAAAACGTAAAGGCTTCTCTCAATGCTTTATCTATCGATTTGAATTTGTTTAGGGGTATTCTCTCAATGGGATAGCCGGTGATCCGCCTCAGAAGGTTTGCAAGTTCTATCTGTTTGAGCGGTTTTACGCTAAATAAATTGTAGGTATTATATATTGGACCGTGTGTCGATAAATAGCGAATCATATCACAAACATCCGAGACATGGATCAATGACATCCAGTTATTGCCGTTGCCATATAACGGTACCTTTTTCCGGGTTATAATAGGATGTAAATAAAAGTTTTTAAACCATGATCCATCACCATATACCCATGCCGGCCGCATGATTTGAACGGGAATTTGTTGCTTTACTAATTGATCGATTAGAGGCTGTTCTCCTATGGCATATTGCCTCGCAAAACTCGTGGGAGAGAGCGGAAATGCTTCATCCACTTCCAGGTCATGTTGACTACCAAACGCCAGCGTTCCGGCGCAATAGACCAAAAGGGGAGGGGAGTCGAGTGTTTTGATCCAGTTTATCAATCTCAGATTTGCCAACCGGCTTTGTAACGCAGCGGCATACCTGCCCGCAATCCCCCTTCCCGGAATCCGGGCGAAATGATAAATAACCTGCGGTATTTCCACCAGTTGGTTCCAGTCAAATGACTGCAGCGAGCCGTTATATATACGATAACGTTTCTTGCAACCTTTTTTCCTATGTTGAAGGAGTGATATCTCTGTCCCGCTATTCAGGTGCCGGACAAAATATGTACCGATAAAGCCGGTGGCTCCCAAAACAAGTACTTTTTTGAGTGGTGTTTGTAGCCTTTTGCCGTTGCTCAAAGTAAAATTACAATAAATTCGATATTATTTTTACACATGTTTAAACAAGCGTTGATCGATAAAAATTCCGGTTTTCATCCGGACATCGGAGGAGTGTATGGTTCCGCCGTTAAACAATATATTATTTGCCACTACATTAATATTACCTCCGCCTGCAGCGATTTGGAGTTCATCAGGCGTTGTACCAACATTTTTGCCGATATTAAAAGAACCCGAGTTGCCAAAATAGATCAGACCGTCGAAATTGACGCTGCCGGATGTGTATCCGTCTGAATTGCGAAAAACAACAGCAGCCTCGTTACCTCTGAATAGCGTGTTTCCCTCGGCAATCAGCGCATATTGTCCGCTTGCATCGATTGCTTCCGATCACTTCCAAACCGGCACCCGGAGTCGCAGTGCCGATACCGACATCACCACCGGAAGTCACGCGCATGAGTTCAACCTCACTGCTGTTGACAATTTTGAACTGACCGAAACAAAAATGAACTCCTGCCAGAAGAATGAAAATTATCCATGGCATTGCTTTGAACATCCTGACCTCCTTACTAAACGATTTCCTTTATTTATGTGCTGATGGCGTGGGATTGATATCAATAAACTGTATGCGTAATTCTCACATTGTACGCAGGATCAGCGCCGGTTGCGCTCCAATTGAAATAGATTCGAAACTGTCATGAGATTCGTACCACTGGTATTTTTAATCACCAATTGCGCCATGAGAGCCGGGATATTGGTGATGGAGAGTATTAAAATCAAAAGAAACAGTCTAAACATTTTTTCCTCCATGCTTGCGCTTTAGTTTCTTCAACACATTTTCGTTGATTGATGTTGATTGGACACTCTCGGGATAGAGTGTCTGATTCGAAATATATATTTTTTGTGACAGTGAACCGCTCATTGTAACATTTTTTTTACACCTTACCAAATTATAGTGTTCTAATGCTCTGTTTTTTCGTTGGTTGAAATGTGTTCTAATTATATTAGCAAAATAATGCCGGATATCTGCAGAACAAGTAAGAATATTCTGAATGTTTATCGCTATTATGTAATTAACAGAGTTGATAGCAAGGACAACTGCTTTACAAAAAACCGTAACCCGGCCTCTCTTCGAGTGCAGCATATGCACAACTTTTCCGGCTTTTATTTGCAAAATGACCTAAAACAGCACAAGGTTTTTTATGGACCCGTTTTGATCGATTATGGTACCTATCTGACCACCAACCTCGATCTGCATTATGATTTTGCCACGCGGAGTCGAATGTATTTCTGGTTGGGCGGAGGACTCGGCCTGGCCTATTTCAGCCCGGAAGGGAATGGCGACAGCAATTCCGAGCTCGCCGTTAACTTGTTGGCCGGATTGGGATTTAATACAACCGGTTCCTTGGTTCCCTATATTCAGGCAAAAGCTATCCTTGGTGATGCCGACGACTTTGTCATCACTTTTGGTTTAAGATTCTAGTCACTATAGCAGGAAGAAATGAAATATAGGAGAGTTTTTTTATAAAACGCTTGACACTGGTTGCTGTAATGATTCTTCTGTTGTGCGGACCTCTATTTGCACAAGGGTTTGGAATCGGACCGCAGCTCGGATACCAAAAAGCCAAAGACGCAGAAGAAGGCACACTGATGGGGGGTGCTGCGCTTCGTTTCAAGCTCACCCCTGCACCGGGCATGGAAGGCTCGATCAATTTTCGTCAGGAAGACTATGCCGATGAAATGGTCAGCGTTACAAGTTGGCCGGTTCTGGTGACCGGGTTATTTTATCCGCTACCCATTGCCTATGGCGCCGTGGGGTTTGGCTGGTACAATACGACCATTGAATATGATGATATACCGGGTGTGATGACACCGGAGCGGCAAACCTCACAAGAGGTTGGCTGGCATTTTGGCGCAGGCGTTGAACTGCCTTTCAGCCCGAGGGTATCTTTCACCGGTGATATAAAGTATGTCTTTTTAAATTATGATTTCGAAGAAATTCCCGGCAGCGAGGATCTCGATAGTGATTTTTATATGGCCACAGTAGGACTTTTATTCGGACTTGAAGTTTTCGTTTCAGGTGGAACCGAGTGTAAAACGTTCTATTACAGTCCCTGTCAGCGTTTTTCCGCCTGAAACGATTTTTTGAATCAAGTGAATCCATCAAAAACCCAAGTACAAAAGAGGAAAATGTCATGAAGAAAACATCAAAAATCGGTATGATTCTTCTCGCGATCTGGCTTGTTTTAAAAGGTCTCATTCCTTTATTGAACATACATATCGCCAATCTTGACTTGCTGATGGCGATACTGGCAGTTGCTACAGGTATTCTTATCTTTCTGGATCGCTAGTCCGGCAAAAATTATTTTTTGTTCATTATCACTATGCGTTTGACAACATCAAGCCATTATTATCGACGTTTATATGTTCAGACCCTGCTTTTTGACCATACGGCGATTGATATGAGCGCCGTAAATGGATACAGGTAGAGGATCGAGAATAGCCATTACAAACTTTATGAGATCCTGGCGCCAGGATGACAGCACGTATTCCATCGGTATTTCAACAAAATCATAGACAGCGGCAATACGATTATAACGCCTTCTTATCTGATTCGTTTTATGGTTTCTCTTGTTGTCTTTTTTCATTCTTTTTATCGGCCTTAAACTCCTTCATGGTCGAAAGCATCTCTTCATAGTCGTTCATCATTTCATTCATGTGTTCCTGCATATTGCCGAGATTCTGTTGATAGTGCTCATTCTTCATAATCTCTTTGTTTTGCATCATCCTGTTCATATTATCCATAAATTGCTGCATGTTTTGTCCCATGTCATTCATGTTTTGTATCATTCTCTGCATCGTTTCTCCATGTCCCGTCATCATTTCACTTTGCTGGTAATCCTTCCAAACCATCATTGCTTGCGTTTGGTTCTGAAGGTCATGCATATGCGTTACCATTGTGTCCATGTTCATCATGTGTCCATGTTGAGATGTGTCTCCCTCATGAGTCATATGCCTTGCAGATTGTTGTTCCTCAGATTCCTGTGCACAAAACATAAAAAGAGGAATCATTACGGATAATAAAAGAATAACGTTCTTGTTTCGTCTCATGATGTCATCCCTTTTGGTTCATTAATAAATTTATTACTGGTTGAACGATTGCAATAGTAATGCCAAAAGTTTTTTTGTAAATAATGTAAAAACAATGGAGAAATTATTTATGAATCGTTAAACTGCAAACAAGGTACACAGCACAAGGTCTATGGTGCATAAATTGTGCAAGGTGTGTACAAACTGAACATAAAATCACTGCAAAAAACCTTTAAAGAGCAAATAATCTTTTTCAAGTTTTGGGCTGAAGAACCGGTCCCATCGTAATCATACAAAAATGTAAAATTATGAATTAAACGCTTCAAAAATGTATAGATTCTTTGCTTATTATCTCCTGAAGGTTACATATTGTCTCGTGCGGCTTTCTTGCGGCTTTTGATGCCGGGGAAAAATGGTCATTTTAAATATTTTTTTTATGTTTTTTCACTTTTTTGCGCTCCCAGGCCTGGAACCGGATCGGTTTTTTATCCGAAATCAATCCCAAATGTCTTGTTTGTCTTTTTTTTTCTACATAAATGAAGGATATATTAGCATTCTATACATAAATGTCGGTTTTTAGTATAAACACACCAGTTTGATTTTGTTTAATTAATTTATAAACAGGCAGTTATGGGTTTTATGAACCTCTGGCATACTGATTGCAAAAGGATATGATTTTAGTTCGAGAAAAAGTTCAGAAAAAGGAGAAAACCGGGTGAAGTTAATTATAGCTTATATTCAGCCTGAGCGGCTGACTGCGGTCAAACAGTCCCTTTATGAGAGAGAAATCTACAAAATTTCTGTAACCAACGCCCTGGGATGCGGACAACAGAAAGGATATCACGAGACTTATCGAGGTGCAGATATTGAAGTCAATTTGCTCAAAAAGGTGCGACTGGAGATTGCCGTCAATGAATCCTTTGTACAGCCAACTTTGGATGGCATCATTAAAGGCGCCAAAACCGGAAAAATAGGCGATGGTAAGATATTTATATTGAATCTGGAGGATTGCATCCGGATTCGTACAGAGGAAAATGGAACTGAAGCTATTGGATAATTACATTGAAAAGGATGAATTATGAAACCCCTGTCTTCCAGCATATATTTTTTAATTATCACTGTATTGCTTGTATTCACTCTTACGTCTGTTCTGGCCGGCACATCTGCCGATGATTTGACACAGCTGGAAACACAATTGCAGCATAATCTCAATATTGTCTGGACCTCCATTGCGGCCTTTCTCGTGTTTTTTATGCAGGCGGGGTTTGCCATGGTGGAGAGCGGGTTTACGCGGGCAAAAAATGCCATCAATATCATGATGAAAAATTTAATGGATTTTTCCATCGGCACGCTGGTCTTTTTTATTATCGGCTTTGGATTGATGTTCGGTCAATCCAATGGCCTGTTCGGTACCACCCATTTCACCTGGTCGGCAACCGATGTTACGGGATCGGATTGGACCTGGACCTTTTTAATTTTTCAAACGGTATTTGCAGGAACTGCAGCAACGATTGTTTCCGGGGCAATGGCTGAGCGGACAAAATTCGTTGGTTATCTCACCTATAGTATTTTTATTTGCGCGTTTATCTATCCCATATTTGGATCTTGGGCCTGGGGATCCTTGCTTGCCGGGCATGGATGGCTGGAAAAAATCGGTTTTATCGATTTTGCCGGCTCTACAGTGGTTCATTCTGTTGGCGGATGGCTGGCGCTTGCCGGCGCCATTGTCCTGGGGCCGCGTATCGGTAAATATGCCCCGGATGGAACACCGAGAGCCATTCCCGGACACAACCTTGCCATTGCTGCGCTTGGTGTTTTTATCCTCTGGTTTGGCTGGTTCGGATTCAATCCGGGGAGCACCACTTTTGCCGATGGAAATATTGGTCGCATTGCAGTGATGACCAATTTAGCCGCCGCAGCCGGAGCAATTACTGCACTCTTTACTTCCTGGTCTCTGGCCAAAAAGCCGGATGGGTCGATGGCTCTCAACGGTGCCCTGGCCGGATTGGTGGCCATAACCGCTGGTTGCGCTACTGTCTCAACCACCGGCGCTTTGCTTATTGGCTTTGCTGCCGGTGTCCTCGTTGTCTTCAGCGTCTATTTTATCGACGCTGTGTTTAAAATCGATGATCCGGTCGGCGCCATCAGCGTTCATGGCGTATGCGGGGCTTTTGGTACGCTGGCCGTGGGACTCTTTTCCGTCAACGAAGGTCTGTTCTATGGTGGCGGGTTCAAACTCTTCGCTATCCAGCTCGCCGGCGTTCTTTCCGCTTTTGTGTGGGCATTCGGCCTCGGGATGATTTTATTCCTTTCCATAAAACATACGGTGGGATTGCGTGTCTCTGCAAAAGAGGAAATGTGTGGCCTCGATATCGGCGAGCATGGACAGGAAGCTTATGGCGGATTTCAGATTTTTACCACACAGTAATTTTGTATATATTTATCCGGCTTGACGGCTCGGATTGGTTATCAATTGTTCTGATACCCGCAGATTGTGACCGGGTAATTTTATCAGGTGTAAACGCCTGGCTAATTTTGGATTCAGATGGCTGTGGTAAAGTCTCCACACCGATTTTGAAATTTCTCACACTTCTGTCACTGCCAGGCCGGTGAATCGAATCGCTTGGTGCCTTTCTTCAAGACCATGAGAAATAATCGGCTGCGAGTATCTTTTATCAAGATTTAATGCAATTTTCGTGACAAACAAGATCGACTCTTTCCATGCCCGATCGTTTTGCCAAAATGATCAACACCATCCATTCAGCCTGTACAAAGTATGATAAGGATTTTATCGTCCGTTCTTTTCTCTATGAACCGCAGGAACTGGAACGGTTTGCCGCAGGATACCGTGTTGAAACGAATTGAACAGCGACTGGTTCAGCCGGATATGGCCACTCTGGAATGGATATTGGCGGAAATAGATACAGCGGTTGCCCTGGCGAAGGAATCTTTACAATATCTGCAGCAAGCAAAAAGGCTACGATCCCTATGCTATGATGGTCGATACGTTGCGCAATCATGATATTATGGTTATGGCCAATATCCGTATGAACGATCATCACGGACGGTTGCTCTATTGGACGCCATGGGAGCGTCAGCACAAGGATTAGTCGCTGGCTGAGGATACTGGTGCCCGCGACTGGAAATCCATTGGAGCACTGCGGCATATGGATTATGCCGTCAAAGGTGTACGGGACTATCGTTTTTCCATCATCGAGGAAATTGTCGAGCGATTCAATATCGATGGTATTCAGCTTGATTTTGGACGCACGGCGCCTTTTGTTTCAGAACCAAAAGGCGAAAACGGGAAATTCATGACCAACTACATTCGAAGAATCCGGGAGTTTCTGGATAAAACATCGATAGAAAAAAATAGAGGGAAAATGCTCCTCGGTGCCATTTTACCCCGGGATTATGACTTTTGCCTGCAGCAAGGCCTGCAGGTCGAATCCTGGATTAAAGCGGGGTTGGTTGATTATATTTCACCCGGCGAGTGGTACTATGCCGATTGGAACATTCCATTGAAAAAATGGAAGGATATCACCACTCTCAGTAAGTGCAAGCTCTATCCCTTTACGCCCGGCAATGTTTCGCCTTATCAGTCGTTTGAGTATGGTGAGAAATCCCTCCTGGGTGAAAATAACGTCCTTGACGGTCCCAGGATCCGCGCTATCGCTGACAATATTATGTTTCAAAAGCCGGATGGATTTGCGTTTTACAATTTTTATACCTTTGATTATGGCCCCTATTATCCCGAATTGAGAACCTGGACCAATCCCTCTAAAACCAGACAAATGTCAAAGCATTATTATAATTGCCGCAAATTGCTCTATCATGCTGATGAACGGCGAACCTTTGATATCGGGATTGCTTTTGAACGATATCCATTGAAGAGAATGGGGGACAGAATAAAGATCCGGTTTCGTTTTTCTTCGAATATCGATTCTTCTCCGGCTCTTGTGCAATGTGCTTTTAAAAATGCGACTGAACAGGATGTCATTGCTGTAAAGTTGAACAATATCCTGCTCGAGCCGGACAGCATTCGGCCAAAAACCGTTCAACCGGATAGCGATGAGGCATTCAGCGCTCTATTTTGGCAAAGCGCAATCAGAATGCCGCCTTTGAAAATGGGAGAGAATTGCATAGAATTTGAACTGAAGCGGCATCTTTCAAACACGATAGCAGTAAAAGTGGGAGAATTTGAAATCCTGGTCGAACCCGGACAGTGAAAGTTTTTAAACAGGTTTTTAGCCTGTAAGCTATATATATCTGATAAACCAATAGCTGAAACCGATAGCAGGAATCGGTAGGGAATTCAACTCTGCTTAATACCGGGTTGCCTATCCACGCAACAATTGTTTTAAATACTATATCAATTTTTAAAGTACCATTCTTTTCGATTTTATACCTGAGCAAAAATAGTGCTCACTACAAGTCACACCATCACTCCTCACCGGGTTTCAGACTTTCACCTGCCTGGATATGATCACTTTTGAAAAATGTATAGGATGATTTGATATAAAGAAAATATTACGTACTTTATAAAAAGTACCATTTCTCGGAGGTCTCATGTACCATGCCGACTGTTTACGTTTTCGATAGGTTTCAGGCCAAACGATCCACTTGTCTGCTCAGAAACCTTTCCGGATTATTTATGACTATTCTGCTGCTCAATCCACTTTCGGAATTTTGCTTTTCAGCAAGCGTCTCGGAAAAACAAGTTCCAATGATCACCTATCCCTTTTACGATCCTGATCCCATTCCTGCATTGGGGAAAATATATCCCTGTTTCCATTTTGACGGTTTTACCAAAAAGGGTTCAATCCAAAATTGCAAAATGGTAGAGATGGAAAACGATTACATTAAACTATCGATAACCCCGGACATTGGCGAGAAAATATGGGGCGCTATCGAGAAATCTACCGACCGCGAGTTTATCTACCATAATCCGGTGATCAAGTTTCGCGATATCGCCATGCGGGGGCCGTGGACCTTCGGAGGAATAGAATTCAACTTTGGTACGATCGGCCATTTACCGACCTGCTCGACACCTGTTGATTATCTTCTTATGGACCAGTTGTCAACGAATAACAAGGAAATGCCATTACAGTGGTGTCGGGCGATTTGTGATGGCGATTTGTTACGCGTAAAAAAGCTCTCCGCAGAGATTGATCCGGATAACCGAATGATAGTATATATAACAAGATTTTTTGATCTGCTGATAGATACAAGAAATTATGTACCAAACCGAAAGGAGCAAAAATGAAGAAAATGAACCGTCGACAATTTATGGCAAATACCGGTGCTGCGGCCGGTGGAGCACTACTGTTGGGCTCCGCATCTGTTAAGGCGGCAACTCGATCTTCGAAAAGGCTGAGAGTCGCTCTGGTGGGTACGGGCGTCAGGGGTTGTTCATTGTGGGGTCGTAACCTGGTGGAAAATTACTCGGACTATGTTCAAATGGTTGGCCTGTGCGATCATAATCCCGGCAGAGTCAATTATGCAAAGCAGTACATCGGATGCGATTGCCCGGTCTTTACCGATTTGGAGGAGCTGGTACGGAAACAAAAACCGGAAACCCTCATCGTTACCACCGAGGATTCCGCTCATCACAAGATCATTGTCCGCGGGCTGGAACTGGGGTGTAACATCATCACCGAAAAACCGCTCACCATTGACGAAAAAAAGGCCCAGGCCATTATCGATGCGGAAAGAAAATCGGGTAAAAACGTCATCGTCACGTTTAATTATCGTTATCCGCCTTATCGTGCGAAAATTAAAGAGCTGCTGATGCAGGGGCTTGTTGGAGAGATCACCTCCGCAGAATTTCAATATTACCTCAGCGATGGTCATCTGGCCGAATATATGCGCCGGTGGCATGGAGAAGCCTGTCGGGGCGGAACCCTGTGGGTGCACAAAGGCACCCATCATTTCGATATGGCGAACTGGTTTATCGATTCCGAACCCAAAGAGGTGTTTGCTTATGCCACCCTTGAGCGTTTTGGCTCCAATGGCGCCTTCAGGGGAAAAAGTTGCCGGAACTGCGCCCATTCCGGTAAATGCGCTTATTTTTGGGATATCACCAAAAAAGAGCATCTTTACAACCTTTATACAAAAAATGAACAATACGATGGCTATGTGCGCGATAATTGCGTCTTCCGTCATCAGATCGATATTTTCAGCAAACATTCGGCAGTGATCAAATATGCCAACGGCGTCTATCTCAACTATTCCCTCACCGGCGACAGCGATTATGAAGGCTATTGGATTGCTTTTAACGGTACCAGGGGCAGACTGGAAGCGCGCATAGAGGGATTTGGCAGCAAGGAATACAACGAGCTCGTTTTTATTCCCAACAGCCGTTTTTCAGACAAACCGGCACAAATCATCAAGGCGGAACACCAGCCCGGCGGACACTGGGGTGGCGATCCGATCATGCTCGACAAGATATTCGTACACCCGGACAAACCGGATCCCCTGGGTCAGCAGGCCGGCGTGCGCGACGGCGTCATGTCTATCCTTATCGGCATTGCGGCGAGAACAAGCGTCTATACAGGCAAACCGGTAAATATCGCCGACCTTACAGATTTAACACCCATGGCCAAAAGACCGGTTAAGAGCTGATCTTGTATTCTTTACCGGTGAACCAGGCGCGTTAAATCATGTTCTGCAAAACCCAATAGGAGTGTTATGATTAAACATACCAATTTTTAAGAACTGTCAAATCTATTTTACCGCAAGGAACGCAAAGACGGTTAATTTAATCTGCCGAACAATACAATAATCCGTAAGAGGCTCCATCTGTTTATCCTTGCATTGATCCTTCCGAATTCCCATATTATGTAAAGATCAGGGGAAGGTATACCAGGCGATTATTGGATTGATTGACATAAATTGAAAGGAACCCTCTCATGACAAAAAAACAACTCATGCAAAGACGAACATTTCTTAAAATGTCATCCGCAACGGTTCTGGCCGGACTCACTGCCGCCCAGTGTAAA
>WJMF01000031.1 GCA_014728085.1 Candidatus Zhuqueibacterota bacterium
CAGGACCGGCGCGACTGGAGGGCTTATGCAGAATATGGCAGAGCCCGTGCAGCGTTTTTAAAACAGTTAAAAGACAAAGCGGGTGATCGACAAAATTGAAATTATGTAGCGCCAAAATTTCACCATGGATCATTTTAACGGCTCTCCTTGCCGGAATTGCGTCCACGCCAAAAGTCTGTGCGCAGGAAAGTAAATTGGTAACCGCCATCCTCATGGAAGCGGGCAATGATCTGGAAAAATTGTCCAAACTCATTGAAGAACATGAAAAGCTGTTGAAAAAATACCCCCACAGCGATTTTGCCGCCACCGTCATGTTCCAGCTGGCCGAGCTGTACGAACAAAAATCGAATCTCGCATTTCAACACGAAATGGCACAGTATGAACTGAATCTGGCAAAGTTCGACAGCGGCATGATCGCCACAGAACCCATTATGCCGCGCATGAGCCTGGAACCGACCATAAATTATTGTTTGCGAATCCTGAGAGACTTTCCCAGCATCCATTATCAAGATAAAGTTCTTTACAAATTGGCCATGGCTTACCTGCAGGAAGGTAATCTGGCCAAAGCGAAATCCTTTTTCGAGCAAATTATAGAAGAACACCCGAATTCGAATATCGTTTTGGAATCTCATTTTCGCATCGGGGAATATTATTTTGACAAGAGAGAGTTCAGCAATGCCATCAAGCACTATAAAGAATTGCTGGGAAAATGGGATAACCCCTATTTTAATCTTTCGCTCTATAAATTGGGGTGGTCTTATTACAATATCAATGATTATTCCAATTCGATCAGCACCTTTATCTATTTGATCGAGGACATTTCTCATATAGAAAAGCTGGATTCAAAAATCATGGGCAGGTCGATGACCGACCTGCGGCAAGAAGCGATCCATTACATCTCATCCTGTTTTGCAGAATACGGCGGTCCGGCTGCTGCATACGATTTCCTTGAATCCCGCAAAGAAGAAAATTACGCGCTGCAGATCCTAAACAAGCTGGCAGGGGTCTATGAACGGCGAAACTATTATAGTGAAGCCATTGAAACCTATGAAATCATATTGACGCTCTATCCATTTCATCCAAAAGCACCTGAAATATACCAAAAAATTGTACTGGCTTATGAATCAGATGACCGCATGAATAAAGCCAACGAAACAAGACAAAAAGCGATTGAACAGTTTAGCCCGAATGGTTTTTGGGTACAGCATTTTCCGTTACAAAAAGAACAACAACAGGCCATACAATTGGCCAAAGCGTATCTGCTCTATCTGGGTAAATACCATCAGGCAGAAGCTCAGACCAGCCAACGCATGCGCGACTATGCCATTGCGATAGACAAGTACAAACAGTTCCTCGAAACCTGGCCCCGCTCTGAACAAGCGGCTGAGATCAGTTACTATCTCGCGGAATGTTATTACGAAAAGGGAGATTACAACGCCGCTGCAGATGCTTACAATCAGGTGGTGATCAAATATGATTCCTCCGGCTATCAGGAAGATGCTGCTTATAATCGCATTCTGTGCTACTATCAGTTGCTGAGCAGTGATCCGGAAATCGACAGCACAGCGGTCTTTGTAGAGGACTTTTTGGGCAGCGGTGATCTGCTGACCCTGCGGCTCACGCATCAATCCGAAATCAATTTGATCAAATCGTGCAACGACTATGTTCGCTTTTTCCCGAACAGCCGCTATACCGATGAGGTATTGATGAAATTTGCTGAAACGCTGCACGAATTAAAGCTCTATTTCCCGGCGGTTCGAACCTACAAAAAAGTAGTCGAACTGGGGCCCGAGCGGCCCTATTACCTCGCCGCAGCCATGAACGCCGGACAATCGCTTTACGACGGCGGCTATTTTGATCAGGCGGAACTCTGGCTGGGAGCAGTGATCAAACGCTTCCCGGATTCAACCGCTTATGTGGACAAGGCGCAAAAGCTTATCGCCTCTTCCCAATTCAAACTGGCGGATGAACTCAGCCAAATCGGCAGCCATGATCGCGCAGCTCAGGTGTTTGAGACAATCGCAGACAATAGCAACGATGCCCAATTCAAAGAACGGGCACTTTTTTCCGCTGCCGCACAATATGAAAAAAACAACAACTATACACAAGCATCTCTGGCACTTGAAAAGCTGGCACAAAACTTTCCAAACTCCCCGCTAGTGGATGAAGCGCTTTATAAAGCAGGGGAATTTCGCGAACTCAAATCACGCTGGACGCTGGCTTGTACAAACTATACCAAATTGATCGACAACTATCCCATGTCGAAATATCTTGGCAAGGCGATCAGAAATGCCGCCCTCTGTTATGAAAATCTGGAAGACTGGTATGCCGCCCAGAAAATGTATCAGCAGTATGCCCGAATGTTTCCGGATCAAAACGAAGAACGCATGGAGTGTCTTTTTAAGAGCGGCCTGATGTATTACAAAACCAACCGCTATAATCTGGCAATGCAGGAATTTCGAAAAACAATCAATTATTATAACAGCATCAGCCGGAACGGTGCATTCATAGACAATTATTTTGTCGCCCAGTCTCAGTTTATGATCGGAGAGATTCATTATAACGAATACAAAAACATTGAAGTAAAACCTCCGCTCAATCTTTCGCTCAAGGACAAAACCGGTAAACTCAATATCGTTTTAAACAGCTATAAAGAGACGCTAAAATATCAAATCGCGGACTGGAGCACGGCGGCATCCTGCCGCATTGGCATGGCGTATGAAGAGTTGGTTCGCGCCTTTATCGACTCCCCCTTACCTCCCGGACTCGATCCGCAAGAGGCAAAACAATATGCCGGCGAGCTCGAAAAAAGCGTAAAACCCTACAAAAAAAGAGCGCTGGAAACCTATAGAAAAACCGTGGAACAGGCTGAACTCAATCAAATCGAAAACACCTGGATCGCACAAAGCAGAGAACGCATGACGATTCTCTTGAATGAACTCGATTCGGCAACCGAAATGACAAACTCGGGAACAGGATCATGAAAAAAATCTACCTTTTTTCAATACTATTTTTTATCTTTTCTACCGGCATAACGCCGGCACAGCAAAAGAATGCGGAAGAAGCTCAACCCAAACAGCAGGAAGACCCTGAAACACAGCAACCACAAGTGGATAACGGATCGATCAGGCTTTTTCTCGATAAAATTGAAATAACCGGCCAGCTGGAAAAACCCCAGGCTGTATTCATCATCCCGGGAAGCAATCCGGAAATCGATGATATTCAAATCGGAAGATCCTTTTTTAAAAAGATCTTCCGATCGGTGGAAAAAAAGGGCCGTATTATCAACAAACCCGCGTTGGAGCAAAAAAAGAGACACGATTACATTCCCTGGTGATTTTTCTTGCCGGTTTGTGTTTCAGGTCACATCCATATTCAGGTAAAGGCATGTAATTGTACACCTGGGAGCAGAAGGGCTCGTCACATACGCCCAGCTGACGGGTCATCGGTGAATGGATTTCCTGAACCAGCTTAACCCCATCCGCCTGGCAAGCGGACAGCAATAGATCAGCAAAAAAGATTATGAAAAGTTCTGCGCCTCTGCAGCAGCCAATTTACTCAGCGCGTAATAAATTTTAGGAGGTTACTCTTGGAAAGTATTATCAGATTTTTTACCGCAGGCGGACCGATTATGTTTGTTATTCTTTTTGCCCTTATCTTGGGAATAACGATTATTATTGAGCGTCTTCTTTATATACGATTTCGCAACCGTATAGATACCGAGACCTTTGTGAACCGGTTGATAGAATTTATCAAACAGGGAAATGTCAGTAAAGCGATTGAATATTGCAATATTTCATCCGCCGCCTTGCCGTCTATCGCCAAGGCCGGCCTGAAAGAGATGCCGGGTAGCCCGAATGATATCCAGAATGCACTTGAACTCTCCGCCATGGTCGAAATTCCAAAAATCGAGCGGCGAACCAATTATCTCAATATGATCGCCAATGTCGCCACGCTGCTCGGCTTGCTCGGTACAATACTCGGCTTGATCAGCTCATTCGCCGCTGTTGCCCACGCGGACGCAGCCGACAAGGCAGCGCTGCTTTCGTCCGGTATTTCCATGGCGATGAGCACAACAGCATTTGGTTTAATCACCGCCATCCCCTGCCTGATCGGATACTCGTTTTTGGTGGAACAAACCAACCATGTCATAGATGAAATAAATGAGAATATCGCCCGGCTTTATAAACAAATGGTGTCGGCATCGAGGTAAACAATGAATCTAAAACGAGCTCTTCAAAATAAACAGAAATGGCGTACGGATGAAGCCGACGTAGATATAACGCCGGTGATGAATATCTTTTTAATTCTTATTCCGTTCCTGCTGTTGACTGCTGTCTTTGTCAAAGTTGCAATACTGGATTTATCATTGCCCAATCTGGAATCCAGAGACAGCCGCAGCACGATAAACAAAAAACAGCCCGAGTCGGTGGTACTCAATTTTTTGTTTATTCGCACAGACGAACTGGAATTAAAAAGTCCAAAGCTCTCCTTTCCCAAATTATCGAAAACGGAATCCGGCTATGACTGGCAACAATTACAGCAGCAATTGCAGCGCACAAAACAACAATACCCTGAATCAGAAGATATTATCATTTCCCCGGAGAATGAGATTAAATATCAAACCATCATCACGGTTATGGATCAATGCCGCGAAGCAGGATTCCCGAATATATCAATATCCGGTTAATAAAAGAGACGAATACTTATGCTGCAAATTCATCAATCAGAAACACCCCACTTTCAAATTACCAGACGCGTCAGAACAGGAGCGTTCAAACTGCGATTAACGCCCATGATCGATATGTTTACCATTTTGCTGGTGTTCCTGTTGAAAAGTTATAGCGCTGAAGGACAAATTGTAACCATTACCGAGGATCTGAAATTACCTGAATCCATTTCCCAAACGGCCCCAAAGGTGACATCGGTCATTTCGATCACATCAAAATGGATTCTGCTGGATGGACGTCCGGTTCAGCAAATCGAACCGGTAATGGAAAACGAAAGAATGGTTGTCGATAAACTCTACGATGAGTTGCTCAACCTCAGAGCCATCACCGAAGGTATTGGTGAAATTTCCACCAGTCTGAGAGGATTCCAGGGCACCATTGCCATTCAGTCGGATCGGGAGATCCCGTTCGGGCTGGTAAAAAAAATAATGATCACCTGTGGGCAAGTCGGTTATAATGATATGCTGCTCATGGTTTTGCAAAAGGACTAGAAGAGAACAACCGAGAATCAATTATACATGAAGCAAAAGAAAGCGACATTAACCGCACAGATCCGGCAAGGCTCGAAACGATTTGAATATTCGTTGAGCAAAAACGACGTTTTAACCATAGGGAAAAGCCCGAAAAACGATATTGTCGTTTATGGAAAAAACTTTCCCAAAAAACAAACGCTGATCGAATGCAAAACCGGTGAATGCATAGTACATTTTTCCAAAGAGGTCAGCGGAGAAATCGTTTTAAATAACAGCAAGCTCTCTCTGGGCGATTTGATCACGCATAACCTGTTGCCGCAGAAGAATAATCTCTACACCTTGCATATCACCCACGGTCATAAGGGCACCCTGAGAATTGGCGACGCCGACATCCAGTTTACCTACAATGGCATGGCTCCGGAACGCCTGGATGTCAAATCTTATACCTGGCACAAAGCACTGTCGCGTTCTCTAAGCCGGGATCTCGCCTTTAAGGGCCTCTTTCTCCTTTTTGTCGTTCTGGAGGTGATGTTTGCTCTGTATGTCAAAAACTACCGGCTCAAACCCGTCGAATCCAGCCAGGTAGAAAAAGTTCCTGAACGTATTGCCAAATTTGTCATCGACAAACCCGGGAGAACGGCAGAGCCGGGAACCGGAGCTGAGCAAGCAGATGCAGTAAACGTTGCCGATCAATCCGGCGACGGTGATACCGAAAAAACAGAATCATCACAACCCCCGCAAAGCGGTGGCGCCGGCGGTGGAAACGCCGAACGTTCCGTATCGAGCAAGGGATTACTGGCCCTGATCGGCGGCAGAGGCGAATCCGGCGGCGACAATAGCGCCGCAAATTTTATTATCGACCGGGGGTTGACCCAGGAACTGGATGAACTGGTGGGACAAAAACCATTGCGCAAAGGCAAAGGATTCGGCCACGGCGAGGGAACAGGCGTCGGTAGCGGCAGCGGCGAAGGGGAAGGACTTGACGAGCTCCTCAGGGCCGGTCTTGAGGGCGATGTGGATGATTTGATCCGGGACGTCAAACCGGTGCAACGCGTTGATCTGAAAAAACGCGGCAACGTAAATATTGAAAAACCGGGGCAAATGAGGGGATCGCAGAGAGCGATGGTGCAGAGATCGGCTGACAATGTTCTCAGTGTCATTCGCAGCCAACACGGTCGTGTCATGTACACTTATAACAAATACTTGCGCTCCGATCCCGAATTGCGGGGCAAGGTAAGCTATGACGTGACCATACAGGCAAACGGGCAGGTCTCCAAAGTCGAAATCGTGGAAACCACCATCCGGAACAGCGGCTTTATCCGCGAGTTGAGCAATATTCTCAGAAGATTGAAATTTCAGTCCATTCCGGAAGGCGCTGTAACCGTAAACGTTCCGTTTGTCTTTAATCGTTCGGATTTATAAATCATCGAAACCCGTCGGCATTGATCCCCAGGTGCTGCATCTTTTGCTGCAAAAACTGCCGTTTTATTTTTAGCCGACGGGCCGCTTCACTGACATTGCCACCGCTACGGCGCAGCGCGCCGTTGATCATGTCCCTTTCAAATTGCCTCACCAACCTTTTTTTGGCCTCAATCAATCCGGCATTTCCGGTTTCAAATTTTAACGACTCTGCGTTCACAACTCGCAATTCGTCCGGCAAATGATCGGCCATGATGCGCCGTTCTTCCGACAAGACCACACACTGCTCAATCACGTTCTGTAATTGACGCACATTGCCGGGCCAGATGTAGTGCTGAATCAACTGCATCGCCCCCGGATCAATGAATTTGATCGGTTTATGATGTTTTTCCGAAAAGCGTTTGACAAAATAGTCGGCCAAAGGAGGAATATCTTCACGCCGCTCGGCAAGAGAGGGCAGATGTATTTCGATAACCTTGATACGATAATATAAATCCTGGCGAAACAGGCTTTTTGCAATCTCTTCCTTTAAATCCTTGTTGGTGGCGCTAACCAGGCGTACATTTGTTTTGATTTCTTCTTTGCCGCCCAGCGGAACGATGGTTTTATCCTCGAGCACGCGCAATATTTTCGCCTGGGTTTTCAAACTCATATCCGCGATTTCATCCAAAAACAGAGTACCGCCATCAGCGATTTCAAATTTTCCCTTTCTGCTCGTTACCGCACCGGTAAACGCTCCCTTTTCATGGCCGAACAATTCACTCTCTACCAAATCCTTGGGAATAGCAGCACAATTCATCGTAACGAAAGGAGCGTGATGCCTGCTGCTCTGTTCATGCAAAGCCCTCGCCGCCAGCTCTTTACCGGTACCGCTCTCACCGGTGAGAAGAACGGTTACATCGGTTTGCGCCACCTTGGCGATTTTGCCCAGCACCTCCTGAATCAGGATACTTTTCCCGATAATCGGGATATCCGGCCCATCACCGAGCTGCTGCCGCAAGCGAACATTCTCGCGTTGCAGTACGAGTCGCTCTACAGCATGAGCAACAATCAGGCGCAACTCCTCTATATCATAAGGCTTGCTCAAATAATCATATGCACCGGCCTTCATGGCATCCACGGCAATTCTCTCTGAACCATAGGCGGTAATCATAATAAAAAGAGGTATTGTTCCGCCGGACCCTTTTTTCTGTACCGCCTTTAACAGCTCAATGCCATCCATCTCCGGCATTTTGATGTCACAGAGTACAACGTCAGGTCGTTCATCTTCAATCTTCTTTAATGCCGTGATGCCATTTTCCGCTTCGACAATAGAATAATGCGGTTGCAGCGCTTTGCGCAACCCATACCTTGCCGCCGCTTCATCATCAACTAAAAGTATTTTTTCTTTCGCCATTTTGTGACCATTTTGGATTCAATATAACACAAAATTCAGTACCTTTTTCAAAAGCGCTATTGATCTGAATAGCTCCGCCGATTCTTTCGACATTGCGTTTAACAATGGTCAATCCCAGCCCGGTACCGACAGTTTTGGTGGTATAAAAAGGTTCAAAGATCTTTTTAAAATCGCTTTTGGAAATCCCGACTCCCGTATCCTGAACGGAGAGACAAAACCAGCCCTCCTTTCCTGAATCGACACCGCCGGCAACAAGACTGTTTTCAGGAATCGCTGTTATTTTTTTCAAACCGATCACAACCCTGCCGTCGCTTCCCGCAGCATGAATCGCATTGTGTATCAGATTAAATACAATCTCCCGTAACATGTTTTGGCTGGCCAGAACAGGGTATCTTCCCGGCTCGATCCGACGGTTGATGTTAACACTGCGGCTTTCCGCCTCCCGTTTGAGCAAAGAAACCACTTGCTCTACGGTTTCCTCCAGGTTCACCACCTGCAAATGACCGGAAGAGGGATGAGCAAAACGCAACAATTTTTCAAGTACCGCATTTAAACGATTAATTTCACTCACCACCATTTTTAAATCTTCCGCCTCTTCCCCTTTTGCTTTTTCAAGAAGAACCTGCACAATCGTTTTAATCGATGAAAGCGGATTTTTCATTTCATGTGCAATGGTGGTGGCCAGTTCTCCCATGGTTTTCATTTTTTCGGACTGAAAAACCTTTTCTTCCAACTGTAAGCGGTCCTGCACCAGCTTTGCGTTGTCCATCACCAATCCGACCTGATGGGCAAAAGTTTGCAGAACATCGATCTCCTCATCGCTGTAGGGATTACCGGTCTGTTTTGCGGTCAAACTGATCAAACCGGTTATTTTGTCCTGCGAATAAATCGGTATGGCCAATTCGATACGGTTATACTGCATCGCCTTCCTGACCCGCTGCGTTCGTATCTGACGTCTCAGGTCCAGATGCCGGGTTTGTTTGAGGGCGTTACGCAATATGTAAATATCGGTCAACTGATGGCTGCCCATCGATTTTACAATTTTGAAAGAATGACCGCTATAATGGAAGACAACCAGAGAACACGCTTTTGCCCGCAGCGCCCGGGTCAGAGCGTTGCTGATCGTTTGCATCAACACTTCCAGATCCACGATGCGGCTGATCGAATCGGTGAGCTCGCGTAAATATTGCTGGTAATAGTAGCGACCCTTGAAAAAAAACTTGTCCAGCTTTTCCTGCATGCGTATGCGCAAGGGTTGAAAAGCAAACACCAGCGCCACCAAAAGCAACCCTTCGATAAAGCGGGAATGGATATCGGGAAACTGCTGCAGATATTCTCCAAATCGTCTGATGCCCAGCAAATAAATCGCCATTACAGAGCCATAGATGATGGAATAAATCAAGCTGGGTTTGATCACGAGACGATAAAAATTATAGCGATAGATATAATAACTCAACACAGCCATGGGAAACGCCGGTGAGAGTGCCGGAATCAGGTTTAAATAGGAGCCGATATAGGGCAATTTGTACAGGGGTATAATATAAACCAAAAACAGACCGGCACCGATGGCGATCAATATCTGACGCAGGCTTTTGTAGAAAAAATAGTCCGCTTTATCCTGTACGGCTCTGCTGAATCGAAGGGAGAGATAAACAGACATAAAGATGGAAACAATGCACCAGAGCGCAAATAAACGCGCAACATGTTCGGCCGTTTCCACATGAGGCCATTCCTGCAGGGAAAGCGCAATAAAAGGCACGGTAACCAGATAAACGACACTCAGAACGATCCAGTGTTTTTTACCGAATCTTTTATACACAAGGCGGCTATAAATGGCATAATGAACATGCAACAACGCCGACGGCAGGAACAAAAGCCCCAGGTAGGCGACGATTTTCAGCAAATCCGCAGCCTGAACCGCCACAGCTCCGAAAAGCAAATTAAAGAGACGGTAGAGGAAATTGCCGCCATGCCACAAAAGAGCGGCCAGCAAAACAGCGCCAAACGCATAATCATCAAATCGCTTGCCGACTTTTCTCGCCGATAAAAATACCAGAATGGCGTTCAAGGCGGTTGCAAAGCCGTGACCCAGAATTGTAATTAAAGTTAAAAAAGGCATATGGTTTTCAATCTACTCGCTGCATCTATTGCGGATTAACGCCGCCGATGCTGATATTCAACAGGCGCATGACCGAATCGATGGGATTCAATACGGTTACCTGATCCGAGCCGGCGAACAAGAGGCCGACAGCGCGATTTTCCTCATCAACAACCAGAGAACCGGAATCACCGCCTTGCGACATACCACTGGTCAAAATCTGATGTTCAAATGTGGCAACCCGGTCCGATCCATAGCCGACCTGAATCGTGGTGTCCAGAACCGTAATTTTACCGGTGGTGAGCTCTGTGGTTCTGCCGCACTTTTTTACATTCATATCCACTTTTGCCTTTTGGATACCGGAGACCTGCCCTATTTTCAGAATTTCTTGCTTGACCATTTCCTCAGAAAGGGGTTTGGCTACAGCTGCATCCACTTCGTTCAGCGGGGCTGAAGAAGAGGCTGTAAAAACAGTGCCCGAGCCCACCCAGGAGGCGACCGCGTTCAGGGTTTTTATAATTGCCCGGGAAATAGAACAACCGTTGTTTTCCTGGCCGTTCGGAAAAAGAATTTGAACAAAGCGTTCCAATTCTGCAATGGTGTCATTTTCCCGGCTGCCGCCATCCAGCGGTCCGGGCTGTAAAATGGCATCGCCTTTTTCTGCATCATTGCTATTGGCCATCACATGATTGTTTGACAAAATCAAAGGCTTTGACGTTGCTGCATCACGAACCCATGCACCCAGAGTACCGGCGGTAATGGCATAATGACCTGCACTTACACCGCCGGGTGCGGGACGCCAGCGATCCGTTGTGCTCTGTAAAGCGACAACTTCACCGACCTCCTTGACATCCGATTTGATCCCATCTATGGTTTTCGGTATCATATCCTGTTTCGGTAAAACCTGTGCCGGTATTTTATTCCTCACCAACACGACGATTGCCAGCTCTTCGGTTAGTTTACCCTCTGTCTCCTTTAAACCAACCCCCATGCCGAGCACATTTGCCTTTGTCAATATATTGCGCTCATTCTTTTTTCTGGCTTTTAACATCTGAGTGGAGATTTCCATCTGGGGCTCCTTTCATCTTGTTAAGATGGTTATATAGTAACATAAAAACAATATAAAGGATTGCGTAAGAATATTCAACTTGAATTTGAGCAAATAAACTGTTAAATTTTATTAAATGTAATCGTAACCAGGAAAAATGGGCTGCATATATCGGCTTGCCCCCGGCTATGGGAGCCGGATATAAACAACAGTATAAACGTGTACGACAACCGGATTAAAAACAATTCCCGCTTTATGGCGACCCTGGCATTATTAACCGCCGCCACTATCGCTTTTGAAATGCTCGGACTACCGCAGCCGATTACAGGACCGGTTGTGAATATGATGCTATTTCTGACCACCCTGTTATTAAACAGCACGGCCGGTGTACTATTAGGATGCATAACACCCCTTATGGCCCTGTTGCGCGGACAACTTCCGCCTCCCCTCCTGCCCATGGTTCCTTTCATCATGTTAGCTAACGCTGGTCTGGTTCTCGTTTTCCGGATCGTGCGCCGCTCTGTCACAATGCGTCAACGCTACAAGACAAATTATATCCTTGCCGTTGTTTTGGCCTCGGCAATTAAATTTGTGATTCTCTATAGCGCTGTTGAAATCCTTTTACCCGCGTTTATCGGTAAATCCTTACCGCGTCCATTTGTGCTGGCCATGTCTTTTCCACAATTGATTACAGCAATAACAGGCGGCGTATTGGCGTTTCTCATCTATCGGGTAATAAAAAAATCCAGCGCTATTTCAACCTGATTTTTTTAACCACGCCATCTTGTACAGAACCTGACTTTATAAACGGAGGATGATCAAAATTGGATAAACTTATACCCAAAAGAATGTTTTTTACCAAAGGCGTCGGCTGTCACCGCGACAAATTACAAAGTTTCGAATTGGCATTGCGAAGCGCCGGGGTGGAAAAATGCAATCTGGTTTCCGTTTCCAGCATTTTCCCGCCCGAAGCCAGGATTATTCCTCAACAACAGGGAGTAGCTGAATTAAAAGCCGGCCAGATTACCTTTGTGGTCATGGCCAGGGAAAGCACCAATGAGCCGAACCGGCTCGTTTCAGCAGCGATTGGACTGGCTCAACCAAAAAACAAGAAACAGTATGGTTATATCAGTGAACATCACGCCTACGGCGAAACACAAAAAAAGTCAGCAGACTATGCGGAAGACCTTGCCGCGCAAATGCTGGCCTCGACCATGGGTATAGAGCTCGATCCCGATATGGCCTGGGATGAACGCAAAAAAGTCTATAAAGTGGACCAAAAAAATGTTTTTGTCAGTAGAAGCATCGCCCAAAGTGCAAAAGGACACAAAGACGGATTATGGACAACCGTGATCGCAATTGCGGTTTTTTTGTTAAATGACTAAAATTGATTATAATGCTAAATCACCTTGCCACAGAAGGTGAGTAACCCGGTAGAAAAAATCATGACTGAAAAATCCCTTTTCAAAAATGCACCGGATATTACGCCGGTATCGCTATCCGGCAAAACATCCATTTCCCAGATTATTCAAATCATGGGGAATACCAGCTTTGAAGCGCGAAATCTCTATCGCGCCTGTAATCTCTATAAAAACATGATCGAAAGCGGAGATACAATCTGGCTTGGAATCGCCGGTGCAGGTATTGCCGGCGGTATGGGCGGCATGATCATTGACCTGATGCAACAGGGGTTTATCGATGTCATCTGTTCAACAGGGGCACAGGTATACCATGATCTTCACTTTGCCTTTGATCTACCGGTCAAAGCCATCCATCCGCTTGCCGATGACGATCTGTTGCGCAGGCACGGAGATACGCGCATATATGATATCGGCATCAGGGAAAAAGAGACGCTCGAAGCGCAGGATCAGATCATCCGCAACTTTGTTAAAGAGCGCTATGATGTGATGCAGGGGAAACAACTGGCCAGCTGGGAGTTCAATCATCAGCTCGGTCTGTGGACACTGGATAAGGCCCCGTATCCGCAGAAAAGCGTTGTCGCCGTTGCCGCCCGGCAGGGTATACCCGTGTTCTGGGATTCCCTTGCCAATCACTCCATAAGCATGAACCTGGCTCGCACCGACAACGAAGGGTTTCCGCTGCTTCTCTCGGCACAAAAGGATATCATGGACTCTGCCGCAATCACCTACAATTCCCCTGCCACCGGATTCGTAGAGCTCGGCGGAGGCGGGCCGAAAAACTTTATTCAGCAAACAGGACCCACGATTCACCAGATTCTCAACATCGAATTCGAAGGCGCTGACCGGGGACTCCAGATCGGCACAGCAGTAGAACGGGAAGGCAGTCTGTCCGGTTGTACATTCAGCGAATCCGTTACCTGGGGCAAGTACAAATCTGCAGATGAGGATAAATTGGTACAGGTTTGGGCCGAGTATAGCCTGATTTTACCTCTTTTAACGGCCTATGTCTTGAATGAAACTGAAAAAACGCCCGCAAAACGCCTGACCGATATGCTTCCGGATGTATCCGACCAATTTCACCGCCTCGCGCAAAAAAGCATCG
>WJMF01000173.1 GCA_014728085.1 Candidatus Zhuqueibacterota bacterium
GGATGAAAACGGGCGGGTGATTTCGATGGACTATAGCGGCAATACCATTCCGCTTTTTCCCAACCGGCTGGCCAATGCACGGCTGACCTGCAGCTTTTCGTTTGCCGATGCCTCGCTGCACCTGCAGCACGTCGGCAATCAGTACCTTGACAATACGGAAAACAATGACCGTGCATTGGATCCCTATACGCTGTTGAATCTGCGACTGGATAGCCAACTGACCTTTTTGGGATTTCAATCGATTGGCCTCAGCCTGCAGCTCAACAATGTTTTGAATGAAAAATACATTCCATCGGGATATTACGATGCCTGGTCCGGCTATAATTACTATTTTCCGGCTGCGACACGGAACTACTTTATCGAACTGACCACGAAATTATAGAGTAGTAAAAAAGGAGCTCTCTTGACTCTGCCGGATTATGCAATTATATTTGTCTATCTGATTTTCATACTGTTACTGGGATTGAAAAAAAGCCGCGATTCAGGCCCGGATTTAGAGAGCTATATACTGGCGGGCCGGCGTTTGACACTGCCCGCTTTTGTCGCCACCCTGGTCTCTACCTGGTATGGCGGGATATTGGGGGTGGGTGAATTTTCCTATCTGTACGGGCTTTCAAACTGGCTGGTTTTCGGCGTTCCCTATTATGTGGCAGCCGTTTTATTTGCCCTTCTGGTGGCAAGAGCGGCGCGTCGTCAGAAACTTTATACCATTCCGGAGCAATTGCAGCGCTCCTATGGCCGTTTTGCCGCTCTCACAGGTACCCTCTTTGTTTTTATTCTCACGCTTCCCGCCGCCTATGTGCTGATGCTGGCTGTGTTGCTGCAATACCTCTTTCCAATCCCCCTCTTCTGGGCAATCACCGCAGGCATGCTTTTCAGCATGATCTATGTGCTGAAAGGGGGCTTTAACGCCATCATTCGTACCGATAAATTGCAGTTTTCCCTGATGTATCTCGGATTTTTTCTCATTCTGCTGATTTGCCTGCAAAAATACGGTGGTTATGGTTTTTTAAAACAATCCCTCCCAGAGTCGCATTTTCAGTGGCACGGCGGTCAGGGGGCAACCTATATCATTGCGTGGTTCTTTATCGCCCTCACCACCCTGATCGACCCCTCGTTCTATCAGCGTTGTTTTGCCGCCAAAAGCGACAAGGTGGCGCGCCGGGGTATCCTGATCTCCGTTCTGTTCTGGATTGTATTCGATTTTATGGCCACTTTTGCCGGACTATATGCCCGGGCGGTGCTGCCCGAGCTGGAGAATCCGGTTTCCTCCTATCTTGAGCTCGCCGGCAACGTTTTACCCCCCGTTGTTCTCGGTATTTTTTTCACCGCCCTGCTGGCAACCATCATGTCTACAATCGACAGTTTTTCTTTTCTGGCAGCCATCACCATCGGCAGGGATTTCCGCCACCGCTATAAAGAAGAAGCAAAGGACGAAATCGTACAGCGCCATATCCAAATCGGCCTCATTATTACGGCGGTCATCAGCATCGCTCTGGCCCTATATGCGCGCTCGGTGGTGAAAATTTGGAAGGATATCGGCTCACTGGCAACACCGGCGCTTTTAATCCCGCTGGTAAGCAGTTTCTTTCACCGTTTCCGCATGCCGAGTCGCTGGGTTCCCGCTACCATGCTCAGCGGCGCGGCGCTATCTGCGACGTGGCTTTTAAGCAAAGAACTTACCGGAAGTTATTTGTTTCAAATCGAACCCATTTATCCCGGACTGGCGATCTCGTTTATATTATACCTAACCAGCAAAGGTTTCGCTGGCCGGCAAAATTAATGGCAACAAAATCCCCTTCCGTGTCGATTTCTTTTGATTTTTTGTAAAATATTGATTTATTTATAAATCACAGACAGACGACCCTGTATTTGCTTTTCAGAATTTTTCAATTCATGATTTTAAAAGGAGAGCCGTTATGAAATGGCATTGGCTAATGAGCGGTTCAAGCAAGAGCGGTTTCAAATGGACCGGCGGTGAAACCATCGATCGTGAATTCGGCGTCCTGGTCGAAGCGGTTATCGGTGAACCCAATTTCAAGAATATCTGGTGGATGGAAAAAGCCCTGGAGGCGAGCAAGGCCGTTGCCCGGGTCAAGCTGCCGGCGGGATCAGCAACCGGATTTCTCATCGCGCCTGATATTCTCATGACCAACAATCATGTTTTTGAAAACAAGGCAGATGCCGCCAATGCAACCATCCAGTTCAATTACCGCCTGATCGCTGATGGATCGCCGGCACCTGTCGATGAGTGGCAATGCGATCCGGATGACTTGTTCAAAACCAACCCGACCCTGGATTACAGCATCGTCAGGCTTGAATCCAAAGAAGACAAAAAAGCAGGAGATTCGCGGGGATTTTTCAATCTACGCCACGGAGTTGATTCTGTTGTCAATCAACGCGTCAATATCATTCAACATCCGGGCGGCAGGTTCCAGGAAATCGCTTTTCGAGAAAACCTCATAAAAGATGTTACGGACAGCTATATTCAATACCTGACCGATACCGATTACGGCAGCTCCGGATCTCCGGTTCTCGACGACTGGTTCAACGTCATCGCTCTGCACAATCAACGCGTTCGCGATCCCAATGATCCCTATCGCTGGTACCGCAATCAGGGATTCCGGGTCACTGCGATTTTATCCGACGCGGGAAACCTGATACCCTAGTAACTCATAATAAAACTCTAACGATCATAATTAGATAATAATGCTATGAAACAAAACAGCAAAACATTATTCAGTCAGGATAGAAAAATATCACAACATTTTGACTTGACCGAATCGATTACGCTTTATCATGGTGATTGTCTTGATCTTCTCAGAACGATACCGGATGAGTCTTTACAACTTGTCGTCACTTCGCCTCCCTATAATATCGGCAAGGAATATGAAAAGAAACTGGACCTCGATGTTTATATTCAACAGCAGGAAAACGTCATCGCCGAATGTGTCAGAGCTTTATCTCATAAAGGTAGCATATGCTGGCAAGTTGGCAATTACGTTGATAGAGGGGCGATTATTCCATTGGACACGATTCTGTATCCTGTATTTTCGAAATATGACTTGATGCGTAATCGAATTATTTGGCATTTTGAACATGGCCTTCACTGTAGTCGCAGATTCTCCGGACGCTATGAAACGATAATTTGGTTTACAAAATCATAAGAGTACAAGAGGTTACGATGAGACATTTTTTGTTTATACTGATCGTCTTTTTACTGTTCAGCTGCGCCAACATTAAAGTCGTCAAGGTCGATGATCACAATCAAAATCAAACAGGGTTGCGCTTTTACAGGCCGCACCCCTATCTCGTCATCGGCAGAGATAAAAAGGATGCTCTGACGGGGCAGATTATCTGGCTTCCCAATGTAAAAGAAGAGTATGCCATCGTCTCAACTCCGGGAATCGGTGATACCGATCTGAAAGTAACCCTGGAAAATGGCTGGAACCTGGTCCAATACGGAGAGTCTATAGAAACCCGGCTACCGGAGTTGATCAAAGAACTCGGCGATCTCGGTGAACTGGCTCTTACATTACAAACCAGAATGCCGCAAGCGGTGGAAGGATTTTACAGAATTGAATTCAAAGACGGATTTGTGTCCGGATTTACAAAAATAGAATTTCCTTAAAAGAGAACAGAACAATGAATATTCGATGGGGTATACTCGGAACCGGCAAAATAGCCAATGTTTTTGCAAACAACCTGAAACAGGTAGCTCTGGCGGATTTGTCCGCCGTGGGATCGCGCGATCTGAGCAGAGCAAAATCCTTTGCAAAGGATCATTCCATAGCCAAACCGTATGGTTCCTATGAGGAATTGGCCAAAGACACAAAAATTGATGTCATCTATATCTCAACACCACACCCGTTTCATTGCGAAAACACATTAATGTGTTTGAACCACGGCAAGGCGGTGCTATGCGAAAAGCCGTTTGCGATCAATGCCGAACAAGCCGGACAAATGATCCTGACTGCCAAAAAAGAGAATCTGTTTCTTATGGAAGCAATGTGGACACGGTTTCTGCCGGCTATCATAAAAACGAAAAAATGGATCGACAAGGGAAAAATCGGCACCGTCAGGTTCGTCAATGTAGATTTTGGCTTTCAGGCTTCGTTCGATGAGCACCACCGGCTCTTCAATCCGCAGCTCGGAGGGGGTGCTTTGCTTGACGTCGGCGTCTATGCCCTGGCATTTTGTTCTATGGTGTTTGAAAAAAAGCCAAAAGAGATCAAAAGCTTTGTCAAAATGGCGAAAACAGGTGTTGACGAACAGGCCGTGATCATTTTGCAATACGACGAAGACCAGTTGGCGACCATTACCTGCTCTACCCGTGTCGACACGCCGAATGAAGCCATGATAATGGGCACCAAAGGACGCATCCACATGCCGGCAAAATTCTGGGGTGCCGAGTCAGCTGTTCTGATCAAGAAAAAACAGAACAGAGTGCGCAAGGCGCCGCTTGGCGGTAAGGGATTCGTTTATGAAATTGAGGAGGTCAACCGCTGCCTGCGACAAAATCGTCTGCAAAGTGAATACATGCCCCTGAACGAAACGCTGGCGATAATGGAGATTATGGATGATATTCGGGCGCAATGGAATTTATCGTATCCAACGGAAAAGTGACCAAAGGTATTGAAACCCTCTATTCAGCAAAACAAGAACAACCAACTCGACGTCATTTACCTGGACAATCACCTGCTGATCATCAATAAAGCGGCAGGAGTGCTGATACAGGAGGACCGTACCGGCGATATCGATTTGTTATCTTTGGCCAGGCGTTATATCAAGGATAAATTCAACAAACCCGGAAATGTCTATCTCGGACTCGTCCACCGGCTGGATCGGCCGGTCTCCGGAGTGGTCTGTTTTGCACGAACATCAAAAGCTGCATCGCGTTTATCCGCACAATTCCGCCAAAACAGGGTTAAAAAACGCTATGTGGCCATTGTCGAGGGCCATTGCGAAAAATCCGGCACCCTGCGGCACTATCTGCTCAAGGAAGCGTCCCGGGTCAGAATTGTCCGGCCACAGCATGCAAAAGCAAAAAAAGCCGAACTGAATTACAGATCCTTGCACAACAAAAAAAATACCAGTCTGCTGGATATCGACCTGTTGACCGGGCGACCGCATCAAATTCGGGTACAACTTGCTGAAACCGGACATCCGATTCTGGGCGATCTGCGTTATGGCGCCCGCCATGTTTTTGACGGGAAAAATCTGGCGCTGCACTGCTTTAGCCTGGGATTTGAACATCCGGTTAAAAAAAACTGGATACAGACTGTTGTCCAGCCTCCCGCGGTTTGGCAGGAATATTACAAAAAAGAAATCGATCGAATAATAGATGAAACCGGAGGTGAGTTTGAAAACAATCGTAACCGAGATGAAAATTCCTGACGTTAGACAGATTGCGGTTGAAAAATTCGGCGATGAACGCGGCTTTTTCGCCGAAGTCTACAACGAAAAAACATTCAAAACGCTGGGACTTGCCACCCACTATGTACAGGACAACCATTCGCGTTCCGCTAAAAACGTCTTGCGCGGATTTCATTATCAGGATATGAACGCACCACAAGGCAAACTGGTGCGCTGTTCACTGGGTAAGATTATTGATATCGCCGTAGACATTCGAGTAGGTTCACCCACGTTCGGCCAATTCGTGTCGGCAGAGCTCTCGGCAGACAATCTTCTGCAGCTTTATGTCCCGGTCGGATTTGCCCACGCCTTTTTGGTGTTGAGCGACTTTGCCGAGGTTCAGTATAAATGCACCGGCTTTTACAATCCCGCTGCCGAAGGCAACATCATCTGGAACGATCCGGATATCGCCTTTCCCTGGCCGATCGACGATCCGATTCTGTCACAGCGAGACCAGGCAGCGTCCTCTCTGCAAACTTATTTGAAACAACCGGCATTTATCTATGGAAAATAGAAAGGCAAACCACATGCGAACAGTATGGATGAGCAGTACTGTGAACCGACAAGCGGGCCGATATTTATTCACGATGACCCCGGAGGTTTTCTCTGGTATTCCGAACGCAGCGGTTACCGGCATCTTTATCTATATCAACGAATAACCGATTATCTTTTTAACTACTTGTAGGAGCCGACAATGAAAACGCTGTTGAAATGGTATCTTTCCACATCCCTGGTATTGCGAATTTTATCCGCATTTCTCTTTGGCTCATTGCTTGGAGGGTTGTTGTGGTTCATATCGAGCCGGACCGGTGCTGATACGGCTCAGTCGATTATTCCCTTTATCTCTCCGTTCGGCACGATTCTCATCAACATGCTTAAAATGATCGTCATTCCGGTGATCTTTTTTTCGCTGGTCATCGGGGCAGCCAGTTTGCCGATTCAACGCTTCGGTCGCATCGGTGCCAAAGTTATGGCATGGTACTTTTTATGTTCTTTTCTTGCCGCTGCTGTCGGAGTGACTCTGGCCCTGGTCATAAATCCCGGAGGCGGAGCGGATTTGAGCGGCTGGGAACAACTCGCCAACACCATGGGAACCCAAACCGCTGACCTTGGCGAAGACGTCGCCACAGAGGGCGGTATCGTTGACATGCTGATCAACATGTTTCAAAACCCTTTCCAGGCGCTCGCAGAGGGAAATTTTCTGCCCATCATTATTTTTTCCATCATGTTCGGGCTCGGTATACGGGTAACGATTGAAGCCTCACAGGATGAAAAGTTTATCGCGCGTATGGAAAATCTGATCGATATTTTCACCGCCGCCCGCGATGCCATGTTTAAAATGGTCGACTGGATTCTCGAATATTCACCGATCGGAGTCTTTGCCCTTTCCATTGTCAATTTCAGCATGTATGGACCCAACATTGTCGGTCCCTATGTCGGTGTAACGCTCGGCATCATTGTCGGCATATTGGTAATGGTCTTTGTTGTCTATTCGTTCCTGGTTTTTCTGGTCACCCGGAAAAATCCCTACATGATCCTCAAAGGATTGCAGGAAGCGATGATCACCGGTTTCATCACTCGAAGCAGTGCCGCCACGCTGCCGGTATCCATGCGGGTGGTGGCCGAGGAGCTCAAGGTCAAAAATGAACTCTCAAGTTTCTCACTGCCGTTGGGCGCTACCATCAATATGGATGGTGTCTGTGTTCATCTGCCCATGTTTGCGGTACTGGCTGCAAATATGTTCGGAATTACCCTGACACCGGTTGCTCTGATCACTCTGGTTCTCACAACGGTTCTGGCATCAATCGGTGCCGGCGGTGTGCCGGGGGGCAGTCTCATGCTGTTATTCATCATTCTCGAAAACATGGGATTGTCAACCAGTCAGGTGGCCGTAATTGTGGCACTGGCGCTGGGGATTAATCCGATTCTGGATATGTTTGAAACTTCAAATAATGTAACCGGAGATATGGTGTGTACGTACGTTGTTGCCCACAATGAAGATCTGATAGATAAAAAACACTGATTAGTCGAGCAGCAGTGATGTTCTGCCGGTCAAAGCCGGGAAAACCATCTATACTCCAAAATAATGCCATAAAAAACAGAGATAAACAATCCTATTCCCAACAGGGATAATATGAGCAAATTTAAATTAAAAGCGAGGATTAAAAGCTTTTATTTTGCCGGTCGCGGCATTGCCTATATGATGCAATCACAGCATAATGCATGGATACACGCATTGGGTACACTGATGGCGATCGCGCTGGGATTTATTTGTAAATTGCAGACGATCGACTGGTGTATCATTTTGTTGGCCATCATGGCGGTTTGGACAGCAGAAACCTTAAACACAGCACTTGAATTTCTGGCTGATGTGACCTCTCCCAATTTTCATCCTCTGGTGGCCAAAGCCAAAGATGTCGCGGCAGGGGCTGTCCTTATCACTGCCATATGTGCCGGCATTATCGCTCTGATCATTTTTTTACCCTATTTAAGAGCCTGAAAACGCGGTCGGCTGTGCCCTGCACCAACGCTTCACCCTTGTCAAGAGCCTCTTCAAGGCTCATCGGCCGTGAGCAAATACTAAATGCCGAGAGCAGTCCGGTTTTATACAGATCATCGATATCATCCGCAACGCTTCCCGCCAGGGCGATGACCGGTATATTTAAGGGATTTGCATGTTGCAAAACGCCGCTAATGGTCTTGCCATGCAGAGTCTGACGATCTATTGCGCCTTCACCGGTAACGATTACATCCGCATTCCTGATCCGTTCGCCAAAGTGACAGGCGTCAAGGACAATATCGATCCCGGGACAAAGATTTGCCTGCAAAAAAGCCATCAAGCCGGCACCCAGCCCGCCGGCTGCACCGGCTCCCGGTATGTTTCGCACCTCTTTACCGCTCTTCCTCTCAATAATATCAATAATATGGGCCATCTTTTTTTCCAGCAGGGAAAGCTGGTCGGTTGTCGCTCCTTTTTGAGAAGAATAAACAAAAACAGCACCATCAGGACCGAGCAATGGATTGCTGACATCGCACGCCACCACCACGTTGGGTGTCTCCAGACATTGATGAGTATCTATATCCTTTACAGATCCCATGCGTTCCCCGGTCATAAATTCATCGATTTCGCTGTCATCATGGCCGATAAAACGAACACCCAGAGCCTGAGCCATTCCGGTTCCGCAGTCCGTGGTTGCCGACCCGCCGATACCGATAATGATCTTGTCGACTTTTTTTTCCACTGCATGCCGGATCAGCTGGCCCGTTCCGAATGTAGTGGTCTTGAGAGGATTTCGCTGATCAGCCGGTACCAGCGGCAATCCCGATGCAGAGGCCATTTCAATGACCGCTGTATTTTCATTTCCCAGAATTCCATATTGAGCGGTTACCTCATCACCAAGAGGACCGTTCACTCTGCATTCAATTGTCTTTCCATTCGTAGCGGTTACAAGCGCCTGAACGGTTCCTTCTCCGCCGTCGGCCAGCGGTATAGAGTCTATGAGCGCCTCCGGCAACACGGCTTTTGCGGCACGTTCCATTGCCGCACAAGCCTGTTCTGCAGTCATGCTGCCCTTAAAAGCATCCGGGGCCAATATTATTTTCATCTCTTTCTTCCCTTCAATTGAGACAATCACAGCATTCAAAATTGTCAAACGTTTGATATTAATATTTTTGTTGCTTTACTAGCCGAAAAATAATACCTTAAAACTTATAAATCAACTGCTTTACCGGTCTTTTTGAACAAATTATATCAGTCGTTTTATGGGTTTTGAAGCTTGGATCGTTGTTTTACTGGTCATTGCCATAATAACCATTCTGGCCACCACGAAATATTCCCCTGATCTTATCTTTCTCGCGGCCCTTGGTTTTCTTTTGGTGAGCGGTATTCTGTCGCCTGCGGATGCCCTTGCAGGATTGACGAACCAGGGGGTGGTTACCGTGGGGATACTCTATATTGTGGCAGCAGCACTTCGGGATTCAGGCGGTATGCAGTTGTTTACCCCCCAGTTGTTGGGCAAACCCAAAAACCGCTGGCTCGCCCAGATCAGAATTATGCTGCCGGTGACCGCCTTGAGCGGTTTCCTAAACAATACCCCTGTGGTTGCCATGTTTATTCCGGCTATTTCAGATTGGGCAAAAAAACACAATATAGCCGTTTCAAAATATATGATTCCGCTCAGCTATGCAGCAATTTTTGGCGGCATCATTACACTCATCGGAACCAGCACCAACCTTATCGTAAATGGTATGCTGATTCAGTATGCAAAACAGCACAACCTCGAATCCCTGATGGGTGGTTTGAATATGTTTACCATTGCCAAAATCGGAATACCCTGTGCCGTGCTTGGCATTATTTATATTCTTTTTTTCAGCCATTGGCTTTTACCTGAACACGGCTCGGTCTTGAGTCAGTTGCACGATCCCCGTGAATATACCGTAGAGATGATCGTGGAACCCAAATCCCCGCTGGTGGGCCAGTCTATTGAAAAAATGGGTCTGCGGCAGCTACGGGGTATGTATCTCATGGAAATCGAAAGAGGGGGAGAACTCATCATAGCCGTCTCTCCGCAGGAAAAATTGCAAGCCAACGATCGTCTTGTTTTTGTCGGGATTGTGGACTCGATCGTTGATCTGCAAAAAATGCGCGGACTCGTACCGGCAACCAATCAGGTTTTTAAATTGCAGGGACCCCGGGCCAAGCGCTGCTTAATCGAAGCAGTGGTTTCAAATTCCTTTCCCTCAATCGGGAAAACCATTCGCGAAAGTCACTTTCGCACCATATACAATGCCGTGGTCATTGCAGTTGCCAGAAATGGACAACGCATTCGAAAAAAAATCGGCGATATTATATTACAACCGGGAGATACATTGTTACTGGAAGCGTTGCCGTCGTTTATCGATCAGCAACAAAATTCCAAGAATTTCTTTTTGGTGAGCAAAATTGAAAATTCTGCCCCGATTCGATTTGAAAAAGCATGGACCGCTATTCTTATTCTATTCGTAATGGTAATACTGGCAGGAAGCGGAATCCTGAGCATGCTCAAAGCAGCAACCCTGGCAGCGGGGCTCGCCGTATTAACCGGCTGTGTCAGCTGGTCGAATGCAAAACGCAGTATTGACTGGCAGGTTCTGCTGGTTATTGTCGCCGCTTTTGGAATCGGTAAGGCTCTGGAAACCACCGGTGCCTCTTACACCATCGCTCAGTACCTTATCAGCCTGGCCGGCGATAATCCGATTCTCGTCCTCATCGTTGTCTATGGCATAACCTCGCTTTTTACAGAATTGATTACCAATAACGCCGCTGCTGTTTTGGTGTTTCCGATCGCCATGGCATCTGCGGTAAATATGGGCGTAAATCCAATGCCATTCATCATTGCCATCATGATCGGAGCTTCAGCGAGCTTTGCCACACCCATCGGGTACCAAACCAACCTGATGGTATTTGGACCAGGGGGGTATCGTTTTTCAGATTATTTTCGCATCGGATTACCGCTTAATCTGCTATTCTACATCATAACCGTGACCTTTGTACCTCTATTCTGGCATTTTTAAATTTGACAGCAGATGATTTTTATACCGGCATCCCGGCTGTGCAGATTGCGAATATTTTAGCGAACAGGCTAATATAACCATTGATAGTGCAGACTTGAATAATCTGATTTTTCAGAAAAAATTTATACAATAAAAAAGCAGACAGGAGCAATGCATGTTTTCCCAAACACATTATGTAATACAAAGAGCAGTCTATTTTGTCATTTTACTCCTGGGTCTGAATATACAGCTGCAAGCCCGGATTCCTTTTTACGACATTAATGCGTATATAGAAAATCCCCGCATGGTGGCTGAGAATCAGGAACTCACCCATGTTCCCATGATTCCCTTCAGCACCACCTTTCAGGCAGTAAAGAACAATAAATATGAATCTCCCTTTTATCAATCTCTGGATGGATTATGGAAATTCAAGTGGTCCGTCAATCCGCTCAAGGCCCCATTGAATTTTTACAGAGATGAATTCTCTGTAGAAAAATGGGCTGACATTCCGGTGCCGGGCGTCTGGCAAATGCAGGGCTATGGCTTTAACATGTATCGCAATATACCCCAGGCTCTGGCTCCGTTCGATCCCCCCCGCGTTCCCGACGAGATAAACCCAACCGGTTGCTATAAACGGTTGTTTTATATTCCGGAAGCATGGCAAGACAATAAAATACTTTTGCATTTTGAAGGGGTAAAGTCAGCCTCTTTTGTCTGGGTGAATGAACAATATGTGGGTTACGATCAGGGCGGCATGACACCTGCCGAATATGATATCACGCCATATATCCGTACCGGTGAAAACACCCTGTCGGTGATGGTGGTACGCTGGTCCGATGGCAGTTATCTGGAAGATCAGGACATGTGGCGATTTTCCGGCATCTATCGAAATGTCTACCTCTACTCCCTTCCACTGACCAGCATCCGCGATGTGCATATTACGACCGCACTGGATGATAATTACAAAAATGCAGATTTGAACATAACCTGCCGGCTCGAATCGGAACAAGAGGAATCCAACAATTATCAAATCAAGGTCTATCTCTTCGATGAGGATGAAAACCTGGTCACTTCATTTGATTCCAAAACGGGCATACTGCAAAAGGGCAGAAGAAAAATCAATCTAAAGCGGCATATTAAAAAACCACGCAAATGGAGTGCTGAAAAACCCTGTCTTTACACCGTGATTCTGGAACTAATCGATGAAAATGACCGAACCATTCAGGTCATAAGACAAAACACAGGGTTTCGGCGCGTCGAAGTAAAAAACGCACAGATGCTGATCAACGGCGTTGCAGTCGAATTAATGGGGGTGAACCGTCACGAACACCATCCAAAATCCGGCCGTACCATCCCCACCGACATGATGGTAAAAGATATTAAGTTAATGAAACAATTCAATATAAACGCTGTGCGTACCTGCCATTATCCAAACGACCCCGAATGGTACAATCTGACAGACCGGTACGGTATTTATGTTCAGGACGAGGTCAATGCGGAATGCCACTTTGCTGAAACCTGGTTCGCCGAAGAACCGGGCTGGCGGGTGGCGTTTATGGACCGTTTTTCCCGCATGGTGCAGAGAGATAAGAATCATCCCAGTATTGTCATGTGGAGTACGGGCAACGAATGTGGCCTCGGACAGGTTCATTTTGAAATGGCGGATTATGCCAAAAACACGGATCCGACGCGATTGCTATACCATCAGGGCAACGGTCTCTATAATCCTTCCTATGCTGATATCAGCGGTCCACGCTATCCGATGCCTGCCTGGATCCGCTCCTATTGCCGCGAGATTGCAAAGCCGGTGATCATGGGTGAATACATGCACGCCATGGGTAACAGCGTCGGTCATTTTGATGAATACTGGGCTCTCATCCGCACCCTTCCCAACCTTCAGGGTGGGTACATATGGGATTGGGTGGACCAGGGATTGGAACTCCCGCTTGTAAACGTTAAAGATAAATCCGGTTATGACCACAATTGTGCCATTATCGGACGTTCGAAAACAGTTCAGGGCCGAAAAGGCCAGGCGCTCGCTTTGAGTGGTCTGGATGATTGGATAGAGATCTATAACGACCCGGTGTTCGACTCGGTAAAACAGCAGCTCACGCTCGAAGCCTGGATTTATCCGCGTAATTGGTCTTCAGCCTATCAATGGATTGCCCGGCATAACGTCAAAAACAAAAGACAGCGACACGAACCGGACAAAATCCCATTCAGCATGCCGATTATCAGCAAAGGCAGCCGACAATACGGACTTGCTCAGATCGACGACTCTACAATAGAATTTTATGTCTTTACCGATCAAAGACATTCAGTGAGAGCCCATGTCGGCGGTGACTGGAGTTATAACTGGCATCATATCGCAGGGACATATGACGGAAACACAATCAAGCTGTTCAAGGATGGCCAGGAACTTGGGGCAAAAGAGGTTAAAGGGGATATTCAAGCCTTTCCGGTCCCCCTGAATATCGGACGCCACCCGGATGTGCAGCACGAGCAGTTCCCCGGCTGGCTGAATAATGCCGTCATGGATGACATTCGGATAACCAAAAAAGCCTATTCTCCTGACGAGTTTGAATCGATCAAGACAGCAGAAAACAGTACTCTGTTGTGGCTCGATTTTGAAACCATGGAAGAAAAGGGCACATATACAGGCTATGGAGCCAGTCCGTTTTGTCTCAACGGGGTTGTCTTTGCAGACAGAACCCCCCAACCTGAACTTTGGCAGGTCAAAAAGAGCCATCAACCGGTATGGATTCAGGCTGTCGATCTTTTGCAGGGCAAACTGGAGGTGATAAACCATCACAATTTTACAAATTTGAAAGAGTTGGAGTTTACCTGGCGTATCATTCAGGACACTGTATTGATAGAAAAAGGCGCTCTTGCCTTAAATATTCCACCTCGATCGAGCAAGACCGTCGATCTGGCCTATTCACTGCCTGATGCTGTACCCGGATGCGAATACCGGTTGTTATGCAGTTTTTCTCTACTGTCGGAAACACCCTGGGCTTCGAAAGGACATGAAATTGCCTTTGCAGAATTTATCCTGCCAATCTATAAAAAACCGCCCCCTTCTCAACCGACTTTTAGAGCGGATCTCAAAGTTTCCGAAGAAAACAATCATTTATATATAGAGGGAAAAGAATTCAGGCTCTCTTTTACTAAAAAAACAGGCGTTCTCGATTCCTATATTTTTAAGGAAAATGAGCTGATCCGTCAAGGCCCCCGGCTGAATATCTGGCGCGCTCCGACATTGAACGAATGGTCTGAGTGGGGTGTGCGCGAATCCGCTGATTGGTATCGGCTGGGGTTTGACCGACTGCAATACCAGTTGACGAAATTGAAATGGACGCAGGCAGAAAACAGAGTTCTTCTCACCATCCATACGCTGGCGGCCGCCGAAAACCAGGTTAATGGCTTTGAAAATCATTATACCTATGTCATTCGCAATAACGGCGAAATCATATATACCCATAAAATTGTTCCCTTTGGTGATTTACACACATACTATCTTCCCCGGGTCGGCATCAAATTCGACATTCCGCAATCCTTTCACCAGATGACCTGGTACGGACCTGGTCCGATGGAAACCTATCCCGACCGCAAGAGCGGAGCAAAAACCGGAATTTATAGCGGAACCGTCATGGAACAATATACCGCCTATACCGTTCCACAAGAAAACGGTAACAAAACGGATGTGCGCTGGATGCTTTTGAGCAATGATCAAAAAAATGGTATCCTGGTTAAATCACAATCCCTGTTCAATGCAAGTGTATCACCGTTCAAAAATACAGACCGCTCTCAATATGGTTTTCAGCTGCAAAAATCCGACGGGTATACAGTGCACTGCGACCATAAAATCAGTGGCGTCGGTGGCACCCCGATACAGACGAGACCGTCATACAGGGTCTATCCCCGGGTTTACGAGTATAGAATAGGATTGAAACCAGTCATTAATTGCACGAATCCTCTGCAAACATCTCAACAATTCAAAATAGATAATGAATAAGGAGGCTGCGATGGATTGTAAACAGGAAAGGAATTTAACAAACTGTAACTGTAGTTACGAACCCTGTTCACGAAAAGGAATCTGTTGTGAGTGTATACAATATCATCTGCGGGCTCGTGAACTGCCCGCCTGTTGTTTCCCGGACGATACAGAGCGCACCTTTAACCGGTCTTTTGAAAAATTTTCGGAATTGGTTAACAATGGTTCGATTTAATTGTACGAAAGCATCAGGGGCGATACCGGTCAGCAAGTCACGTGAAAAAGCCCTGCAATCGTCCCTTCCTCTCTTTCATTCCATTCCCGGATGGCATCCGGTGTTTTTAAAATATGGACGGTACAATCTTTTTTGTCGAAATACGCTGTTGCTTCATCGGATAATGTAACCAGACCCACCTGACCGGAACCGATGATAAGATGTGTGGTTCCTTTTTCATAGATGTGTTTGGCTTCTTCCCGGGAAATTTTATGGGAAGATCCGTATTTCTTTTTGGATAATTTTTTCTTTCGTTTATGCACAGAGCCATCAGACCGGATCAGGACATCGTGGTCATATTTTGTACCATCGATGATAATAGACCCGAATGTCGTATCATTGATTTGGGGTTTCATACAACATCAACTCCCGGTTAATCCAAAATAAAAAGGCACAAAGGTTTGCCTTTGTGCCTTTCCCCTCAATACTGATGTCCCCCGAGTGCCTGATTGTTCAGGTCCCCATTACTATATATATTATTTTTCATCCAGATTGTCAAGCACAATTCTTGATTTTTGATCATTATTTCAGCAGCGTTAATTTTCTCACCGTTCTTTGCGTTTCACTGTCAGACCTGAAAAAAGCGCGTAACAAATAGACACCGCTGCCACAGGGTTGTCCCATATCATCACTTCCATCCCAGGAGAGCCTGTACAGTCCCGCGGGTTTTCGGCCATTGATAAGACGCTTTACTTCCTGGCCCATAAAATTATAAATCGCGATGGTTACCCTGCCCTCTTCCGGAATGGCGATATCCACATTTGTCCGGTTATTAAAAGGATTGGGATAATTGGGGTAAACATGAAAAGATTCCGGCAAGGTGATGTCTTTCGATTCGGATGCAACGGGGATATTCTTTTTCGGCAGGGAACTGCCTTCGACCAGGCGCAAATAGTCAAAATAGGCAACCAGAGAGACGTCCGGATACCAGGTATTGCCGATAAGACCGATCGCTGTCGGCGTCTGGGTTACCGTCAGCGTGACGGCGTTCGACCAACTGCTCTCGGAAACGGCTTTATATTCAAAATAATAGGCGCTGTTTACCTTGCGTATACGCAGTTGAACAATGTTTCCGCCATAATAATAGAGAGAGGCAAATTGACCCTCTCCCGTGCGAAAGAGTTTGATGACATTGGTATCATAATTGTATCCGAAATAGAATATATCGGTTTCTGAAAAATAGACTTCAAGACCGATAATAAATTTATTTCCGGTATAGGCATCGAGTTCGAGTTGGGTCTCTGCTTCCCAATTGTCAAAAGTGAGCTCCCGGCGCAGCTGGGGAGCATCGTCCTTGCCGGTCCAGTGGTGATAGGTCTCGCCCGACGGCACATCCAGTTTTAAAAATCCGGGACGATCATTAAGATCAAAAGTGGGACCGGCTTTTGGAATATCGACAACATAATTATCAAGGCTGGTATCAAACTCCTCATCGATCTGTGACTCGGGACGGACCCTGAGCGTAAAAGAGGCGGTATCCTCGTCTGCTGTGGCCTGTGAATCGGTGGTCTTGAAGGTTACAACAACCGTATCCGCCGCCGAAGGCGTGCCACTGATGACACCGGTTGCGGCATCGAGCGACAAACCGGCAGGTAAGCTTCCGTTCTCTACAGACCAACTATAGGGTACAACGCCCCCCTCTGCTTCCAGTTGAGCTGAATAGATATCGTTCAGCCGCGCAGAGGGAAGAGAGACGGTTGTAATTTGAACAGGTTCGATACCGGCGATAACCAGCTCAAAGGTATGGCTGGTACTGTCAAATGGCGCCTGGCTGTCCTTAACACCAATGGTAAACTGAAACGTACCGCTTTCACTCGGCGTGCCACTGATCCTGGCCAGAAGGGGATCAAACGATATACCTGTCGGCAGTGAACCGCTTTGCATGTTCCATTCATAGGGCGCAACACCATCGTGTGCATGCAAATCCTGTTCATACAGATTCCCCCGAGTTCCGGAGGGCAAAAAGGCAGTGGAAATTTTCAGCGGATAGGGATTATCCGGCTGCATTTGAAAAAGTTGATCGCCCTGTACATTGGAATAGGTCACAACATCTCCGTTGCTCAGCACAACCTTGATGTCGCAGTGCGTATGTGCACCCAGGCCGAAGTGAAGCGGGGTCTGATTCTGGCTCAGATAACCATAATTCGAAACCACCTGTTGATACCCCAAACGATAATTATCGTCATTGAGATGACCGGCAACATAGAGGGTTACTTTGGCACCATAACCGCCATAGTTATTGTCCGATCCAATACAGAGTATATCGATATAGTGATTCGAGGTCTGCAAATCATTTTGAATCAGAAAATTTTGTCCATCTTTGCAGGCCACATAGTAATCAATATCACCATCGTTATCGATGTCGCCATAGCCGCCGCCGCGGGCATCAACCGCACTAACTTCCAGAGCAGGGTAATTGCCCGGTACTAAGCCACTGGCTCCGTCGTTGAGGTAAAGTTTTGGCGTGGCGCCGGGTTCCTTTTCATCGTTTTTGATGAGATACATGTCCGGGTCGGTATCGTTATCGACATCTCCAAAAAGGACGGTATAACCACTTACCGGGATGTTGAAATCAGCAGACATATCTACAAAGGTTCCGTCACCGGCATTCCTGAAAACCCCCAGAAGAGGGACAGGCCCGCCTGAGAGGGCAAAATTGACCGCGAAAAGATCCAGATCACCATCGTTGTCAAAATCGGTAAAGGTGGCGCCATTGGTACGGCCACCAACCGCCACACCACGAGGCCCCGCCTGCTCTGTAAAATTACCCGTACCGTCATTGACAAAAAGCCAGTTGGGCGCATTATGAATTGATTCCTGTCTTCTGCTCACATAGACATCGATATCACCATCATTATCAAAATCAACAGCTGTAACCCCCTGTTGGCCGAATACATCCGGATTTTCATCAGGACCCTGCAAACCGCGATCCTCACGGGTAAATTGCCCCGCTCCGTTGTTGATATAAAGCTCATTGGGATCACCCCAGTTAACCGCGTAAATATCCAGGTCGCCGTCGTTTTCGATATCAAAAGCCACAGCACCACGCGTGCCGTTGTTTTCTGTCGAAATACCGGCCCAGTCCGTGATATCGGTAAAGGTACCATTGCCCTCGTTTTGATACAACCGGTTCCTGCCCTCCGGACTGGAGGCATTGAGCGGCATGTTGGCAAAAAAGAGATCGAGGTCTCCATCGCCATCAAAGTCGGCGTTGACAATGGCATGCGAAAGGCCGGCATCGCTCGTCCCCCGTAAAGCAGCCTGATCATCAAACAGATTGCTGCCATTATTGATATATAAATGATCCGGAATACTCAGATCACGGACGGCATTGCTGACGAGCAAGTCCATTCGGCCATTCTTGTCCACATCCGCAAAAGAAACGCCATGGCCGTAACCATTGGCGGAATATCCGCTCGTTCCTGATGACTGGGTAATATCGGTAAAGGACAACTGATGCGCAGCCCCTTCGGTTTCAAACCACTGGTCTGCTGACTGGGATTGATTGTCTTTAGCATCCTTGACGAGTATTCTCAGATGATAGACAGATTGTGCCTGCAAACTGCCGAGATCAACCCGGAAAGCATTCTGAAAAACGGTGGAAAGCGGTGTCAAATTACCATAGCTCGTATCTGTCCCCCATTCCACCTGGCCGATAGATGGCTCATCCGTATTCCAGGTCACCGTAGCGCTGTTCTGGGTGATATTGATAATACGAATATTGCTGATGGACGGCGGCGTCGTATCACCGGGATCTATAACACGACCAAAATGAAGCACAGTATCATTCTGATAGGGAGAGGTCAGGTTATACACATTTCCGCCGTAGACATGTCCCATATCCGTGCTGTTTCCGGTTTTGGGATCATACCAGGAAGCGAGAAAGACCTGTGTGGCGGATGACATATCCACTTGAACACTACCGCCGTTCTGGAGGTAGATAACATATTCTGAATCCGGATTGGCCAAACAGTAATTCCCCTCCGATACCCATTCATTATGCGGCTCCATGCTGTAATACCGGACTCCGTTCATAAAATCGGACAGGTAGGTCATATATTGTGCACCCGGACTGTTAAGCTCATCGAGCTTGATGATGAGCTCCTTGCCCGTGTAGGTATATTTATTGCCATAGGTAAAATAACCGCCACCGAGTACAATAGCCCAGGCCCGTTTACGCACCTCGTCCGCGGTTAGATTATTATAAGCATAATAAGGAGAGCTGGGGTCTGTCGGTCCTTCATAGCCGAACTCATCATTGGCGACCAGAATATTATAGCTTCTGTCATCTATAATTTTTGCATTGACAGAATCGGGTATCAGTCGAATTTGCTGCATGATATAATCCAGCCAGCCTGAAAACTCTGCATAATGAGCAGAGTTTGATTCGTCACCGCTTGGATGAATGGAAATGGGATGATCGTAGGGATCATACTGTTCAACCACATCGCCATGATAGCTGTATTCAGAAGGCACGCTTTCTTCGGTATATTCACCCGAAACGATCCACTGAACATTATAGGCGGAATATCGGGAAATGCAATAGCGCACAAATCGTTCAAACTGATCCTGCGTATAATCGATAAATGTTTGCGCCCAGGTAAATACAATACCCGGCATAATGCCCTTTGACAGCATATACTGCACGCGTTTATCCACATATTGAAAGAAGGACGGCTGCAAACGATCCCGATCTTCATCATTGAGCCATAAATAACCGCCTTCGTTCAAGGTCGGATCTTCAATATGATCAATGCTGCCATAGAGAGAATTAAATCCCTGAGATGCCCGTGCATCAACAAAGGGAATGAATAGACTGTCATAATCCGCATTTTTACTTCTGTACATACGCCACGACGTATCTCCCATGCGGAAAAAAGGCGTACCGTCGTCATAAAAATAGTGGTATCCGTTCACTTTGACAAAGCCATGGCTGGAAGAAGAGATACAGTTCAACATCCCGGTCTGTCCGTCCAGCAACGGATCGTTTGATTGAACGCTGTAATACCAGGAACCGACAGCGGTGGGTGCAAAACGCACTTTAAACAAATTATCGCCCACCCAAAATCCTTCAAGAGTAATGGTTTTGCTGTCGGGGCCGTTAAAGGTCACTGTTAAGGTCACATCTGTATACGGATTGGTATGATTTCCGCCAATAAAAGGTAGATCCTGTGCCTGATAGAGTTCGATATCTCCGATACTTTCCTCGGGCAGAGCATTGATGTACATATAACGCGTTTGCGAATCAGTGCCCCCGCCACCGGTGGCGGTAAGCGTGACGGTATATTCGCCCGGTGTCAGATAGGCATGATAGGGCTCCTTTTCATTCGAATGCGCTGAACCATCGCCGAAATCCCACTCCCATTGATCTACCGAGCCGGTGGTATGATTGAAAAAACGCACCGCAAAAGGTACGGCTGCTTCGGTGGGATCAGCGGTAAAATCCGCAACAGGCGGAGGCGGTGGTACTTCTGCCGTGATATAATCCTCCCGAATTTTATGATCGGTTTCTCCTTCACCGGTGACGGTAAGCTGTACCGTATAGATGCCGGCCTCGCTAAAAATATGCTGGGGATTTTGTGCCGTGGAAGGTGAGGAGCCATCACCGAAATCCCATTGCCAGGAATCGACATTACCGGCGGAAGAGTCATAAAATTGTACGGTCAATGGTATGTACCCCCGAGTGGTGTCTGCGATAAAATCAGCATAAATGGACTGGGAGTCTTGGTTCAGGCGCAAATAATCAAATTTGGCAGTTAGGGCATTCCCGCTGGAAGCAGTTTTGGCGATCAGCCCAATGGCAATCGGGGTTAGTGTGTTGCTGTCACTGGTTAAATTTATCCACGTTGAGGCTCCCTCCTGCCGGTAATCAAAATAACAGGTATTGCCGATTTTTCGAATGCGCAATTCAACGCTGCTGCCACCGCCATAACTTTCCAGGGTGCCAAGCTCTCCGGTTGTCGACCGGGAGGCACTGAGGGTGGTAACTTGATCCGTAAATCCCCATGTATAGAGATCATCATAGTTATAGTAGACCAAAAGCCCCACCTTGCAGGAGTTGCCTTCAGTAAAGGACAGATCAAGCCTGGTTTCAACCTGCCAATCTTCTGCCTCGATTGTACGCCTCAATTGCGGTGCGTCATCAACGGTTTCCCAGTGATTATATCCCGCATCTCCCGGGACATCAAGCTGTAGATAACCATCCCATTTGTCGGATCCGAATGAAAATGTAGGACCGGATTTGGGAATATCCACGATATACCCGTTCAGGCTTGAATGAACGAATTCTTCATCAAGATAGGGTGCGCCGTATATCTGCAGGGAAAGGGCTTGTTGATCAAATGAGCCCAAAGAATCTTCCAGCTGAACGGTAAAGGCGAATGTGCCCGAATCCGACGGTGTTCCCGAAATGACACCGCTCAGGCTGTCTACCGCCAATCCCGACGGCAGCGAACCGGAGGTAATAAACCATTTGTATGGTGGAATGCCCCCCTGGCCCTCCAATGTCTCGCTGTAATAATTGTTATACGTTCCGGAGGCCAAATCAGTCGTCAGGATGTTCAGAGGCGCAATCGGATCGATTTGCAGCTCAAAACTTTTTTCAGCACTGTCGGAGAATGTTTGCGCATCTTTGACGCGGAAGGTTAGCATGGTGGTATCGGCAACCGTGGGTTTTCCGCTCAATAACCCATCCAGGCTATTCAAACTCAATCCGCCGGGCAGCGTACCATCGACGAGTTGCCAGGTATATGGTGACAACCCTCCCTGAGCCTGGAGCTGATAGCTGTAATCTTCATATGCGCTACCATGAGGCAGCGTATCACTGGTTACCGAGAGCGACGGAAGCGCTGTAATTTCCAGTGAAAGTGTTTTATCAACGCTATCCGAAGGCACATGACTGTCATATACCCGAAACGTCAAATCAACAGTATCCGCCTCTGTGGGCAAGCCCTGCAGGGTACTGGTGGTGGGATCAAATGTGATTCCGGCAGGGGGTGTTCCGCTGACCAAAGACCAGGAATACGGCGGTGTTCCGCCGCCGGCTGTTAGAGAATCGAGATAAGCGCTGTATTCGCTTCCGCTTTGAAGAGAAGAATTGGTAATCACCAATTCATCTCCCCGCAGTCGCAGATAATCAAAATCAGCAACGACTTGGTTGCCAATATTCCAGGTGTTTCCTGTCAAGCCGACGGCCAGTGGTTGTGCCGATGAATAATAGCTGCCGGCACCTATCCATTCATCTGCCCCTTCGGCGCGATAATCAAAATGATAGTCAGAGCCGATCTTGCGTATCCGCAGCTCGACGCGATTACCACCTGTATAATAAACCGGAAAATAATTACCAACGCCGCTGTGAAACATTCGTAAAGCACTTGTATCCTTGAAAAACCCCCAATAGAAAATATTGCCGGCGGAAAAATAAACTTCCAAACCTGTCACAAAGTTGGCATTTGGTGTAAAAGTGACCAACTCCATCAGGGTGGTAATTTGCCAGTCACCTTCACCGACATCGCGGCGCAGTTGCGGTGCCTCATCGCTGCCGGACCAATGCCAGTAGGTGGTGGTGGCGGGAATATCCAGGCGCAAATAACCATCCCACTTTTCGGTACCAAATGTGAATGTCGGGCCCGCTTTGGGAATATCAACAGTGTAGCCATTTAAACTTTGACTGACAAATTCTTCATCCAACAGGGGTTGATCCGAAATAGTAAGGGTAAATGATTTGCTTGTTTCAGCGGATCGATCATCCTTTAAGGTGACTGTGAATGAAAAATCTCCGCTTTCTGCGGGGGTACCGCTAAACGCACCGCTCAAACTGTCCAGAACGATTCCGCCCGGCAGACTATCCGCATCTACATACCATTTATACGGCGTCACCCCGCCTGCCCCCTGCAATTGTGCAGAATAGGGCACACCGGTGGTTCCTCCCGGCAATCCGCTGGTTTCTATGACCAGAGGAGGTATGTCCGCAATGCGCAACTGTAGATTTTTATCGGTGCTATCAGCAGGAACCTGACTGTCTTTAAGTCGAATGGTTAACAGAACGGTATCGGCAACAGAAGGGGTACCGCTGATCTCCCCGGTCAGCTGATCGAGGCTTAGACCATTCGGCAATACACCGTTAACGATCTGCCAGCTATAGGGAGGCATCCCTCCCGACCCTGTCATCGTGGCATTATATGGTGAGCCGACCTGACCCGCCGGCAACGTATCAGAGACAATAACAACGGCTGCAAGGGATTCAATTTTTAGTTGCAATGTTTCATCTGCACTATCGGCAGGTACAGCGCTGTCGTGAACCCGAAAAGTAAGGTCAAGCGTATCCGAAACAGTCGGCGTACCGTTTAGCACACCGTTACTATTCAGCAAAAGTCCGTTTGGCAGCGTGCCGTTCACAAGCGACCAGGTATACGGACTTGAACCGCCGGAAGCGATCAGAGTATCTGCATAGGGAGAATAGGCTTGCCCGCTTCTCAAAGAGGTGGAAGTGATACGCAATGCGTCTCCCCCCAGGCGGAGATAATCAAAATCAGCGACGATTTGATTGCCGATATTCCAGGTGTTTCCGATCAAACCAACAGCCTGGGGTTGCTGCCCTGACCAGTAATCGCCGGCAACGATCCAGCTTGCCGCACCTTCGGCGCGATATTCGAAATAATAAGTGTTCCCCTCTTTGCGAATTCTCAATTCAACGATATTACCGTCAGTATAGGTCACCGGAAAATAATTACCGATACCGCTGTGAAACATTCGCAATGAACTGATATCGCGAAAAAATCCCCAGTAAAATATATCGCCGGCGGAAAAATAGACTTGAAGACCCACCACGAAACTCGCATCCGGCGTATAGGATGATAATTGCATCCTTGTGGTCACCTGCCAGTCGCCTTCGCCAACGTCGCGGCGCAGCTGCGGCGCTTCATCACTGCCGGACCAATGCCAGTAGGTGGTCGTGGCAGGAACATCCAGACGCAGATATCCGTCCCATTTGTTACTGCCGAACGTGAAGGCGGGACCGGCTTTGGGAATATCAACCGTATAACCGTTCAGATGTTGCTGGGTAAATTCTTCATCAATAAGGGATTGCGGTTCGATATCTACAGTAAAAGAGCGGTCGTCCGTTCCGGATTCAGAGTCGGTTACCTGGATTGTGAAGGTATAAAATCCGGCCAGCGTGGGGATGCCGCTGATGTTACCGGTGGCATTGTCGAGCAAGAGGCCGTTGGGCAATACGCCGGAAGTCAGATCCCACTGATATGGCGTCTGACCACCCTCGGCTTCTACTGTGGCATTATACAACACGCCCTCGGTTCCATCCGGTAAAGAGGTGGTGACGATCTGCAGCGGCGGCTCACCCGATTCGACAACTACAGACGCGTTGTTGCCGGCGGTTGAAAATTTTATCCAGACATAATTGTTATTGTTATCGTGATACCAGCCGGATGCATTCAACTCAAAGTCGGCAAACGTGGCTTTCTCGCCGAGCAGAGTATTATTGAGCTTGACCGCTTCCGGAAAATCGGCATATTTTACCTTGAAGATATAATCTTCACTGCTGCTCGAAACGGTTATATGCGTTGAATCGCTATTCTGAATACAGGCAAAAGCAATGTCCGTTTTTTCTTCCTGACGCAGAGTAAATCCGGACAAAGGCGCCGGATAGACAAGCATGGTCAAATAGCCGGCTGATTGGGTGCTGCCATGTCCTGTGATGCCATCACGGACATTCATCGGAATAAATGCGCCTTTACGTACAAAAATCGGATAGCGGTCCAAAGGAACGTTATAGGCGGAAAGAGTACTCCCGCCGGAATGGACATTGTCATCGTTCCAGTAATCGACCCAGTTATCTCCTGCCGGAAACGTAATCGATCTGCTGTTTGTATTTTCATAAATGGCGGCAACAAAGAGATTCTCACCGAGCAGGTATTGCCAGGTGCCGCTTTGAGGATCGACAAGGGAGACCCCCTGGTTATGACTGCGCACCCCTTCGCTGTAAAGGTAGGGAACCAGCTGGCTGTGTAATTTGGCAAAGTAGCGATAGATTGTCGTGGTTTCAGAATCGTACATCCAGGGGCGGTGTTCGCCCAGACCTCCATTTTCCATTAACGGCGACATGGCACCGAATTGGGTCCAGCGGATAAGCAATTCCCTGGTAATCGGTGTTTCTCCGGAAAATCCACCGATATCGGAGCCGATGGCGATAAAGCGACGGTCTGCAGCCAGATAAAAATTGGTCAGAGCATTCAGAAGGCCGTCACTTCCCCAGGTATGTTGCTGATCCCCTAGCCAGTTGAGCGGCGAATAGGCGAGCGGCACATAGGTCGAATCCGCAGTGTTGTCGTCATAGGGTTTGTTCATCGTGATTGCATATTTACCGGCCCGTTGCAGGGTATATTCATAAAAATCCCGATAATGCAACGTGCTATAGTCCTTTTTGGAGATGGTTCCCGTATAACAGGAAGCGTTATCAGGCATTCGGCGGTTTCCGGCATCGACTTTCCAGCCATCGATACCCATCATCAAAACTTTGTCCATTTGACCGTGCCACCAGGCGACCGCCCCGGGGTTCGTATAATCGATAAAACTGCCATACCCTTTCCACCATTGATAGAGGGCACCGTCATCTAAAAAGTAACCGCGACTTTTTGCATAATCGTAATTCGGCGATTTGCCATTAAAAGACCCGCTGAGATCTTTTTCATTGATCAGGCTGGTGATCCAGGTAATAACTTTGATGTCCATTGCATGAAGGTCATCAACCAGTTGTTGCGGAGTGGGATAGCGGGCGGGATCGAAAATAAACGAGTTGTATTTTGTTTCCCAGGGGCTGTCCAGTATCACCCCACCCACCGGAATATCCCGGCTCGCGTACCCCTGAACCAAATCTCTAACCGCACTTTCGCTATTGTCTATATCTTCCCATACCCAGGGTTCATAAATCCATGCCGGTGGTATCGGGTTTTTATCGTCAACGACAAAAACCTCCACCGTGTAGGATTGAGTTATGGTTTCAGTCAATAGATTATCATCATCGACCTGAATGGTAAAATTATAGGTCCCCTCAGCAGTCGGCGTCCCTGCGATGAGACCGCTACTGCTTTGCAGTACAAGCCCGTCCGGCAGACTGCCGCCGGACACACTCCAGTCATAAGGAGGTATTCCGCCCTCTACCTTGATCGTATCGGAATAGCTTTTATCTTGAATGCCGTTTAACAACTGATCATTTGTGACGATTAACGGAGGAACGGGTTGGATATCGATGGAAAAGTCTTTACCAGCGGTATCCGCCGGCGTACTGCTGTCGATAACCTGAACGGTAAAAGACTGATTTTCAACCTGTGTGGGGGTACCGCTTATCGCTCCGGTAGAGGTGTCCAGGGTCAATCCATTGGGAAGAGAGCCTTGTGACAGTGACCAGGAATAGGGTTGAGTACCGCTTGCAGCTTGTAGCTGTTCATTATAGGCTATTCCGACATTACCGCCACTCAATGAATCCGATAAAATCAGAACTTTATCACCCTGAAAACGCAAATAGTCAAAATCAGCATCTATGGCATTGCCGGATTTCCAGGTGTTGACGATCAGACCCACCGCCTGGCAGGCGGCACCGGAATAATAAGTACCTGCCTCATTCCAGATCCCGCTTCCTTCTTCCCGGTAGGAAAAGGTGTAAATATTATCCTCTTTTTCAATCAGCAACTCAACTGTATTGCCGCCGGTATAGACGGTTTCCATATAATTACCGACACCGCTGTGATACATACGCAGAGTATTGCTGCTGCGGGAAAACCCCCAATAAAAAAGCTCGGTTTCGGAAAAATAGACCATCAACCCCGTGATAAAAGTTGCATCATGGGTAAAAGTTGAGAGCTGCAGTCGCGTCTCGACCTGCCAGTCATCAGAGTTGATATTGCGGCGCAGCTGTGGCGCCTGATCCGATGTAGACCAGTGCCAATAAGTATCCGTTGAAGGAACGGATATGCGCAAACAGCCGTCCCATTTATCCGTTTTATGGGTAAAAGCCGGTCCCGCTTTTGGAATATATTGAATATATCCATTTAGGCTCCCGCTGGTAAACTCTTCATCAGGTGCCGATTGTGATCCCACCCGGACCGGAAAAGCCAACGCCACGAACAGTACAACTGATATTGCGAATAGATAAAATTTTCTCATCATACCCAACACTCCAAAACATCATTTAAATGAATTGTCATCATCCATCCTGTTACGAGAAATCAATCCCTTTTATATTTAATATAAAATAATCCAGCTTAAATGTAAGAAAAATCGGAATTTTTTAGCCCTAAATTGACGTAGATCACACTGGAATTGCAACTGTGAGCTGAAAATTTGACCAAGGTAAGAATTGCAGACAGCAGGTTTTAGAATCACACCCAAAGCCACAGGTGTAGCGAAGAAGCAGAATGCCGGCATGCCCCGCTATGATCCATTCGTGATTTTATATATAATAAAAATTATTTACCCTTTCTGCAACTTGTTTTTTTTGTAAAAGTTTAATACTTTAAAAATATTATCAAGAGAGCGAGCTGGATGAATGTAAAAACTGTCCTCTATCAAAATGTCAGAGCAGACATCCTCGATGGCGATGTCTTGCTTTACCGGGGTACCGGTTTTTTTGCAAAAATGATACAGGTGGTCACCCGTTCGAAGTATTCTCACACCGGCGTTGCGGCGTGGTGGAATAATCGCTTGATGGTTTTAGAAGCGGTTAACCGCGGCGTTATGGTCACGCCCTTGTCCAAAAACATAGAGTCTTATCACGGCGACATTGAATGGTATTCGGCAAAATCCCATCTGTCCTCAAAAAGGCGATCCGATATGGTTGATTTTGCCCAGCAGGAACTGGGCAAGGCATATGACTATCTGAAAGCGTTCTGGCTCGGGCTGGCCTTTCTGTTACGCAGGCCAAAGGATCCAAACGATGCGTTGATCAAGGCAACAAAACTATTCTGCTCCTTTTACGTCGCGCAAATCTATAATTCTGTGGGCATAGATTTGCAACCGGGATTGAGTGACCGGCATATGGCTCCGGAAGATATTTCAACCTCATCCAAATTGATTTACAGGGGTATTCTAAAAAGAGAAATATAACTCATACACAGAAAGGGTCGATAATGGATCATGAAAATCAAAGAGAAAGAGCCCATTCCTTACAAAAGCCTAAAAGAAACCGCTCCGGTTGCTGGATCGCTCTGGCCATTGCAGGGGTTTTAGCCGTTTCCTTTTTTGCCTTTATATTCCTGTTTATCGTTATGCTCGGTTCCTCTTTTACCTCAAAGCCTCCCACCATTGCTGCAAACAGTGTACTGGAGCTAAAACTGCCGGGAGAATTACAGGAACAGGCAACTCCCAATCCATTCGCCATATTCATGCAAGGACAAAAACCACTTACCTATATGCAAACCCTTTCCGCCTTGAAAAGAGCCAGCAAAGATTCCAGGATAGAAGGTATTTATCTGAATCCAATGCACTTTCAGGCGGATATCACCAAAACCCTGGAGATATACCGGCTCCTGGAAGAAATCAAGGAAAACGGCAAATTCGTCTATGCTTTTATAGAATTCGGCAATGAATGGGACTATTTGCTGGCAACGGTGGCGGATTCTATTTTTATGCCGCCGGAATCGATTATCGAACTCAATGGTTTCGCCATCCTGGATATTTTCTGGAAAGGCACCTATGACAAATTGGGCATCGACTATTATGTACAGCAATATGAAGAGTATAAAGCAGCCGGTGAAACCGTCAGCAGAACCGGATTTAGCCGGCCCGCAAGAGAGTCTCTCAATGATTTGCTCAATCATCGCCTGTCAACGTGGTTAAAGACAGTTGCCAAAGCAAGATCACTCGAAGAACACAACCTGGACTCTGCCCTGCGAAAAGGTATTTATCAACCCGAAGATATGTGGTCACTGGGATTAATCGATGCCATAGAGCCGCACTGGAAAGTGGAAGAAAAACTAAAACGGACGGCAAAAGGATCCAAACTCCGCCTTACCCCTCTGGCCAAATACGCAGCAAGCAAATCCGGACTCAAAAAATCGGATTACAGGGATGATATTGAGATTGCAATGGTGGTGGTTTCCGGAATCATGCTCAGCGGCGATACCGGCGATATTGCTCCCTTTGAAAACTCTGTATGTGGATCAAAAAGCTTTGCGCGCCATCTGGACAAGGCGCGAAAAAATGACAAGGTTAAGGCCATCATCATCCGTATCGATAGTCCCGGTGGATCGATTATGGCCGCAGACGAGATGTGGTCTGAAATCAACCGCACACGCCGGCAAATGCCGGTATTCGCTTCCATGAGCTCTGTTGCCGCATCCGGCGGCTATTATATCGCCACCGCCTGCGATACTATTATCGCGCATCCGACGACGGTAACCGGATCGATCGGAGTGGTATCCATGATACCCAATTTCAGTAAAACTTTGGATAAAATCGACGCAAACACAGACACTTTGAAAACCCATGACTCGGCGCTGTTTTTAAATCCCCTTCTGCCCTTTGGATATCAGGACAAGGCATATTTTTCAAAAATGTCGAAAAGCGCCTATTATCGCTTTGTCGAAAAGGTGGCGCAAAGCCGAAACTTGACATTTCAGCAGGCCAGAGAGTTGGCCAAAGGCAGGATATGGATCGGTGATCAGGCTTTTCAAAAGGGGCTCGTTGATACCCTGGGTAATTTACTGTCCAGCATTGAAATCGTCAAAAATCGCCTGGGAATTGATAAAACAGAAAAGGTTCGCATCCGGATCTACCCGGAACCGGAAGATAACCTCAGCGCCTTTTTGAAACTCTTTTCCGTGCAGGCTATCGGTAACAGAAGAGTAAACACGATTGGCGAGGATGAACAAACTCTATTAAAGGCGTTGCCCGTATCAGCACAGGAAAGCATTCAATACCAGATGCAGTTGCATCATCTGGCCTTGCAGGAGCATATCTTAATGGTAATGCCATCGCTGCCGGATATTCACTAGTCGTTATGCGCAATGAATGTTTTTTTGCGCGGATCCTCTTTTTGATAGACGATGTTTCCGTTTATCACAGTGGCATAAACGCTGAAATCAGCGTCGAGAAGAAGCAGATCAGCATCTTTACCGACTGAGACAGATCCCTTTCGATTGTCAATACCCAGAACGCGGGCGGGATTCAGAGTTACGGTATCAAATGCCTGCTGCAGATGACAACCGCTACATCGCTTGAAATTCAGCGCCAGCTGCAACAAACTCTGCGTGGTACCGATCAGTGTGCCATCGGGATAGCGGGCAATACCGTCTTTTGAGATATATTCCCTGCCATCATACATCCAGGTACCATCCGGCAATCCCATTCCCTCGATACCATCGGTTATGCAGACGATTCTTTCCGTTCCAAACAATTTATAAAGCATATTGACGATAGCGGGATGAATATGGACACCGTCACAAATAACCTCGGCATAAACGTGGGGATGTTCCACAGCAGCCACAACCGGTCCGGGTTCTCGATGATGCAGGCCGGCCATGGCATTGAAGCTATGGGTAATATGCGACACACCGTTTTTATAGGCATGTTTCGCGGTCTCATAGTCCGCATTGGAATGACCCAGAGCGGCAATGATGCCGTGTTGCCGGAGAAAATCGATGATCCGTTCAATACCTTGCACCTCGGGCGCAACCGTCATGATTTTCAAATTTTTATGGCTTTGCGCCCGGATATTCTGTAGCAGGGATAAAGAAGGCGCTTTTATATAGCTTTCGGGAATACCTCCGCGTTTATCCCGATTGATAAAGGGTCCTTCGAGATAGAGCCCGAGCAAGTCAGCACCCTGGAAGGATAAACAGGAAAAGAGGTCGGAAATGAACTCGTGGTGGTGTGGATTATAAACTGCTGCGGCCAAAAAACCGGTGGTGCCCAGTCTTGCCAGGGTTGCGGTCATATTATCCATCTCCTGTCGATTGGCGGAGATCAGATCCGTGCCGCCGGCGCCGTGAATATGGAGATCGATCAAACCAGGAACAACAAGACGGCCACCTCCGTTGAGCGTTTTTCCGGCGGATTCAAGCCCCCGGTCAATGGTGGTCAGTTTTCCGTCTTTGATTCGTATATCCACTGAATCGTTACGGCTCAAAAGCCTGACATTTTTGATAAGAAGATTTCGAATAGATGACATCAGAGTTTATAATTTGCCGATTTTACAAAGACCAGTATCGTTGCCTGTATACACGTCGCCAGCATTAAGACAAATCCTGCACAAAGAATATAAAAAGAAGCATTGACAGAATATTTATTCAAAAGGATAACCAGGAGAAAGAGAAAAATATACTCCGGTCGAAAAGCAAAACGCCAAACGACCTTTTCCGTCGGATCGGGAACCGCCAGGCGATGGTTTGCATAGGCGACAATGAATGGCGGCATAAGGGTAAAAAAGAGAAGCAGGAACAAAAAAATATGCAAATACAACGGTTGCACTGGAAAATCGAGAAAAAAGAACGCGAGTATCAACAACATATCAACCACCCGGTCAACGGTACCATCCCAAAAAGCGCCAAGAGGCGTCGCCTGGTTTGTATAACGCGCGACTTTGCCGTCTATCATATCCATCAGGGTCGATAGTAAAAAAACAATCATACCAACCACAATATAGCCATCGATAATCAGCCAAAAGGCAAAAAAACCGGTAAAGAGCGACAGGGTTGTCCAGGTATTGGGAGAGAGAAATCGAAACGATTTCCCGATACTGCGTTCAAGCGCCGGCGTTGTAACAAACTCCTTTATCAACACAGCCTCCTGTATGCTTTTTGAGTGAATATGCGAGCAAAAGTCAGCCCGATTTTTTCTTTAACACATCTCTGTGCAGCTGTTTGCGTTGTCTGCGCAGCGGTGAACAAAGCAAGGCGATAAAAAACAAAGCTGTAGCAACGAGAACAATGGTTGCCCCGGAAGGCACATCGACAAGAGAAGAAATCAACATTCCCAGCCAGCAGGCAAACACGCCGAAAAAGACGGAAAGTATTTGCATTTTCTTAAAATCCCGGGTCAATTGAAACGCAGTGGCTGCCGGTGTCACCAACAGGGCAGAGACCAAAACGATTCCAACCGCTTTTATGGATATGACAACGGTAAAGGCGATCAAAAACAGCATAAGCAGGTTGAGCTTTTTGACCGGCAGACCGACCACCTGCGCCATCTCGCGATCAAAGGTGAGAAATAAAAATTCCTTTTGAAAAAGGAGCAAAATCGATACGACCAAAATGGCCAGAACGATGGTTAGATAGAGATCTTTATTGGAAATAATCAAAATATTGCCGAAAATATAGCTGAAAAGATCGACGTTATAAATTTTCATAACACCAACCAGAAAAGCCCCGAATGCCATGGTAGAGGCAAAAAAAATACCGACAGCCGTCTCCTCTTTAACTTTGCCCCGTTCACTTGTGAACCCAATGGCCCAGGCTGTTGCGACACAAAAAGCAAATGCCGAATAAACCGGATTGACATTCAGCAAAAAACCCACAGCCACACCACCAAAGGAAGCGTGGGCAATGCCCGCCCCGATAAACGATAATCCTCTGAGTATAATATAGACGCCGATTAAAGCACAAACGGCCCCAATCAGGGTGGCAGAGACAATAGCCCTTTGCATAAATCCATACTGCAACAAATCAATCAATGTTCTGCTCCTTATGCCTGGAATCATCATAGGGAACCACCATATGAGGAACCTTTCCGTGATGAAAAAAGAGGGCATCACAGCCGTACATTTCAGCCATGTTATCCCTGGAAAGCACGGTTTCCGGTTTCCCGTGCGCCACCAAATGGCGATTAAGACAGGCAATAGAGTCGACATATCGCGATATCACACCAACATCGTGAGAAACGAGCAGCGTGGTTAGAGAAAGCTTTGCGTGCATTTCATGCAACCAGTGATATATACTTTCCGCAGTGCGAACATCGAGGGCCGCCGTCGGTTCATCCAGCAGCAGTAGTTTTGGTTCAATGGTCAATGCGCGCGCAATAAGAACGCGCTGTTGCTGGCCGCCGGAAAGCCTGCCGAACTGGGTTTCCGCGTGATCGGTCATCTCGACCATGTCCAATGCAGAGTAAACCTGCTTCCAATCTTCCTCGGTTGCCGGTTTCGCCATGCCGATCTTGTGGCTCCGGCCCAGAAGAACAACCTGTCTGACCTTAATCGGAAAAGTAACGTCGAAATGATGGTGTTGTGGTACATAGCCGATGTTATCGATAACTTTTATGAGATTTTTCTGATCCGCACCAAAGACCCGTACCGAGCCGGCGATCGGTTTGATCAGGCCAAGAATCGTTTTCAACAGCGTCGTTTTCCCGGAACCGTTGGGCCCGAGAATACCACACAACTCTCCTTCTTGCACCTTTAAGGTGACGGATTCCAGCACCACTTTATCCTGAAAAGCCACCCATAAATCGTTAATATCAATAATAGTATTATTCTTCATCTACCTTTCTTTCACTTGAATGCACGAGACATTGCGTTTACATTTTTTTTCATGAGCTCGATGTAACGATCATTTTTCTCATCTCCCAGGGGATCAAGTATGACCACTGAAATATCGGTTTCTTTAGCGATGAGCTTAACCGTCCTCGGAGACATTTGCGGTTCTGCAACGATAACCCTGCTTTCCGCTTTTTTGGCGATTTCAAGAATATCGGCAAGGTCCCGGGGAGAAGGATCCACACCGGGTGCTTTTTGAATGACAGCAGCAACATCAAGATCATAACGCCGGGCGAAATAAACCCAGGCGGCATGATAGGAAATAAATTTTTTATACCGCCAGGTCTCAACGCGATTTTGAATAAAAACATGCAGATTCTCCAGTTCTTCAATATAGAGCTGTGCGTTTCGCTGGTACTGCTGCTGACTGGATGAATCCGCTTTGATCAGTCCATCGCAAATATTTCTCACCTGTCCGATAGCAAGACAGGGGTCCAGCCAAATATGCGGATTATAGGTTTCATGACCATGATGATCCCCTGCATCTCCTCTTCCTCTTATCAGATCGAGATGATGACCCGACCGTAGCGAATCCAATAGCCCCTCTGAGGTATTGACGACGACAACAGGCTTTGTCATATTATCGAGTAACTTTCGAGTCCAAAATTCGAATCCAAGACCATTGACAACCAACACATCCATTCGGGAGAGCGAATGTACTTTTTGCGGTGTCAGCGAAAAAGTGTGCGGGTCTGCTCCCGCCGGCACAACAGTGAGAACCTCGACGCGGTCTCCTCCCACATGACGCACAAAGTCTGCTAAAGGCAAAATACTGGCAGCAACAGTCAGTTTATCCGGATTTTTCTCGGGCAGATTCTGACAGGCGAAAAACAGCGCAGGGATGATGATCCATATTTTCTTCATTAAATGATCCTCAGCGTTTATTATACATCAATTTGGCATACCAGCGATGAGGCAAAAGTCGGGACAATTTGGCAGCGATCGACAGCCTGTAGGGAAAATGAATTTCCGCTTTACCTTTTTCCAGGCCCCTGACGATGCGCCGTACCGCTTTATCCGTTGACAGAAAGAACGGCATATAAAACTCATTTTCGTCCGTCATTTCAGATTGTACAAATCCCGGAGAAATGGTCGTTATCTGAATATCGCTCTTATATAAATCGATATAGAGCGATTCCATAAGGTTAATCAGTGCTGCTTTGCCGGAGGAATAGGGCGCAGAGCCGGGCATGCCGCGGTACCCTGCAAGGCTGGCGGTAGCTGCTATCATCGAGGGCATGTTCCGGTCGCGAAAATAAGGATAAAAATAATCGATAAAATACAAAACACCCCAGAAATTAACATCAAAGGTCGCCTTAAAGGCATTCAAATCCATATGGTTTATATTATATGAAGAACCGACTCCGGCATTGAGAAGCAATACCTGAGGGACCAGTTTTTTATCGATGAGGTCGTCACAGCTGGATTTTACCTGATGCTGATCGGAAACATCACAGCGATAGATCAAATGTTGTCGTTGAGCATCCGGTGCGGGGAGCTCGGTTAAGAGCTCTTCGAGCCGCTGCCTGCGCCTGGCGATGAGTATGAGCTGGTTATTCTTCCCAGCCAGTTGTCGTGCCAGCTCGCGGCCGATGCCGGAGGAAGCACCTGTGATCAAAACGATTTTGTTCTCAATGGTCATGATTCTATTATCCGGCAGAGAAACCGGAGATTCCTTCCCTTAGATGGATGATCATGATAAAATATTTCCGGACAAACACCGGATACATGTCAGGCAGAAATATCATACAAACCCTTGCATCAAACGCTGTAAAAATATATTAATATAATATCTGAAAATCAATGCTGTATTACAGGTGGTTGCAATGTTTTTAATGATTGCATTTCTGCAATTTTTTTAATATTCTATATTATTCGAAGAGTTGCAGACCTCACATAAACAGGATCTAAAATAAATCTAAAACGTTGGATCTCAAGGCCACACAAGACGGGAGGACAAGAACAGACATATAATAGATCATCAAAGGAGGACTGTTTTGTACAAAGCTGAAAATATATCCCATCTCTTTTCTATTGATACCGATCTCCACGACCTCTTGAAGAAATCATCCAATCCGGCAGACGCCAGAAAAAAATTCAGCCAATATCTGGATAAACTCGCCGATGCTCTTCATGATAAAAAGCACGAAATGAAAAGCCTTGAATGGCTGTTGCAAATGAATTGTGTTAACACACTACGGGAAATTATATCTCTGCGAAGTGAAAAAATAGCAGAATTTAACTTTATAGAAATATTGTGGAACCTGGCCCGGGAGGATGAAAACCTACCGCCCGACCTGTCAGAGGCCTTTTTTGAAGATATGACCAACATCCTGAAAGGTGCCCTGGGCAAAAGCGAGGTGTATGAGAACCAGGATTATCCTGAATTCATGAAACTGGAAGGACGGGAAGCAGCCGTTGAACGTTCAAAGGATCTCGACCATATCGCGTTGGAAACGATTGAATCGATAAAAAAATATCCGTCCGGTTTGGACCGGGACATAATAGAAAAACGCAAACACAATCGCAGCCATATACTCGATCAGCTTCAGGGGAATGAGGATGACTGGAATTCACATCTCTGGCAAATCCGGAACGTGATCAGGAACAGAGATCAATTACAAAGACTCGTAGATTTGAATGATGAGGAAGAAGAGGCCATAGACCTGGCCAAGGAGCATCAACTCCCCTTTGGGATTACACCATACTATGTTTCCCTCATGGATCAGGAGCCGCATCGAAAATACGACCACGCGGTCCGCGCACAGGTTATTCCTCCCCTGCACTATGTCAAAAAGATGCTCGAACACCGGGAAAATCGCTCCTATTCTTTTGACTTTATGCATGAGCACGATACCTCACCGGTGGATTTGATTACACGCCGTTACCCGCAAATCCTCATTCTCAAGCCCTATAACACATGCAGTCAAATCTGTGTTTATTGCCAGCGAAACTGGGAAATCGACGACGTACTGATGCCGAATGCATTGGCATCCAAAGACAAGATAATGGAAGCTCTGGATTGGGTTAAAAACCACCCTGAAATCACAGAGGTTCTCGTAACCGGTGGTGATCCACTGGTCATGCAGGATAGCAGAATCCATTTCGTCTTGTCGGAAATTGCAAAAGTCGATCATGTTGAACGCATCAGAATCGGTTCACGAACACCCGTCGTCTTGCCCATGCGGGTCACGGATGATCTTATTAAACTCATCGGTGAATTTCATCTTCCCGGCAAACGCGAAATTTGTCTGGTCACTCATTTTGAACATCCTTATGAAATTACGCCCGAATCCATGAATGCGGTACAAAAATTTCGCAAACTCGGTATCAGCGTCTACAACCAGGCTGTCTTTACGATTGAGAACAGCAGAAAATTCGAATTGGTGGCTCTGCGACGCTTTTTGAGACTCATCGGAGTTGATCCCTATTATTCCTTCAACACCAAAGGCAAAGAGGAAACCAAAAACTATCGTGTACCGATGGCCAGATTACAGCAGGAAGTTAAAGAAGAGGCCCGCCTGATGCCTGGAATGATTCGGACGGATGAACCGGTGTATAATGTTCCCAGGCTGGGGAAAAATTACGTTCGGGCGGAACAACACCACACTCTTTTGACCATTTTGCCAGATGGAAGCCGTGTTTACGAATATCATCCATGGGAAAAATATCTTTCGCTGACCAAAACGTATATCGATAGAGACGTTCCCATTCTTGATTATCTCAGGGAATTGGAAAAACGGGGCGAAGATATAAAACAATATAAAACCATATGGTATTATTTTTAGAATGAAAACGGCTTTTACCGGTTCTGTTTTACATTGAAACAGAGATTCATGAAAATACAATAGTCGGAAAATTTTCATTTTATTAATGAGCTCAAGTCATTGTTTTTTCATTTTCTCTTCCATCATTTGTTGGCATTGAATTTGATACAATATGTTAAACAAAGGAGGAAGGAATGTATCGTATCCTCGGTTTAATTCTAATTTTGCTGATAGCCGGCTTGCCGCTTTTTGCTCAGGAGGTTCGTCTGGATGCACAACTCGTCGATCAGAACCTTCAGGTCTATTTTCTCAACGATTTTAATTTTACCGGCAATTCGATACCCACTCAGGATGTTTTTTACCTGACCATTGAGAACAGAACAAACCAGGTACTGACCTGTTTTCTAAGTCTGGCCATTCGTTCCGAAGAGTATGGCCAGCTGGCGTACGGAGAAACCAATGCATTTCAACTGCCGGTAACCCCGCCGATACGCATTACCAATCGCAATCTGTTTACCACCTCACAACTTTTTTCGCTAAGCCATTATACCATTGAGACGGCAGCCGAGGAGCTGAAACGAAAAATTCTCGCGCTGGGCAAGCTGCCTTCCGGGACCTATTCGCTGGGATTTCAATTAAGAACAAACACCGGGCTCGAAGAAACGGAGCTGCTTACCTTTACCATTTCAAACCCATCGACGCTCGATTTAATCGCCCCCGGCAATAATGCCGGTGAAAAGGTGGGCGACATGATATATACCACCTATCCCCTCTTTCGCTGGGAATCCAATATGGAAACCTTTCGCCTGATGATCGCGGAAAAAGTACCGGTGCTTCACGACGATGCTTCTCCTGAAGAAATTATTCAAAGCAAGATTGTATATGATGTCACGCTAAGGGTCGATCCGACGTTAAACACCAACTCTTCAAATGAACATGAAATCAGAATCCCTTCTACCTATTACCAGTATCCCTTTGCCGGAGCGCCCCCATTGGAACCCGGAAAGACCTATTACTGGCAGCTTTATGGATTGCCCGCCACATCCAGCAGGGCAATCGAATTTCCCGGCGAGATTTGGGCCTTTACCATCGCCGATCCCGATCAAGCACTGAGTGATGCAAATCTGCAAACTCTGTACAACCTGTTGCTCTCTTTGCCCACCGAAGAGCTCGCCGACCTCCTGGGCCCGGGAGGGCCCCTCGAAGGATATCTTCCCAGCGGACGCATGCTTGTTAACGGCAGAGCTGTGACGATTGATCAAATGATTCAATTGCTGGGAGAATTTCAATCGGGAAGATATCGTATAGAGAACATAATTTGTCAGTAATAAAGGAGTTCACAATGAAATGTTGTGTGCTTTGTTTTTTAATATGCATATCCTTTCTGGCCACCGCGCACAGCCGGGATGAAATTGCTTTGGTCATAAAATGTGACGGTAACGCTCAATACAGGCAGTCGGAGCAGGACTGGAACAAACTCGGTATCGGTAAAAGACTTGAAGATGGTGATGAAATCAAAACCGGAAAGGGTGCTCAGGTCACAATTGTTTTCATCGATGACAAATCTTTGATGAAAATTCGCGAAGAATCACAACTCATTTTACACGGCAAACGGGAAGAAAAAAACATCATAAAAAAAATCGGGCAGCAACTGGGACAGCTTTGGTTCAAAGTGACCAATCAGGAAACGCAATTGCAGGTCGAAACGCCCAGCGGCATTGCAGCCGTCAAGGGCACGGAATTCTATAGCCTGGTAGATGATCTCGGCAACACTACCATTATCGGTATTTCAGGTATTGTTGAATTGTTCAATTCCCTGGGGCGAGTGCAGGTAGGCCCATCTCAAACCGGAAAAGCCGGCAAAAAGAGCATACCGGTTGTTGAAAAATCCGAAGAATCAATGGATTGGGGAACCGATTCCGGCACGCTCAATGAACTGGAAATCGAATTCGAAAACGAAAATGGTGAAAAGAAGACCCTGAAACTGCAATACAAATAGCAGTCAAAAATGAGCATCAACTAGTGAGGGCGTATGTCCAAAATCGCATTGGTCCTGCTCTTTTTCTGTGTTACCCTGACACATTCGCAGTCCAACCTCGTACATGATCCGATATACTCTGCAGAGCAGAACTCGGATATCGCCATCAGGGCCCGCATTGCAGAAGGTCAAAGCCGTGCTGTTATGATGCAGGTATATTTCAAGACACCGGATGCCCCCTCCTACCACCACATCGAGATGCGCCGCCAGGGGGATCTGTGGACCGGGAATATACCGGCCGAGTACACCCATAGCACGCTCTTGCAATATTTTATAACCGCCCTTTTGAATAATCAAACCGTAGTGACCTTTCCACAATTTAATCCCTACAAACAGCCTGCACGAATTGTGCTCTTAAAAACTCAGCCGGATAGCCGGAAAACGACAGAAAAAGATACAATCAAGACCGCGCCAAAACCTCCGCCACCAGTAACCGGCAAAGAAGAAGCGGTAGCGACCAAAGAATTGCAACCACTACCTGAAAAGGCGCAAACACCGCAACAGTCCAAAACCGACAGCAGCGCAGCGCAAAGCCGACCGCGGGGCCGGGAATCGGTTTTCCTTATTCTGTCTCCCGAGCCCTTTGAAGAAACACAAAGCGACCAGTTGGTCTTTGGCGTGTCCGTGCAGGATACGGCCCTGATCGATTTTACCACCATAAATATTTATCTGAATGGTGAAAATGTAACAACCAACGCCACCATCACGGATTTTATCATTACCTGTCAACCCGAAAACCTGGCGGCGGGAAACCATTTGTTTAAAATCAGCGCCATGGACAGCAGCCATAGCAAATCCTTTTCAAATAGCGTTTCGGTAACCGTAAATACTCAGCTCTCAGCGCCATCTTCAGCTCATTTTTCAGCCCATATTTTTTCCGATCTTCGTCAAGAGAGAATATCAGAACAAACAGAGACCATCGGCATCGGTGGTGGCAGTTTTCGCGGCCACTATGGCAGTATTGATTACAGCGGACGTTTTTTCCTCACCTCTTTGGATACCCGGAATCAACAGCCGCGAAACAGATTCCATTTTGCCCTACGCAGTAAATATGCGGGAATCATCACCGGAGATGCTTATCCAAGGTATAATGATCTCATTCTTTGGGGCAAACGGGTACGCGGGATCGAAGGTTACCTGAGGCTGGGATTTTTCAATGTACAAGTGGTCTATGGTCAGACCGTCCGGGCGGTTGCCGGCAGTTTGATTTCAGGCACAGAAAATCCGGTACAAAATGGTCAGACCATTATCGATTCTCTTATTTACAAATACGGGACACATGAGCAGAACCTCTTCGCCATACGACCCAGCTTCGGAAGCGGTAAACACTTTCAGCTCGGCTTTACCTTTGCCAAAGTAAAAGATGACCCGTCATCAACAACGTATGGCAGTGATCCACAGGATAACATTGTTGTGGGGCCGGATATTAAAGTGGTGCTGGATAATTCCAGAATAGTATTGCGGGCGCTGGCCGCGACGAGTATCACCACCCGTGATATCAGCGCAGGAGCACTGTCGAAGCAAGAGATCCTGAACACATTTGGAGACGTCTCACTGCCTTTTGATCCCCTTGATTATGATCACATCCTTATCATAAACAGCAGCACAACGCCGATCGATATAAGCAAAGGCGCTTCAATGGCTTATGATATCGGCATCAGACTGGACTATTTTAATAATCTTCTTAGAATCGGTTACAAATCCATCGGCTCGGAATATAATTCACTGGCAAACACCTGGATTCGCAAAGACATTCAGGGGCTCTATTTTCGTGATCGCATACGCCTCTTTTCCAACAAATTGTACGGCATGTTTTCATTTGAAAACTATCAGGATAATTTTTCCAGTCAGAATATCAACCCCGAAATCGATCTGAAAACATTCAATTATTCACTGCATTATTATCCCGGTCAGGGTTTGCCCCGGCTGGGGGCAACCCTGCGCACTCACAGCCGCAACAACGGCGTCACCGCCGTGGAAAGCGACACCATTTCCTATGGAAATAATATAGATATCCTCAGCATTGATAACAGACAGAATCAAATCCAGCGTGATCTTTCCATCTATATGGGTTATCATTTTAAATTGGCGGATTTTGATCAAAACATCAGAATAGACTTTATTTCGGGAAACAGGCGCGATCGTTTTGATGAAAAACGGGATTCACTCTACTTTTCCCAGGATCTGAGCTCCAGTGTGGGCTTGTTTTCTCTGAGAACGAGATTTACCCCCAAGCTGAACACCACCCTGAGCTTTGCCCGTAACAGCAATTTGGCGGGCGAGTTATCAGAATACAAATATACCATGTTCGGCCTCGGAGCAGACTATATGTTTTACAAAGATAAAATCCAGGCCTTTGCCCAGTTTCAAAGCACCATGACCGAGGGAACCTCCTATAGCGAGCAATCCCTCAATTATAGGCGAAATTTTTTCCGCATCGGCGCGACCTGTTTTTTATCACCGGGACACCGGATCTCTTTGGAAGGAAATATATTCGCAATTCGCGACAAAAGCGATTTGAATACAATCGGCAATTATACGGACAGCATATTCAGATTATTTTATGAAAAATATTTTTGATCAAAAGTACAGTATATACCATTATTTTACCTTTGCCGTGCTGTTGCTGGCGTTATTGCTCTCCCTGCTGCCTATATTTCAAAATCTTCAGCTCAAAATTATCGACACCCTGTTTTACCTCAGAGGCGCAAAAGCGCAGGCGGATACATCCGTCGTTATTATCGCCATTGATGATATGGCCATGAAAAGCCTTCCCCGGCACTATCCCTTTCCCAGACGATACTATGCAAAGATGGTACAAAATCTGAAAAAAGCCGGTGCCAGACTCGTTGTTTTCGATATCGAATTTACGGAACCCAATATCGAAAATCCACAGGAGGATCAGTATCTTGCGCGAGTGGTTGAGAATGCCGGTAATGTTATCCTGGCCGGTAAAATCGTCAAGGAAACCGGCAGCTATGGCATTGAAAATATTTATATACTCGAACCCATCGAACCGCTGGCCCGGGCCTGCAATGGCTGGGGGTTGGTCAATGTCTATGAAGATCTCGACGGCTTTATCCGCAGATACATGCTGGACTATAAAGTCGGTGAAAAACACCATTATTCCCTGAGTGTTGAAGCGATCCGCTCTCTGGAAGATGTCGGCAGCGGTAACAACAAAAAAGACCTGCTCGTTTTAGGCCGTTATGCCATTCCCAAAGCCACGGTAAACAGCATGTATATCAATTATCGCGGGCCGGCAAAAACATTCCGAACCTATTCCCTCGCGAGTGTGCTGGATGATTCGACATTCAATCTTTTGGGCGATGAAGATACGGACATATTTGAACTTCATAAAGAATGGAATACCTTTTCAGACAAAATAGTGATGGTGGGGGCAACCGCCGAGGAAATCCAGGATACCAAGCTGACACCTTTTTTTCGCTATAAAAACCGCGCGCAAAAAATGCCCGGCGTAGAGGTTCATGCCAATGCGCTGAGCACTATTTTGCAGAGAGAATTCATCAAAGATATTCCCACATGGCTAAAGGGATTCTTTTATCTATGTGTTGCCTATTTAACCACCATTCTTACGCTTGCCTTTCGCCCCCTCAAATCATTTCTTTTTAATATCTTGTTATGGGCAGGGGTCGCCCTGGTGTCATTGTTTCTTTTTTCACAACTCAGAGTGATTGTGCCGTTCATACCGCCGTTTTTAATGATCCTGCTGACCTTTGTGAGCGGAAATACGTACAAAATTGTCATCGAACAGCGGGAAAAACTGCGGATACGCCAAACCTTTCAGCACTATGTGGCACCGTCCATCGTCGATAAAATGCTGAGCCAGAAAAGGCTTCCCATATTCGGCGGTGAACGTCTTGAGCTGACGATACTCTTTGCAGACATTAAGGACTTTACCCGCTTTAGCGAATCGAACGAGCCCGAGCACGTTGTCAATCGCTTATCGGAATATTTCAGCCGCATGGTGGATATCATTTTCAAGCACAACGGTACCATAGACAAATTCGTCGGGGATCAAATCATGGCCATATTTGGTGCCCCCTATTCCATTCCCAACCACGCTGAAAAGGCCTGTCAGGCCGCTATGGAAATGGTTGCAAACCAGTCTATGTACCAGCAGGATCAGCCGTTTGAAATCCGCATCGGCATCAACACCGGCAAAGTCATCGTGGGTAACCTGGGATCGAGTCAGCTATTCGATTATACCGTCATCGGGGATGAAGTGAATATCGCCTCGAGGCTGGAAGGTGCCAATAAACTCTACGATACGACGATCATCATCAGTGAAAATACAAGACGGGCTATACCTGAGCAATGGGGATTGCGCCAACTGGATTATGTTCGCGTCAAGGGAAAGTCAAAAGCCATCACCATTCACGAACTCCTTGCAGCTGATGAGCAAAGTATGGATGATCAGGGGGAATTGATCGAACATTTTTCCAGGGGATTAAAAGCGTACAGACAACGGCAGTGGGCAGATGCGCTGATACATTTTCGCTGGATATTGCGTCAAAAACCGAATGACGGCCCCTCACGTCTCTATTCACAACGATGCCTCGACTATATCGCCAACCCGCCTCCTCCGAATTGGGATGGAGCGTATCGATTCGAATCGAAATAGATATCGACACAGACGATAGTGGATAAAAATGAAAAGATTCCCAGCAAACCCGGCGGGTTTAACCAGCCTTAAACTCGAGTGATATCAAATCTTCCCGGACAAATTTTAATACCATTTTATGATTACTTTTGGTTTTATGCAATCCTTTTTGATAGAGCTATACGTTGCGGAAGAAACGACTACTTTCTTTGGGCGGGAAAAGAGATCGCAGTGCGTTGACAGGTGTTTGTTCTGTTGGTTTGATCAGCCGATTCTGCGGAGCCATTCACGGGCTTTTTCCACGTATTCGCTATTGGGATAATCATCGATAACGCCCTGAAAATAGCTGCGGGCTCTTGCCGGATCGTTGAGTTTAAGATAGCACCTTCCCAGCATCAGGGTGGCGTCGTCTTTTTTATAGGAAAAAGAAAAATCAAAAACCTTATGAAACGCCTCTGCGGCACCGGAATAGTTTCCCTTGCCGAACATGCATTCGCCGACCCAGTACTGACAGTTTGAGGCGAGTTTATGGCCGCTATAATTATTCAGCAATTGGCGAAAAGTCGAAATGGCCTGGTCATAATTGCGCGAGTAAAAGGAGCGCAGTCCCTGTTCATAGACGGGAGAAAACCCACTGTCATCGGTATAGGTTCGGGTGCCATATTGTCCGCTGGATTCAAATTGTGAAATGCGTTGATTTTTGAGATTGAGACTGGCACGCAATTCCTGAATTTCTTCCTCTTTTTCCTGAACCATATAATTCAATTCATCGATTCTGGACTTGAGGACGATATACTGCTCCATCCCCAATTCACCCTCATAGTTCTCCATCTTGTCGATATTGGTGACCAACTCTTCAAAGGTTTCCGTGCGTTCCGGGGGTGTGGTTTCCCGGGGTTCAACCTCTTCCATTTCAGCCGGTTGCAGCGCCAGAAGATCATCGCGGCGGCGTTGTGGCTGGCCAAAATAATAATTAAAGCCAAGGCGGGTGTTCAGGTAACCATCGTTCGATTCCCCTGAATAGGCTCCGTCCAGCAAATCGCCTGTTGTAAATCTGTAATCGGCAAATGCTGTCAATGACATTTTTTTGTTGATAAAATAATCCAGCCCCCCACCAAAAATAAAAGCACCGTCGTAATAGCGTTCATCATCCAGCGTTCCGATTGCCCAGTTTTTTGTCTTTCGATACTGGTAATTGTGTACGCCGAGGCCGATAAAGGCATAGGGACGAAGAGATGCTGTGGAAACGATAAAATAATTCAGCTTGAAATCCCCGGTAAACATGTTGGTTTCGAAACTGTTATAGGTAAATCCGTCATTCAGTTCCTGAAATCCAAGGGCGAACGCCAGCCCGAATTTGGAGCCGAGCTCGAGATTAAACATAAATTCGAATCCCGGCCCTGCACCGGTATGCTGTATATCGCAAAAGGGTTTGGCCGCACCGAGGTTTAATCCGATACTCATATTGGATCGGGCAGGAGTTGAAGATGTTGCAAGCTGTGCCTGTAATGAGACCACCAAGATGAGCAAGCAAAAGATGCTATAACGAAAGAATTTCATATTTCAGGCTCCTTTATTTCCCCCAAAATCAATCTTTACTCCTAAACAGACCCTCTTGCACGAACCTATTCCTTATTATATTTATTTTCCAATTCCAAAGGGAGAATATTTGAAATGCTGACGTTCTGACCGGTATTCTCATTGTAGGCCTGCAACATTTCTTTAATGACTCGGATCAGGTTCTCCAGCGTTTCAAAATCGTTATTATTTTGAATCGCCTTGCGAAGTTCCAGCAATTTATCACCGATGCGGTCAAAATAATAATTGCTTAGTGATTTATGGATCAGCGTTTTAACCTGAACATCGATAACCTGTTTCTTTGAGACAACATTTTTCAGGGTTCCATGTACCCGATAAAAACGCAATTGTTTGGTCAGACCTTCGTCAATTCCTCCATACATAAATGTAGAAGGATAATTCATATAATAGTCGGTTTTTTCGTCTGCAAAGTAAACGAGCAGATAATTTTCAACGATCTTTCTTTCCTCTATAAAAATCTCACGATGCGTAACATAATGAAGTGTATTTTCCTCCCTGAAATAGTTTACACGTACCACTAAATCGGCAGATGAAAAATAGAATAATTCTTCCATAGCCACCACCCTTTTATGCCCTTTTCCTGACTTTACATAAAAAAAAGCAAGTTTTATGCCACGGAGGAAAATATTTGGCCAGCTTTGTAAATTTTAAACTTTTGTTTTTTATAGCATTAAAACAAAAGAAAAAATCGCCTCATCGGTCAAGTCGAAAAAGATGTCACAAGTGTCATAAAATGTATTATATGAATACACTTTTAAATGACACTGAAAAAAGAACGATAAATGTAAAAAAAAGTGCGAATTATGCCATCACAAAAAAGATAGAAATAAAAAAGAGTTTTGTCAAGACCTTTTTGTTCAATATTTGAACATACAAACAAATAGTGTATCAGAATGTAGCAAAATTGTGACAAAAATCACAATCTGTTTTCTGGTGGCGAAA
>WJMF01000032.1 GCA_014728085.1 Candidatus Zhuqueibacterota bacterium
CGATAGGTGAAATTGACCTGATAGGTATTGCCCTGGTAAATCTGGGTTTTGATCTCTCGCAGGGCTTGCTCATATTCTGACGGTGCAATGGATGGTTGCCAGTCCATTTGCGGTGGATTTACATCCTGGTCGAACAGGGTACAGCGGTCTATCCGGTCGAACAAGCCAAACCATAGCAACGGGAAATCATTCTCCTGCCGGACCTGTAAGGATGGATCGAATGCGGGTGCTGCCTCATAAGCGATCATACCGGCTGCATACAGACCCTGGTGTTCGACAGCAGTTTGCACATCCTCCAGTGCCGGAATGACATCATCTGCATTTTTTACGATATAGGTACGCACAGGGTGTTCGAAACGCAGCCATTGACCGCTGCGGCCATCCCGTAATACCATACGACTCGCTGGATCCCTGCTCAACGGCTTTTTAGTTCCGAGTAAATCGACTCTATCAGTCTGCCCTCGTTTTCCTCGAACGCAGCTTTTATCTCATCCAGACTTTTTTGTGCCCCGACCATTTGTTTGATTTTGTCCTGCAGGGATTTCATCTCTGTAATATGATTTTGCAGATCCTGCCGGCTGAGAATATCAGAATGGCCGGTGCAGAATTTTTCAGCATCCAGGGTATCGAGCATTCTTTGCACGGTCTGAACGTGCTGAAACGAGTTTCCGCCTTTATAGGAATGAATCAGCTGGGGCCGGCCGCTAAAGACCTGGTCACCGAGAAAAGCGGTTTTTTCCTCAGGGAAATAGACCACGGCGTCCCCGGTGGTATGTCCCACGCCAAAATACCACAACTCGATGTGCTTTTCACCCAGATAGAGAGTCATTTTATCGCGGAAGGTCAGAGAGGGGACAAAGCCGATCTTTGCGGGTGTTGTCCAGTCAGAGGGCTCTCCTCTTCTATTGGGTTTAAAAAAATCGGCGCGGCAGTTTTCATGTGCAATGATGATCGTTAATTCGGGGAAAAACACATTGCCATTGATATGGTCGCCATCGCTGTGTGTATTGATCAGATAACGGATGGGGAGGTCAGTATGTTTACCAATTTCGTCAAAGACCTGTTGCTGTGATTCCCGGGTCATTTTGGTATCGATAAGCAGCACACCGTTTTCTCCGATATACGCTCCGCCATTGGCGCCTCTGCCCCCAAGCACCTGATACAGGTTCTCGGAAATGGCTTGCAGCGTGACCGGCTCTGCTTCCCTCTGTTGAGCAAAAGCTGCCAGTATGAACATCAAGATGATCATAACCAGGGATCGAGTTTTCATAATCTATACCCCTTTTTTCAAGTTTGAATGTTTTTAATTTTTGCCGACCAGGATCACCCAATCCTGTTCATCATTTTCAGGAGGGGTTCCGAGGTCGACAGCCGTTCCGCCGTTGAGCGTTCGAACCTGAAAGTCTTTTCCTGTTCTGGGATTAAACCAATGGACCTTAAACTCGCCCCTGGCCCGGGAAAGATCCAGGGTGACCGGATCAGCGGACAAGAGATAGATCAGGTAAAGCTCTCCTGGTTTGGCAAGACAGTAGCGGCTGTTGTCATGTTGCGTGTTTCCCACCAGCTCATCTGCATTTTGCATTTCCCAGAATGGAATGGAGTGGTTCATAAAAAAATCGAGAGCGATAGCAGAATAGGTCCAGGTTTGATCGCGGCTGCGCCAGTCTTCCGCTGCGAGGTCATTTTCCGGCAGTCGATAGCCGAAATAATATTCGACGCCGGCCCCGCCGCCCATGAGATTGCCCCACAAGACCTCTTTGCGCACCTGGTCGACAGTGGGGAGTTTGGGACTGTTTTTACTCTGGTTCAGCTTTTCGGCGGCTTGCGCCATGCCCGGATAGTCCGGGTCAGCTGGTGTCCCGGTGGCTGCATTACCGGGTTCGTCATGGGCGACCACCCATGGGTGTCCGGAGGCTTGAGAGCGTTCTACCCAGTGCACCGCTTCCTCATGCGTGGTCGAGACATCGCTGTTTTGAATGGAAAGCCCGGTCAATACGCTCTTGTCACCCAAAAGGGGCCCATAGACTTTTTCGTGATCGTTGGGATAGGTGTGCAGTACGATATTGTGGTCATACGGATCTGTCTCTCTGATAAAGCGGGCCATAGCGCGGATCTGCTCGGTGGATTGGGTATTCTCTTCGCCGAGATTCCAGTTCAGGGCCAGATTGTGGCCAAATCGTGCGATCAGTTCTCTCAGATAGAGTTTTCTTTGCGGTCCGAGCTCACCTCCGTCCAGGGATTGTTGTCTGGATTCCTCGTTTTTATGGTTGAGATCGTCATTTTCCGTCTCTTGTAATTTGAAATGCAGATACATGCCTTTGGCAGTACCATGGCTGAAAATGATTCCCCACTGGTCGAGTTTCGAACAGTCCATATGCAGCTTGTCTTCGCGACTCACATGTGGCCAGACATTATCGCCATCGCCGCCGGCATTGTAAGTGAGAAACGAAAAAGCATTACAGCCCTTTGCGGAGAGATAGTTGATGGCGCCGATCAGGCCTTTGCCTTTTTCTCCCTGCCATACCGGGTCGCCGGGTTGCCAGTCCCGGATATGCGGTTCCCAGGTTTTCAGGTCGGTGGTCATTGCTTCTCCGCTTCTCATGACACCTGCTTTTTTGGCAGCAAAAGTGCCATCGAAATCTTTATAGGCCAACAGTGTCTCAGGGGCATCGGCACCCGCTTTGATAAAGAATTCCCCCGATCCGGCAAATCGCAGATAACGTTTTCCCACATATTCGAGCCGTCCTTTTGCCCGTAAATCAGGAGCTGCCTTGTCGGTGGAATCGATCGTAAACTGACCTTGTAACCCATCCCATTCGGTGGGATTTCCTTTATGCAGAAAACTTATTTTATAATCCCATCTTCCGGGCTTGTCCGGACAAAGATGTGCGCGCCATTTATCACCGCTCTCTGCCGAGGTTTCGGCAGCATTGCCATCGGCGGCAAAATATCCCGGCACCTTGTAAACAGGCTTGCCTGATTCATGTGTAAAGATCGCGTCCATCTGATAATCCGTAAAAGGATTGGGATCGGTATCGGTTTCATTGGCAAACGGACCGCTCAGGGTCAGGATGACGTTGTGCCATTGTTTCAATTCTCCGTCAATAAGGACAGGATTATTATTGCTGCATCCACAAGCCAGGGCAGCAAGCAAGACGAGAAAAACACCCATACTTTGTTTCATACATTCTCCTGATTTCATTTACTTTTAAAAGACTATCATGGTTTGAGCCATTCCGTGGTTTGTGCTCGAACTCTGAAATCGAATCCACTATACCGGATTGGGTAGTGCGCCCGCGACAGTGATCTCTTACATTGTCGACAGCGCCAAAATCACCAAGAGGATGGACGCCGGAATCAAGCAAATCACATAGCTGGTCATCAAGAGCGCGAATTTAAATCCGGTTTTGAGCCATCCCTGGCCGTAAAACCGTACCAATGCAGCAAAGAGATAAAGATGCGTACCCAAAACCACGATCCAGGGCATAAAGTCGAACGGCATCAGCAGTGCTAAAATCAACAAAACAAAGATAAACGTGTGGACGTGCAGGGAAAAGACAAAATGTTCGATATAATAACGGGAATGCCGTATATACAGCATATAAAGTATCATGGCAAACACCGGCAAAAGCAGAAATAGTACCTTGGGAATGTTGTCGATGATGGATTGCAACAAAAGCTGTTCTCCCTGCTCGCCCAGGTTTTCCATTCGTTCAGCCTTGTTATGCAAAAATTGTGAAAAAGAGCCATCCATAGTATCGACGTTTGCGGTAAGCTGGTTTTCAGATGTACTGTCAGTCATCCCCACTTTGGTTTGGCCATAAATCACTCTGCCTGAGGATGGAGAAAGAATCTGATCCATAGCATGCTTGAACTGATGTTCGAGCCGCTCCCGGTCTTGTAGTTTTCCTGTATTTTCAAACTCTTTAAGGATTACATGCAACGAGTCGCCGGCAGCCTGTTGATAGCGTTTAGTGGCGAATAATTCATGGGATTCGGTGTTTAAAAGTCCGGATATTCCGGTGATAAAGAAAAAAATAAAGGTCGCGAAAATGTAAAGACGAAGAGGAGCGACATAGCTCTTGCGCCTGCCTCTGACATATTCGGCGGTCAAAAATCCCGGTTTGAACAATAAAGGCACGATACTTTTGAACAATTTTGAATCAAAGGCAAAATAATCCCCAAAAAAATCACGCACCATGGTCCAAATAGAGATCTGATTAGAGTGATTTTCCTGGCCACAATAAGGACAAAAATTACTGTTATCGATCTGCTGGCCGCAATTGAGGCATTGGGATGATTTTATTCTTTTTTTCAAAAAGGTTCCCGGGATCTTGTTGGTCATCGCCGAGTGCTTTTAACCCTCAATGCATCGGTATTATTTGTTGTGAGCTCAAAGATGAATGTAAAGCAATCTTTGATGGTTCACATACAAAATAGCCAATATATGCATAAAAAGCTATCTTTTTTGATGTGGATCAGAGTCGTAAAGGATATGAGTGTTTTTTACTCTCGGGCTTTTGCTGAAACTGTCTGGTTTCTTATCCGGCATTTAAACATGTACCCGTCGCGCTTTTTTTTCGGTGTCATAATTTTTTTACACTCAATAGTCAAGCTTAATCAAGAATGACGATATTGAGAGCAAAATAAATACAAATATTCTCAATTGCATTTATTCTTTATCAATGTTTTTAACTATTTGATAATAGATTTTTTTTATTTTAGTAATTATTTTTATATTTCCCTTTACAAGTGAAATATTTAGCACTTTTTTTGCTTTAAAATATAAAATAAAGGTCGAATACAAGCATTTTCGAGTTCCATTTCTACTGACCGGATCGCCTTGTCATAAAAAAATGACGCGAATGTATCTCAATTATTACATGTACGAAAATATGTATTTAATTTCGATTTTGTAATTCAATAAAAAACAACTCCTGTGATTTCTTCTGTGTAAATGGCACAGAGTTTGCCGATAAATAAATAAGAATTGTTTCTTTTCAAGCGGTAGTA
>WJMF01000174.1 GCA_014728085.1 Candidatus Zhuqueibacterota bacterium
ACGGCTCGCACTTTCGTCTCATAAGGCTTCGCAGGCCGGGTTACCCCGATCTGCGCTTAATCGACTACATGATAAACAGGCAATTGTCAAGGTAGACTCCTTTCAGTCTACAAGATATCCCAGGCTTCGCCTGGCGCACCCGAGACCGCAAAGGAATCGCTGAGACTTTTTCATTACTTGATTGATGTAGGGAAAAACTTTTATCAGGGAATAATCACAACAACAAAGATAACAAATTTATAAACAACGAATTATAAGTGTTTTATCTCTTTACATAATTCTGTTTTTCTCAGCGTTCCTCGGCGATCTCGGCGGTTTTAATTAGCTTTGAATAAGTGATAACTCACATTCTTGCACAGTATTTGATATTATTGGATTATTAATTCTTTTTATCAACCCTTTTGATACAACCCCCTGGTTTCTCAAGCCCCGGGCGGGGGCTATGGAAATGTTTTACAAAATTAAACCGCGTTTTTTCGACCAGCCGTTTTTTATTCCATTGCGTTGCTCCACACCCGGGAACCTGCGGACAGCCGGAGAAATGTTGCAACCCGAGAGCCGTAGTTTATTCCTGCAAAACCGGAAATTCGGCAATGCGCAGGCGCGTGCAGCCATAGGGAACCAGAGTAACCGGTTCGATGTATTGACTGGCGTTTACCGGACTTTTTGGTGGAACGTCGGCAGAGTGATTTTTCATCGTCCAATCGACAAGACGCGCTGCCCAGGCGCGCAAGACGACCGGGGCGGGATCGAGCCAGGTGATCTGTTTTTGCGCAGCGGTGTCGTAAAGCCGCTCTCCCAAATCAGCAAAAGGATATTTGCGTACCGGATTGATTTCAATGCGGATGTTGCCTTGCGGTGATTCAGGATTAATTTGCAGGGCATAGTTCCAAGCCGTCGTCGGCTCAATATGCCAATCAACGGCTCCGGAATAATCGATGCTCGTAATATGTTTGCCCTCGAGCTCGATTTCCCGGTAATTTCTGCCGATGCGCAGGGCAAAATAAAGCGGTCCGCGCAAAATCGAAACCGAACCGTTGAACCGGCGCTCTGCGCGCAATGGCATCGGCAAGCTCAGGGTAATCTCATCTCCATCCCTCCAGCTTTGCTTCAGCATAGCGATTTCTCCGGCTGCCGGTTGCAACGCAACGCTTTTGCCGGCAAGCTTGGCGCCGTTACACCACTTTGGGATGCGAAAATAAATGGGGAATGACACCGGCTCATCGGTGTGAATTCGAAACCGAATCGAATCGGCAAAAGGATAATCGGTAATTTCCTCGATCATAATGGTTTTACCGTCGCCGACGCGTGCCGTGACCTCGCAGGGGCCGTAAACAGCAGCAACCAATCCCTGATCCCGGGTAGCCATCCACATATGCTGCACCAGCTTTGGCCAGCCCTGATGCAGGTTGGCAAGGCAGCAGGGATAGTTGGGCATCAGGCCATAGATATTCGAGGTGGGTCCGTTTGTGCTCCAGTCGCGTTCCGCGACCGACACCAGTACCTGATTGCTCTGCTGATCGTACTGATGCGCCCATCCATCCGGCGTCATCGTTCCCGAAAGTGCATTATACGCCAGTAATTCCAGCCGGTCTCCGAAAGCGACGTCACCAAAAATTTCGAACAGCTTTTCCATTGAATACATCAGCTCGACCACGGCACAGAGCTCTGTTCCCTGAACCGGACTTTTGCCTGAGAGGTGCTCATCACCGGAAAACCTCCCCCCGACCTGGCCGTGATGGCGGTCATAGGCATCCAGTCCCTCATAGATCGCATTTTTAAAACGATCGTCTTTGCTCTGCTGATACCACAGGCCCGGATACTTGATGGCCATGGCATTATTGACCACGTGAGCTGTGAGCCCCTCTGCTTTCCAGTTGTGAGGGACGGTTTCATTTGCAACCGCTGCCGAGTCCCAGGGAAATGTTTCATAATATGCCGTCCAGCTATAACTGTTTTTTTGAATAGATTTTATCGTTTTCAGGATATCACGATCCTTGCTCCGCCGGTACAACCAATATCCGCTCACGGCATGTTCCATGGCGCGAACGCCGCGCCAGGTGCTGTCGGGCCAGTCCGGTTCATGCGAATGAAGGTAGCGGAAATATTTTTCTATAATATCGAGGGCGCGCGGATCGGCCGTTGCTTCATGATATTGCATCAAAACCTTGCAGGCGATAGCCAGGGGCCAGCGGTCATTATTTTTTTCCGGCCCGAACCAGCCGTCCTCTCTGCTGCTCTGAGCGATCCAGTCAATCCAGACATCAACCCGCTTTCTCAGCTCTTCATCTTCGAGCAAAAAGGCCAGCGGAACCAGCCCATCCAGATAATAGGGGCCGCGTTCCCATGCCTCGCCGTCTCCTCCCTTCCAGGCGGAATGGATCAAATCGGGCCAAAAGAGCTCCAGATGCCCTGTCAACCCCTGTCGCATGATGTCGAGCTGATTATAGAGCCAACCCTCCGGTTTGACTGCCCCCAGAGGTAATTTGATGAATTTTGTCCGTAGCAGCGGTTTTGGATTTGCCGGATACAACGTATTGCCGTCATCGGATGAACAGGAGACAAAAATCAGAATCATTCCGACCGTGACAAGTAAGGTCTTCATTTTCTTCCCCTTTTAACTGAACCGTTTATCTCTCTATTGTTAAATAGTAAGCGCTCAGATTCATCAATGCAACCCTTTTATTATTTTTTTCCCAGCAAGTTCATAATATAGTTTTCAAGGTCAACGTTCTGTTGCCGGCGGAACAGACCGGCATCGATATCAGCAACCAGTGCACCTTTTTTCATAATCACATAGCGACTGCAAATTTTCTCCACCACCTCGAGCGTGTGTGTGGACAGGACAACGGTTCCGCCATTGCTGACATAATCGCGCAGAACCGATTTTATCCGGTACGCACTCTCGATATCGATACCATTCAACGCTTCATCTAAAAATACAAGCTCGGGATTGCCAATCATGGCAGAAGCGATGACTAGTTTTTTCTGCATTCCCATGGAAAGGTCAGAGCCCGGTTTATTCCGTTCATCAGCCAGACAAACATGATCCAATACGCGATTGATTTCATCATCGATCCGCGATGCTGTAATATGTTTTAGCGTTGCCACCACATATAGATACTCTTCTACGGACAAAAAGGAATAGATAAACGGGCGCTCATGAACATAGCCGATTTTTTCCTTGTAGAGCAAATTTTCTTTATAAATATCCTTTTGTTGAAAGCGGATGTTGCCTCGCAACGGCTTGAATTGTCCGGACAAACCGAGCAACAGGGTCGTCTTTCCGGCACCATTGGGCCCGACCAGACCGATGAATTCACCGGCTGGCAGGCTGAGGGTAAGATCCTGCAGAACCGCTTGTTTGCCATAGGCGAGCGTAATCCGGTCAACCTCTAAAAATTCGTTTTGCGGTAAAACCATAGCATTTCCTTGCATACATAGACATTTCAACCTGAAATACCTGAATAACCAAAAAACCTGACTTTAAAAAGAGGAATTGCGCTGATGGTCAACAGAGCGATGGCGACCACAAAGCGATAAGGATAAAACAGAGCGGACAATACGATCAACAGCAATATCCAGTATGTGTACCTCTTTTGCGCTTTGGCATGATCCGGATAATGAATCATGGCGAAATGTACTGCCGCCAGCAGCAATACCTGAGCGCTGAGCCAGGTTTTACCATAAAACATAAAAGTTGATATTGACAGTACCTGCCGGGCGCTAAACACGAAAACAACCAGAACCAAAAAGACGACCGCTGTCAGAAAGGCAGCGGGTACCCAAAGGGAAAAGTAAAGGCCCGGACGGCGAACCGGCAGGGAATACAAAAATTGCTTTGATTCACTTGCCGGATGGTGATCGTGTAACAAGCGAAAAGCGATAAAAATCGTATAAAAAAGCAATAAATAGTAAAGAACATACAATGCCTCCAAAAGTCGGGGATTATTCATGCTGACCAAATAGGTCAAAGCCATAAATAACGCGGTGAGAAATAAAGTCGCGGCTCCGGTACGGCGCAGCAACTGATACGATCTTTTTAACAACAAGGGATTAAAACGGAGAAGGCGCCTTAGCGGCAGGTTCAATTTTGCAGAATGGTTTCGTGTGTGTCGATAGGATTGAGCAAAGTGAATAAATTGCCATTTTTCCAGAAAAATTTTAACCAGAAAAGTATTGATCCCTATGAACAATAATGCCGAAAACACCGAAACGGCAAACCACTGTCCGGTGATGCAGGCCGGCATAGCAAGCATTCCCACCAGAACAAAACAATAAACCAGTACAATCAACAAAGCCATAATGGGATGGCTGTTTTGCGGAAAGGTATGAGATGAGGATAAAAATTTGTGTACGGAAAGATTAAGATGTAAAAGCGGATGCAGCTGAATGAGGATAATATAGAGCAATAACATCATCACAGCCAGCCGGGCCAGGTACCCGGGCGGCGCAACGGCATATAAAATGGCCACGAGCAAAAGTGTAAAAATCCAGACCCAAATAAAACGGAAAAAATTCTCAAAATAAAAATAAAGGCACAACGGAGTATTTTTCACAGGAAGGCTGAACAACCACTGCATCTCCTGTTGCCGGACAGGGTCTCGCCTGGTCAGGGCGATATACCATGCCACCATCAGCACGATAAAAGGCGGAAGCGCTTCTTTAAAAAAAATGACAATGTACTTGGTATTTACGGGGAGTTGAAACAAGGCATCACCGACTACTCCCAGGTATAAGAGCACCAGACTGGTAAAAACGACAAAAGAAAGCAGATAAAGCTCTTTCAGCTTTCGGACGATGAGAAAATGATTCAAGATTTTTTTGTGCATGATAAGTAATGTTAAGAAATATTTTTCGTTTAAGAAACAAAAATTGTCAATCTGTCATAAAAAATACAGGTCATGGGCGATATCTATACAAGTATGCAACACTTTCCATGAAGATAAATTTGAAAAACAGGTGAAATTGAACCCGTGTTTTGGTCGCTGTTGCGGCAATATATTTCATTGGTTTTAAACAAATCGTTTTGTATTTTAATGTAAATTGTTCAAAGCAAAAATTGATCCCCGGCTATGCAAGAAACGTTAAAAGATATGCCCGCTCACGAGTTTAAAAAGGCGGGGCAAATGGTGATCGACTGGATCGCCGCCTACCGCGATGAGATAGAATCCTATGCCGTATTGCCACAGGTGGAACCGGGCTGGCTGTATGAATCCTTTAGCAAAAAACCGCCTGAAAACGCCGGTTCTATGGAACAGATTTTCGAAAAATTTGTGAATGTGATCATGCCCGGCGTTACCCATTGGAATCATCCGAAATTTCTGGCCTATTTTTCCATCTCTTCCAGCGGCCCGGCCGTCCTGGCGGAATTGCTCACGGCTGCTTTGAATGTTAACGGCATGTTGTGGAAAACCTGTCCGGCATTAACCGAGCTGGAAAAGATAACCCTGGACTGGTTACGACAGATGATCGGGATGCCGGAAAGTTTCTGGGGCATTGTCTACGATACCGCTTCCACGAGCACCTTTCACGCCATTGCAGCGGCCCGGCAGGAGATCAGTCCGCAAAATATACGGGAAAAGGGGATGTACGGCGGCAAACGCCTGATTTTATACACCTCGGACCAGGCACACTCCTCCGTGGAAAAGGCAGCAATTGCTCTCGGGCTGGGTCTGGAAAATGTCCGTAAAATCAAAACCGATGACAAGTACCGCCTCAGAGCCGATCTGCTGCGTGAAAACATCCGCAGAGACCGAAAAAACGGTCAATTGCCGTTTTGTGTCGTGGCGACGGTAGGTACGACCTCTACCACCAGCATCGACCCCATTCCGGATATTGCCGCAATATGCCGCGAAGAGAACCTCTGGCTCCATGTCGATGCGGCTTATGGAGGCTCTGCTGCCATTGTACCGGAATATCAAAACGTACTCGAGGGATGCGAGGAGGCTGATTCTCTGGTGATGAATCCGCACAAATGGCTTTTCGTGCCCATTGATTTCAGCGCCTTTTATACGAGAAAACCGGCAATTCTGAAAGAGGCATTTAGTCTGATACCCGAATATCTGCGAACTTTGGAAGATCACCGGGTTGAGAACCTCATGGACTATGGCATGCAGCTGGGACGCAGATTTCGCGCTCTTAAGTTATGGTTTGTGCTGCAGTATTTCGGCAGACAGGGGATCATAAACAGAATTCGCAACGCAATCGAGATGGCACAGGATTTGGCAAACAAAATCGATCAACATCCTGATTTTGAAAAAATGGCACCTACCCCCTTTAGCACCATCTGTTTTCGCGCTCATCCGCATGGATTGAATGATACGGAAAAATTGAATCGCCTGAACAAAGAACTCTTGCAGACGATCAATGAAAAGGGAGAATATTTTATCTCCCACACCAGGCTGAATGAAGAGTATGTGATCAGAATTGCAGTCGGTAATATTCAAACCGATCAACACCACCTGAACCACCTCTGGAACAATCTGCAGAAAACGCTTTCAAAGCTTTATTAAAACAAATAGAGTTAACAGGCAAGTGAATAAAACGGCTTTCAACAGTTGTTATAAGGAATAAACGAATGAAAGGCAAAAAAAAGAAGGTGATCGTATGGATAGGTCTTCCGATTCTGCTCCTGGTCATCGTCACCCTGGCACTTGAACACAAAACGGATAAAGGCAAAAACCAATCCTTTACCTTTTATGACTTTACCAGGCAGGGCGAGCTGTTGTTCAGGCGTAATGATCGTATTTTGAAAAAAATCGACATTGAAATTGCCGATTCAGAATATAAAATCATACTTGGATTGATGTTTCGCAAAGAGATGCAGGAAAATCAAGGCATGCTCTTTCTTTTCGACAACGAGGAACCGCGCTCTTTCTGGATGAAGGACACCTACATATCGCTGGATATTTTGTTTGCCGATGCATCCAAAAAGATCGTAACCATACACAAATATACAACCCCTTTCACCACCAATGGTTATGCATCTACAGAACCGGCGCAATATGTCGTCGAGGTGATATCGGGATTTACGGATAAATACAACATCAAAACCGGAGATACCATCGAATGGGTTCGTGCAAATAGTGATCAATGATGAGGATGAGATGAATAGACAAAACCATATTTTTCGTTTTGTAATGATTACATTATTCTTCTGCGCCAATAGTTATGCTGCAGGGCAAAGCGACACGCTTAAAGTACAGCACTATCTCTATGCCGGTCCGATAGAGATTCACTATCCGGCTTTCTATCGGGATTCTTTACAGGTCAAAGACATCGTCGAGTTGCAGCCTCTGGATGCCACCCGGCTTTTTCCCCGTTCAGGGGATGTATTGAATTGGTCCCAGGATGAGAAATTCACCTGGAATATTCTTGACGCCGAAACCAGAAATACTTTTTTTCAGCCCTTGCAACAGGATACTCTGCCGCAGTTAATCTATTACGTCTTTTATCTGCAAACACAAAAATGGATTGAGGCCGATTACGGCTTGGTCTCGGCACAACCATTTCAACTATTTTTCGACGGTCATCTGCAGGACGGAGAGCGCATCGAAGATGAGATGGTTCAGGATACACTCCTTACCCGGACTCGTTTTCACTTTGACCTGGAGCCCGGGAAACACAGAGTTGTTATCAAGTCGTTTTACAGTCCCCTGTTGGACAAGCCCGCGACGATCGAGAGTGAAATGATAACTCAAAACAAAAGCGATTTACAGATTTCACTCACACCTGATAAACACATCAGCATGGAGGATATTTTAGAAGCTCCCAAACCGACCAATATACAGCTGTCTTCAGACGGAAAATACGCGGCGCTAACCATCAAACATCAGACTCCGAAAAACCCGTCGGGTGAAGAATGGCTTGAACTCTATAATCTGGAAAAAGGGACGCTCGAAAAAACACTACGCGGCGGTTATACAATCTCTTCCTTTAAATGGATTCCGGGAGGAAATTCCTATTCCTATCTGACCAAAGAAAACGGCAACAGCACGCTTTGGATCGTGGACACAAAAGCGGGTACATCAAATGCAATCCTTAAAGCGTTTGAAGGCCTGAGAGCATACAGATGGGCACCGAATGCTTCCTTTGTTATCTTTTCAGCCCAGGAAACGGCAAAATCCGGGGATGATTTAAAACGACATCTTGCGCTAATGGACAGAATTCCCGGCTGGCGCAACAAACAATATCTATATCGACTCAATGTTCCTCAGGGAACCGTATCAAAATTGACCAGCGGAAATTTATCCACGCATTTAAGCAGCATAAGTCCCGATGCCAAAAAGCTGATCTTCCAGCGTCGGGTTGAAGAATTGAATAACCGTCCCTATATTCAGAACCAGCTGTTTCTGCTCGATCTTGATAACATGTCGCTTGATTCCCTCTGGTATGGGTACTGGCTATCTGATGTGGAATGGTCTCCGGATGGAAAAAAACTGTTAATGACGGGAGGCCCGAGTTTATTTGGAGATATCGGGAAAAACGTTCCGGATCAGTTGATGCCGAATGAATACGATACCCAGGCCTATGTTTACAATCTTGCTTCGGGATCGGTCAATGTTATCAGTAAATCGTTCAAACCCAGTATTGTATCCGCAAAATGGTCTGGATTTGATGGTAATATTTACGTGTTGACGGTGGATAAATCCTATCAGCATTTATATCAATATGACAGCAAACGAAATGCCTTCAATTATCTCGACACAGGTTGCGAGGCCATAGAAACGTTTCACCTCGCCGAAAACCGTTCCGTGATCGGTCTGATCGGATCCGGTGTAACAACACCCCATAAAGCCTGTATTTATGAACCCGGCAAACAAGCCAGAGTCCTGGCAGAGCCGGCAGAAGGACACTTCAAAAATGTGGACCTTGGTGGCGTCGAGTCCTGGACTTTTTATAACAAAGAGTCCAGGGTTATTTACGGACGTATTTATTACCCCCCCGGTTTTAACCCCGAAAAAAAATACCCCTGTATCGTCTACTATTACGGCGGAACTACTCCTGTGGAACGATCCTTTGGCGGCCGCTATCCCAAGAATGTGTGGGCAGCCAACGGATATGTGGTTTATGTCATGCAACCGAGCGGTTCTGTCGGTTTCGGGCAGGACTTTTCAGCTCTGCATGTCAATGACTGGGGGGAAATCGTTGCCGATGATATCATCACCGGCGTTGAATATTTTCTCAAACTGCACAGTTTTGTCGATCCAAAACGCGTCGGCTGTATCGGTGCCTCCTACGGCGGTTTTATGACCATGCGTCTTTTAACCGAAACCGATTTATTCGCTACTGCCGTAGCACATGCCGGGATCAGTTCGCTCGCCGGCTATTGGGGGGAAGGATATTGGGGATATCTGTACAGCGCCGTGGCAACAGCGAACAGTTTTCCATGGAATCGCAAGGATATCTATGTGGATGCGAGTCCGCTCTATTCCGCCGACAAAATCACCACCCCGTTGCTGCTGCTGCATGGCACCGATGATACCAATGTGCCGCCGGGCGAAAGTTATCAGCTTTATACATCTTTGAAACTTTTAGGCAGGGACGTAGAGCTGGTGACGGTCAAAGGCGAAAATCACCATATCCTTACATTTGATAAACGGTTAAAATGGAGCAAGACCATTATTGCCTGGTTCGATAAATACCTAAAGGATGAACCGGCCTGGTGGGAAGCGCTTTATCCGGCCCCCTGACAGAAGCTCTGTCAAGGTGCCGGACAACGATTTGGAATCGTTATTGGTCATGTTTTAGACGATACGCTTTTTAACCGGGTCCCACTCTACTTTTCTGCCCTTCAGATACGCTTGCGTGGCCATATGGCAGGCAATACCTTCTTCAAAGCCAAAATCAATGTGACACATTGGCGTCTTCCGGGCACGGATAGAATCGATCCAGTCTTTGATATGAAGATGAGTGGCATCGACACATTTGCCCTGCCGATAGGTGTAAAAGAGCCCCTTGCTGCTAAAGTACTTTTCCGTTGCTGAGGTGACCGCATCCACGCCTTGCGCTCCTGCTTTATAGGAGAACAACGGCAATGACAAATCGATGATACCGTTTTCAATCTTATTGCGATAGCGCTCCGATTCCATTTCCGCACTAACCAGAACATCCTCTCCCACTTCCATGGTGGCATCCTGCCCCATAATCACCCGGCCTCTCCAGTTGCCGTTGGCGAGAGTGGCACTGTAAACAAGAGAAAGGTTGCGTTCGGGATACTCGAGGACGACGTGAAAGACATCCGGCACATCGCGCCCGTCTTTATAGTGATAAATCCCTCCGGAAGCGGCAGCGGTTTTGGGTATGCCCAGCTGCAGAATTTGATTGATGGCCGCAAACTCGTGCGACAATAAATCTCCGGCAAGTCCGGTACCATAATCAAACCAGCATCTCCAGCGGAAAAAGCGCTCGAGGCTAAAAGGCACTTTGTGAGGCGCGGGCAATTGAAACTGCTGCCAGTCCACGGTTTGGCGATTGGCCTCCTTTGGGATATTCCACACCCAGGCACCCCCCGGAGAATTGCGGTTGGTCGTGGTTTCAACAAGGGTAATCTTGCCGAGGATATTTTTTTTGACCACTTGTTGAGCAATGAGATGGCTTTCCGATTGGTGGTTCTGATGTCCGAGCTGAAAGACAACACCGCTCTCCTTGACAGCGTCAGTTACCTGGTACACCTCTTCTTCCGTCCGGGTGATACATTTTTCCAGATAAATATGTTTTCCCGCCTGTGCGGCATTGATGGCAATAGGAGCATGCCAGTGATCAGGGGTGGCAATAATGACCATATCGACATCTTTGCTCTCCAGAAGATCCTGATAATAGCGATAGGCTTTGGCTTTGCGGCTGCTTTTATTCTTAATGGGGCTGACCTCATTTTCAGAGGTTTCAACGCCCTGGTTTAATCGGGTTTCAAACAGATCGCAAACTGCGGTAAGCTCGACATTCAAATCCTCTTGCTCCATAAAGGTCTGCAATTCTCGATTGAGCGAATTTTCAGCGGCTTGTTTTGATTTCGCTTTAATCCAGTCCGGATGCGCAAAACCGGCTCCGCGTACAAGATGCCGGCCGCGGCCTCCATACCCGATGATGCCCAGTCGCAGGCGGTCCCCCGACCGACTCGGGATCACACAGGGTGGGTCAACTTTTATGTCGTCGAGTCCGAGTTCAGATACGATTTGTTGTTTTTTTCGCTTTTTGAAATTCTGTTTTTGTAAATACTGGTAGGCAAAAACCCCCAGGACGGGAACTGTGGCCAGGCCCTTTAACAGCTCTCTGCGACCGATTGCGGGTTTTTTTTCTGTCGATTTATTTTTTTTACTCATTGAACACCCTCCCGGCTGTTACGCTTTAAAAATCAATCTGTCCACACCGACAAGTTTACTGGTGGGATAAAAGGCCAGTACCAACAGTGCCGCAAATTCAATTAAATTTTTATTTACAATCAGATAACTCCCTTCGCTCGGCATGCTGTAGGTAAAGCCGATAAAGGGTGGATTTGCCAAATAATAAAGTAAAATTAAAAAGGCGCCGGCGAAGGAGGCAATGGTACCGAGGAATCCGAGGATCAGCGCCAGGCCGATTGCGATCAAGCCCCATATATTTAAAAAATCCACAATTTGAAGCGCCAGGGGGTTTGCCACAATGCTTTTAAATATGCCGGCAAAGATCCCCTGTGATTCGGCCAAATATGCAGCTGATGTCCAGTAAGGATTTGCAAGTTTTACCAGTCCTTCGTAAAGGAAATGCCATCCGATCAACACGCGCAACAGCACAAGCAAAGAAAGCTGCATTCCGCTTGGAGCGGATAATTTTTTACTCGCCTCAACCATTTCAGATCCCTTTCAATTGGCTTGATTATCTCTTAAACATATAAAATATTATTTTTATGCACAAGAAAAATGATCCCGATATGAATAGCATTTCTTACGAGAGTCGGGCCAGTAACCAGACAAAGGGAATTGCAGCTATGGAGAGCAGGCCACTAATCCAAAAGGCGGTATTCAATCCAAAATGATCACCCAACAGTCCGACAAATACAGCAATCAGCGAGGAAACAATAAAATTTATCGTCATAAAAATGCCGTTCATAAAAGCGGGTCGCTCCTGCCCTTTTTCCTGAACCAGAGCCAGCAATACAGGGGTGGCTGCAAAAAGAGCAATTCCCGAAAAGATGAGGAAGACAACGCGCAAAACACCAGTGCTGAGCAGAAAGAGGGAAACCGCAACGGGGCCGGCAAAAGTGGTCATATACAACACTCTGTTTTTACCGATTCGATCCGAAAGCCAGCCGGCAACCAACGTTCCGGCCGCTCCGGCGGCCTGAAGTATGGAGAGGGAAATTCCTGCAGACCATAACGTTGACCCCTGATGTGTCAAAAAAGTGGGCAGAAACAGCGTCATGGCCGTTTTGGCGCAGGCACGAAACAATAACAACGCGGCAATAACCAAAAAAAATGGCGTAAATGTTTTGGTGGTTTGGGCAACGTCCTGAGGGGGATGGTGGATACCAATTTGCAGGTCCTTAACGCTTAGCCAAAGCGCCAGGGAGGCGAGAAATCCGACCGGTATCAAACGATATGTTCCTTCCAGGCCCCATACCGACACGGCAGTCAAAATCGCAATGGGTCCAAGCGTACGCGCGGCTTCACCGCCGACCATATATATACTCATTCCTTTTCCGACCTGGCCGCCTGAGACCTTTTTTACCATTACCGGTGCGGGAACGTGCCAGAATGCAGACCCGATGCCCATAATTAAAAGCAATATGACCAAAACACCATAAGAAGACGCCATGCCCAGCAAGCTCATGGAAACAGCGGTAATAGCGGGAGCGGCAATGATCAGGTAGCGAATACCGGCGCGGTCGGCCACAATACCGATAAACGGATTAAGCAAAGAGGGCAAGCGCTGTGCAAGCGGTAAAAGGCCGGCCAGCGAATAGCTGAATCCCAGCTTGTCGATCAAAAGGGGTAAAAGAGGGGCCAGAAAGGAACTGTATATATCATGGCATAAATGAACAACACTGATAAGAAAAACTCTGGCCGTATGAAAACGTCGCATCACCACTCCGGATTTTAAGAATTTTAAAATTAACTATTTTATTTTAGTTTTCAAAGTACTAAAATTAAACTCTATGCAAACCTTGCCGGCTTTGAGGTGTCTAATAATATGAAATGGAATCGAAAAAATGATTAAAGACGAAATTTTCTATATCAGGCAGGCGCAAATGGGCGACAAACAGGCATTTACAAAATTGGTGAGCGGTTATGACAAAAAACTCTTTCAAATGATAAAAAGTATGCTCAACAATCACCAGGACGCCCAGGATGTTTACCAGGAATCTCTTCTAAAAGCCTATACAAAGCTGAAGGATTTTGGTTTCAACAGTTCATTCAACACCTGGCTCACCCGAATCGCCATTAATTGTTCTATGAATAAACGAAGATACAACCGGCGGAAAAAATGGCTTTTATTCACTGAAAAAGAAAATTTAAACGGATTTGCGCTTTCTGCCGAAGAGAACCGGACAAGCGCGCAGGAATATGAACTCAAAGAGGAATTGAAAAAAGCGCTGGAGACGCTTTCCGCGAGGCAAAGAATGGTTTTTGTTCTCAAACATATGCAGGGATACAGAATCAAGGAGATCGCCGACCTTTTGGAAATTGCGGAAGGTACGGTTAAAAACACCCTGTTTCGGGCGGTTCAAAAGCTACAGAAAGAAATGTCTCATTTATATGTTCAATCATGACAATCATTTAAACACGAGGGATATATGCAAAATAGATGCAAACCGTACAGGCAACGATTAATCCTGTATATGTACGATGAGCTCTCACTTTTGGAAAAATCAGAGCTGGAGTTGCATCTGACCTCCTGTTCCGGTTGCCGGCAAGCCCTGGAGGAGACGAAAAAATTCTATGCAATGGTTCCCAGAGAATATCTTTATACTCCATCTGAGAATGAACTGAAGGCTTTGCGCAATACGGTGGGCTTGAAATTGCAGCAACGGGAGGAAAAGAAACGATTTTCTTTTACTTTTTTAACGCCAAAACCCCTTTACCAGATCGGTTTTGCACTTTTTCTAATTGCGGTCGGATTCTTGTTGGGCAGGACAACCCTTTTTGGCGAAAAAATGAATCAAATTCCATATAAAGCCCTTATTACCGCCAATGAGATCGTTCAAACCCGAAACAGTGCCATCCATCCGATGCTGGCGAGCGTCGACAAGTTGAAGTTTGATCCTCAAACCGGAGAAATTGAGATTTCCTACAATACCATAAATGATATACGGTTACGCGGAAACACCGGTGATCCGGAAATCAGACAAATGCTACGGCGCACGCTCCTTGAAGAAAACAGTCCGGCGGTCCGGTTGCATGCGGTCAAAGCAATAGCTTCCATAGCAAAGAGTGAAAATATATTAAACAACGATCTGATATCCGGTTTAGAACAGTTGCTCGAAACCGAAAAAAATCCCGGCGTTCGTCTGCTGGCTGTAAAAATATTAAAAATGCTGCCTTTGAATAACAATATCCAAAATATTTTTCTGAATATCATCCTATATGATCAAAACACTCCGTTACGGATGGAAGCTCTGGAAGCGCTCTCAACGGCAAAAATAGATGTAGATACAGAAAAAGTATTGCAAAGCGCCGTTCAGGACTCTAACAGTTATATAAGAATGAATGCAAAAAAATTGCTCGAGCGGGAAGAAAGCAAAACGATCAAAATAGAAAGAGAGGGCTAACATGAAAACGACCAGACTGATTGCCACCCTGCTCATGCTGTCGGTTGCTTCAACGACTTTATGGGCACAGGAAATCAAGGGAAACAGCGGCGATTTTAGCGCCGGCATCAGCAAGTCTTTTACCGTTCAACCCGGCGGAAAACTGGAAATTCAGGCTTTTAATTCGGATATAAAAATTGTAGCCTGGAATAAAGAGACGATACAAATAAAACATGATATGGAAATAGACACATATACCCGTGAAGAAGCAGCTGAAATCGCTGAACGTGTCGAAAGAGGATACACGCAAAGAGGCAATACCATTAACATTCAAACGGTTCCTCACGGCCGGCGGGATCATAACAAACTGGATATTATGCTTCCGGAACAATTCGATGTGGATATCAATCTATTAAAGGGAGACATTACCCTTTCCGGCGTAAATGGAAATATAATAATCAATTCCACTGATGGCGATATTGTTCTCAGACAGATGAATGGAGATTTCAACATTCAAACAGCCAGCGGAGATCTCGGATTTTATTACATCGACGGTAATCTCAAAGCTTCGAGTGCCGGAGGAGATGTGGAATTACAGCAGATAGCGGCCCGGACAGAGATCAGGACTGCAGGCGGCGATATCGAACTGAACGACGCAGAAAATAGTGTCTCTCTGATTACAGCCGGCGGGGATGTTCAAATTTCAAACTGTAAAAAATCAGTGGTGGCCGAAACCAGAGGAGGCGATATTAAAGTAGAGAACGTGACGGGAAGTGTCAATTTGGTAACTTCCGGCGGAGATATAGAGATAATAAATATCGACGGAAAAGTAAACGCCGCGACCAAAGGCGGAGAAATAAACGGAGAAAATCTTGGCGCTCAAATTGATGTAGAAACGATGGGAGGCGAAATTGTCCTTGAAAACGTTCGAACCGGAGCTCGTGTAAAGACCTTTGGCGGTGATATTCACTTTGAAATGACTCTGAAAAATTTCAACAAACCGCACGCTGTCGATCTGGAAACCATGGGTGGAAGCATTGTTGCCAAACTGCCGTCAAAATTACCAGCGTATATCCATGCAGAAATCAGGTTTGACCCGCAAAAAAGTCTTTTCAAACGATTCGACATCTATAGCGATTTTCCCTTAACCAAGTCACCTCCCGATGAAAACGAGGATAAAAAACTGATCAGCACCGGAGAAATCAATGAAGGCGGAGATAAAATTACCCTGAAAGCAAATGGCGGTGATATTTATATCAAAAAAACAGATTGAACCAAACCATGAAAGGAAATCTTATGAAATCATCAAAAGCAGTTTTGACGGGCAGTCTGGCTTTGTTTCTCATACTTTTAACCTCTATGTGCAGCGTGGCTGACTATGAAGATACTGTAAAAAAATCCTTTAACGTCAGCAAAGGGGGATTATTAACCATCGAAACCGACCGGGGTTCGATTGAAATCAGCACACACGACAAAGCGGTCGTTGATGTTGAACTGGTTCGCAAACTGGCTTCTGAGAGTCTGGTGGATAATGTAATCACCAACTTTGAGCATGAGGGAGCGAATGTAACTATTGAAACCAAAGTGAAAAAAGGCCTTATTCATTTTGGTCGCGATATTAAATTAAAATACCTGGTTACGGTTCCAAAGGCGTACAACCTCGATTTGTCCACAGCCGGCGGCAGCATTTCCGTTGATGACCTTAACGGCAACGTCGATGTCAAGACGTCCGGCGGCAGCCTGGCCTTTGGCAACATTACCGGTCCGGTAAACGGTAAAACCTCAGGCGGCAGTATTAAACTCGAAGAGTGCAAAGGTACTGTAATGGTTAATACCTCCGGCGGTTCCATCAGCATCGGACAAGTAGAGGGTGATGTGGAGGCCAAAACGTCGGGCGGATCGATTAAGATAGATAAAGCCGCCGGCAGCGTAACCGCAAAAACATCAGGTGGCAGTATCAAGATCGAGGAAGTGATGGGCGACATCCAGGCCTCTACCTCCGGAGGATCGG
>WJMF01000175.1 GCA_014728085.1 Candidatus Zhuqueibacterota bacterium
AACAGATCGCTCATGGAATTGACGAAAATTCTTTGCGGCTTTTTCCACCTTAAAGGCAACAAGAGTGCTCTTTTATGCAAGGTCACACTAAAGCCATTCCGGTAATTCGCTTGCCGCATAGCCTGAAGCCGGATCGCCATACGTTCGGCATAGCAGTTTTTGCAGCCCGGACTGATCTTGGTGCATCCGGTAACCGGATTCCAGGTGCTTTCGGTCCATTCGATGCTTGAATGCAAGGCCATGATCATTGTCTCAAGAGTTAAGGTGTTTAGTGATTAAAAAGTTGAATAGTTGAGGAGTACAAAGGCAAATACTTGTAGTATTCAAAGTCTCAAACTCGAAATCTTATGCTGACAACCTTCCGCGTGACCTGGATTACACTCGATTTGCGGGGTCAAAACTTGTCTATTTGTAAATATTGCTTGATTTATTGCCATATTTTAGTTATTTTTTAACAGCTCATTTACCATGTGTAAAAGGAGTTACAAAGCCGTCCGTAAGGGCGGCTTTAGCATTTTAGGGGTGATTTTTCCAATATGTTTCATATTCTTTGCTTAATTTTTTCTTTGTATGTTTCCGTGTGATCAGGAATGCGGTCCAGGGTAACAAGTATGTTTTACGATCAGCAAGAACGACAACATAATCCTCTTCTTCCAACCAAATATGAATCCGTTCTTCATTAGATTTCAGTGATCCACCATTTTATTTTCGGATTTGGAACGTGTTCGATAACCGGTTTTGGCCATCGAATTCGCTCACATCGTCGAAGATCAGGAGTTCTGTTTTGTTCTATTTTACCTTCTGAAATAAAGTGCCAAAATGTTGATTCTTTTCCTAGAGTCAGAGGATGCCTTTTCAATCCCAATCGCCGACCCTGAAAAGTCGGTTTATTATTAATAAAATCCTGTTTAAACCACGTATAAAGCGCATCAAGGTAAGTGGTCCAATCACCGTTGTAATCTGTTAAGGAAACCAATGGAGGCAACCAGTCGATTTTTTCAATCATTCTCAAGATCCCGATGCATGCCAGCGAAATAAATTAACTTTTTTTTCTCGAAGTAGAGTTGTTTTGGTCAGTGAATAGCCTGACCGCTGTTGCATTCTTTGAATTATAGCCAGTTTCGCTGTATTATTTTGTAAACCCCGGTTCAAATAACTGATGGCACCGATTAAAAGATCAGCCAGTTGCAATTGTTCAATTTCATGTGATTGCACCAACTGTAAACGTTCAATGACCCGTCGGGAAAAATCATACATATTATTACAGAGGATGTCATGTAGATTAGCTATTTTTTCAGCCCCTCTTGTATCTTTTATATCAATATATATACGGTACCTTGACTGTGGATCAAAAATAACTTTTAGCATATCAAAATACATTTTATAATACCATTTGTCATGATCTTGCCCGGGAAAAGCCTTATGATTGAGTTTTGTTTTATCGGGAACAATTAGAGCCCTGAAACAAAGATCATCATCGTCAAAAAAATAATCGATTAGTTCAAGATAAAATTCTTCTTTTGCTGGTGACACTTTGGTCCATTTGATTTCAAAAGAGGCAGATAGTCCATGTTTCTTTTTAATTTCCCGCAGGCGTACAGCGATTTCTTTACGCTTGTCCAATGGACACCATACAGCACCGAGCACCATTGCTCTCTGACGATCATTCTCAAGATGGCAAGATTCATCACAGTAAATATTAAAAATTTCACTCATTTTAAAGCCTCTTTGATCACCCTTGAAAAATCGTTAACCAATTAAAGATAACGAGTTGTTGTCTAATTTGAAAATAAATTATTCGGTTTGAAATGCACTGTGGGAAAGAAAGATGAATTGCTGGATGTAAAAAAATGTTGAATCGTTTAATGAAGAACTGTTGAATCGTTTAACTGTTTAATTGTAAGAACTGTTGAATCGTTTAACTGTTTAACTGTTTAATCGAAAGCAATGAACTGATCATATCGACCAATCTCGAAATTTCAACCCATTAAACAATTCAACAGTTCAACAATTAAACAGTCCCTAAACAGTTCAACACTCGATAAAAACCCCCTCCCGACCCCGAAAGGCCGGGAGGGTTCTAACATCTATTTGACCAACATCATCCTCTTGATCGCCGAAAATTCTTTCGCATCGATGCGGTAGAAATAGACGCCGCTGGAGAGATGATGGCCGGCGAATTCAAAGCTGTGCGTGCCGGCGCTGAGCTGGCCGTCGTGCAGGAGCGCGACTTGCTGGCCCAGCGTGTTATAGACGGAGATCTTGATGTCTGTGCTGTGGGGCAGCTTGACATTAAAGGTCGTCGTCGGGTTGAATGGATTCGGATAGTTTTGTGATAACTCGTACGCCTCGGGCAGCTGGGCCAGGATGTCCTTTTCCACTGCAACCGGGATGGCGGTCTTGACATAGGCCGCGATCCACAGGTCCACATCCAGGTGCCAGGACCAGTCGCCGGGATCGTTCAGGGCCTGATAGGCGTCCGGACTCGTTTGTTCCCAGGCACGGTCTGCGCCGTCACCTTCGCCGTTGGCGTCGGCATAGATGGCCACCGTGTCGTTGGCCCCGGCCATGAACTCGAATCCCACAAAGACCGGACCGTCGACCAGCAACGGATTGCCCAAAAAGAGCATGTTGCCCGTCATGGTGGTGTCCAGCGCCGCGGTGGTGACACGGGTCATGGCCAGCATCTCGCCGGGAGCCCCGGCCTCGGTGGCAGCCTTGACGACCATCATGACGGTGTCCGGATCGTCGACGATATGCTTGTAGGCAAAATAGAATTTCATGCCATAGAGCATGTCACCGGCATTGAGGTCGAACCGCTGGTATTTGCCGATATCGCCATAGGCGTTGGTGCCGGTGATGAATCCGGCGCCATAGGGATTCTCATGCAGCGTGGGCGTGTCGCCCTCGAACAGGGTGTCCAGGTTGGCCAGCACATAATCGTCATTGTCGGTAAAGGCTGCGATGCCATTGTTGGTACCGAGGATAAAGAACAGCATGCTCTCTTCGTTGAGCATGGTCCAGTCTGCCGATCCGACACCATTGCCGTTGGGTACGGCGCCGATAGAGGGGGATTCGAACACGATACGCGCATTCGCTGCTCCGTCGGTGACCAGTACTGCCTCGAGGTTTTCGGCTGTGCCCGAGCCATCGAGATCCGGATAATAGACGACGATAAATTCCTGATCCGCGGCACTGCCATAGACGATCTTGGAGGCGCCGGTACCGACCACACCGGTGGACACGGTATCGATCGAGGTGCCGTCGGTATTGATATGCACCAGGGGACGACCGTAGGATTTGACCCACAGGGTGCCGTCGTCGGCCTGTGCCACATTGGGTACGGATCCGAACCCGCCGTCCGCCAGGGTGATCACCTCGGGCGTAAAGGTCATGCCATTGTCTGCGGTGGTGTATTTGACGATCTTGTTGCCGCCGCTGACCGCCGCATACAGGGTCAGGGAATTGTCATCGGCGCGGCCATAGACGCTGAACATATCTCCGAGACGACCCAGTCCGGCATCATCGCTGACGACCGTGACCGGATCGGCGGTTTCATCGTCCCAGCGATAGACGCGGAACGGATGGGTGGCATCCGAGCCCAGAGACATGTTACAGGCAAAGATCACCCCGTCCTCAGAGACGTCTATGGCGTTGAGATGAAAGAGTCCCACGCCTTCAGCTTGAGCGGGTTTGGCGATGACGCCGAGGCTGTCGCCGGTCATGGCATCGTGGATGACGATGCGGTGATCGCCAAAGCGGGTGACCACATAGAGCCGGTTCTGTCCCCCGACCTTGCCATAGGCCATGCCGCGGGTATAATTGCCGGTGGAAATGTATTCCGGGAACGTGCCGGCGGCCTGGGTTTTGGCCCACAGGGTATAGAGCGGATCCGGTGGCTCTACGACGATGATTTCCTCAAAATCTTCACGGAACGTAC
>WJMF01000176.1 GCA_014728085.1 Candidatus Zhuqueibacterota bacterium
AGCTTGTGCGCCAGGCGGGAATCGAACCCACAACCTTTGGCTCCGGAGGCCAACGCTCTATCCTATTGAGCTACTGGCGCAAAATTTTATATTGGTGTCGCCGCTTTGACCGTGTTGACCATGAGCATGGCAATGGTCATCGGCCCTACCCCGCCCGGTACCGGCGTTATTGCAGCGGTTTTTTCCAGCAGGCCATCAAAATCGGCATCGCCGACAAGCCTGTAACCTCTTTTTGCAGCCGGATCATCAACGCGGTTGGTGCCGACATCGATGACGACGGCTCCCGCTTTGACCATGTCCGCGGTCAGGGTATTGGGACGACCGGCAGCGACTATAACGATATCCGCCTGTCGGGAGAAAGAAGCGATATCCCGGGTACCGGTATGGCAAATCGTTACCGTCGCATTGGCCTCTTTCTTTTTTTGCATCATCATAATCGCAAAAGGCATACCGACGATGCCGCTGCGGCCAATGACGACGACGTGTTTGCGTTCGGGGGAATAACCGCTGCGTATGAGCAGCTGTTGTATTCCGGACGGTGTACAGGGTAAAAAGGTCTCTTCACCGGACACCAGCTTGCCGCGATTTACCGGATGAAAACCATCGACATCTTTATCCGGACAGATAGCTTTAATAACATTGGGCTCGGAAATATGTTTCGGCAACGGCAGCTGAACCAGGATGCCGTGTACCGAGTCGTCGTTGTTGAGTTCGTCAATAATGCCGAGCAGATTTTCCTCGACCGTATTTTCCGGCAGATGAATCGTTTTCGAGCTCAAACCGATCTGATCGGCTTTTTTCTGTTTCATACCGACATAGACTTTGGAAGCCGGATCTTCACCGACAAGAACAACGCTAAGGTGTGGTACGATACCTTGTTCCTTAAGCGTTTTAATTTTGTCGCTCATCTCGGCATAAATTTCCTTTGCGATCTCCTTACCGTTAATGATGTGAGCACTCATTGGCTACCTTTTATTCGGGTAAACTGATCCGTTTAATAGAACTTGTCCGGCCGGAATCCGGGTCGATTTGCAAAACAACACCGTTCAGGCGATTGTTTGCAAAAGCCATTCGGTATTTTTCCGGAATTTGAGTAATAAAGCGTTTTATCGACGTATCGATGTCCATGCCGATAACCGAGTCATGCGGACCGGTCATGCCGGCATCGGTAATAAAAGCCGTACCGTACGGCAAAATACGCTCATCAGCGGTCTGCACATGCGTATGACTGCCGATAACGGCGCTGACCTTGCCATCGAGGAACCAGCCAAGAGCTGCTTTTTCAGCTGTTGCCTCTGCGTGAAAGTCTATTATAATAATTTTTGTTGTAAATTTCAAGCGATCAATTACAGTTTCTACTGTTCTAAAGGGACAATCGATGGTATACATGAACGTGCGTCCCTGCAGATTAATAACACCCACCGGAATATCGCGGGAGGTTTTATGAATCAAATATCCTTTACCGGGTGCGGAATCGGGATAATTCAAGGGCCTCAAAACGCGATCCGATGTATCGAGATACTCTCGGTAGCTGGCATGTCTCCAGATATGGTTGCCGCCGGTGATGATATCGATACCGGCGTCAAAGTAGTGCCGGGCAACAGATTCATTCAGGCCGATACCGTTGTGGCCGTTTTCACCATTTGCGATACAGAGATCGACGGAATGGGATTTCAACAGCGATGGTAAAAACATCCTGATGACATCGAGTCCGGGTTTGCCGATAATGTCTGCGATATATAAAATCGTAAATTGATCAGCCAAAACAGTTCCTTTTCAACATTCTATTTTGCATAGTTGATGGCCCGATATTCTCTGATGACCGTAACTTTGATATGACCGGGATAGTCCATTTTGTCCTTGATTTTTTCAGCAATATCTGTTGCCAGAGATTCGGACATGGCATCGTCGATTTTTTCATGCTCGGCGATAACGCGAATTTCGCGTCCGGCCTGAATGGCAAAGGCTTTACCAACGCCCGAGAAGGAAGTGGCAATGTCTTCAAGCTGATCCAGGCGTTTGATATAGCTTTCCAGAGTCTCTCTTCTCGCACCGGGTCTGGAACTGCTGATGGCGTCTGCTGCCTGTACAAGAATAGCAATCGGCGAAATAACCGGTACATCTTCGTGGTGTGCGGCGATGGAATTGACCACAATATCCTTTTCGCCGTATTTTTTCGCCAGTTCAGAGCCGATTTGCGTGTGGGTGCCATCGGTATAGCGATCGATAGCTTTGCCGATATCATGTAAAAGACCTGCGCGTTTGGCCAGATTACCGTCGAGTCCGAGTTGTGCAGCCATCAGGCCGGCAACATAAGAGACCTCGATAGCGTGTTGCAGCACATTCTGACCGTAACTGGTGCGGTACTTTAGTTTTCCCAGCAATTTTACCAGTTCGGGATGCATGCTGGAGATATTGGTCTCAAAAAGAGATTTTTCACCTTCTTCAACAACCTTTTCTTCCATTTCCGCCGTGATTTTTTCGACAATTTCTTCGATTCTGGCCGGGTGAATGCGTCCATCCATGATCAGTCTCTCCAGTGCCTGCCGGGCAATCTCCCGGCGGAAAGGATCGAATCCGGATAAAACAACAGCTTCGGGGGTATCATCGACAATCACTTCAACACCGGTTACCGATTCAAAAGCGCGAATATTTCTACCTTCGCGTCCGATAATGCGTCCTTTCATCTCATCGTTGGGAAGGTTGACCACCGAAACAGTGGTCTCGGTGGAGTGATCAGCAGCGGTGCGTTGTATGGCCTGAATAACGATTTCACGAGCCTCGCGGTTTGCCTGTTGTCTGGCACGATCCTTGATCTCTTTGATACTCTGAGAGGCTTCCTGCTTGGCTTTATCGAGCAGGTTTTGCATCAAAATCTGTTTTGCTTCCTCATTGGAAATGCCGCTAATGGTTTCCAGTTTTTTGTTCTGCTCATTGATCAACGTCTCGAGTTCTCCTTCCAGCCTGTTGACCTTTTCTTCGCGATATTTGGTATTGCGTTCCGAATCGTTCAATTCTTTTTCTTTTTTGCTCAACAAATCATTGCGGCGATCCAGATTCAATTCACGGGAATTAAGCTTGTTCTCGAGTCTGTTAAGCTCACTTCGCTGGCTTTTTGTTTCATTATCCAGATTTTGTTTCAGGTGCAACCATTGGTCCTTGGCTTCCAGCACCTTTTCCCGTTTGAGATTTTCAGCTTCTTTTTTACCATCTGCAACTATTTTTTGTGCCAGCCGCTCGGCATTATCGATTTTATTTTGACCGATTTTTCTGGACAAAAACCAACCCAAAATGAAACTGACAACAATAGCTGCCAAAACAATCAAAAGTTGTATTTCAAATAACATCTCCCCTCCTACAATAAAAAAACCCAGTTAGCGTTCATCGTCCACATCTCTTTTTAATGGAAAAGAAATGCTTGTGAAAAACTACGCTTACCGGGTTGCAAAAAAATAGGATCTGGAAAAGCTAATATTAAAAGCGGAACAGACTAAATCTCATTATCCTCCACGAGATCTTTTACACCTTGTTCCATTTTTTCATGCAGTTCAGCGACCTTGGCTTCTAAAAATTTCAGCCGCTTTTTATCGATTTCTCGGTGGTGCAGCAATTCATCGGTTATATTCATGGCTGTGAGAATCGCCAATTGATGCAAAGGGCGATTGGGCCGTTCATTATATATCTCTCGCATTTTGGTATCAACATAATTTGCCACTCTGCGAATATAATCAATGTTGGTGCTCGATTTAAGCGGATATTCGGTTCCAAAAATATTTACTTTTAATGTTCGTTCTTCTTCAGTCATATGGAATCAAATTCCCGGCCTTATTCCAAGAAATCGAATTTATCCAATTTGGATAACATTTGTTGTAATTTTTCATTCAGCTTTTCTTCGTTCTCTTCCAGTTCTTTAATCTTAACGCTTGACTCGTCCGAGTTCAGATTTTCTATTTCCTTTTGCAACCGTTCAATGCGCAGTTCTTTTTGTTCAAGTAAAGCTTCAAGTTCCTTGTTTCTCGCCTTCAGAGCGTTGATTTTGTCTCTGACCGTGGCGAGGTATTGCAATGTCTGGTCAATATTTTTTTCTAGTTCTAGTATTGGCGTTTTTTTCACATTTACCCCAACTTATCTAGGTCGCAAAGTTGCACCAAATTTATCTCTGAGATGGGATAAAATTGAATCAATTACCTGATTTACATATTCGTCTTGTAATGTACGTTCTTTTGAACTAAAGGTCAATGAAAAAGCAACGCTTTTCATGTTTTTTTCAATTTGCTGACCCCGGTAAAAATCAAAAAGATCGACTTTTATCAAATGTTCCCCGCCTTTTTCCCATATACCCTCTTCCAGGTCTGCAATAGGAACGCTTGCATCGACCAACAAGGCAAGATCAAAGGGAACCGACGGATATTTCGGGATCTGCGTAAAAACAATCTCTTTCTCCCTGGCCTTAAAAAGCGGCTCGAATTGGAGATAAAATCCATATACATCCTGCCTGGCGCTAAAAAGATCGCAGACCTGAGAATCGAGTTTACCGACTGCTCCGATCTGCCGGCCGTTTAGCGACAGCGCCGCACTGGTAGAGTCCCAAAATGAATCCTTTGCTTCGGTTAATTTGACAGCTGTCACGCCGAGCTTATCGAATAGAGAAAAAAGAGCACCTTTGATATCGTAAAAATCAAAGGCTTCAGGCTTTTGGTACCAGGTCTGTGTTTTCCGCTGACCGGTGATAACGGCGGCAATCTGGGTCATTTCAGTGATTTGATTCTCCGGACTCATCCAGGCAACGTTTCCGACTTGAAAAAACCGCAGGTTTTGAAACTGTCTGTTGCGGCTATACGAGACAGAGGTCATTAATGAATAGAGCATGTTGGGACGAAAGACGGAAAGTTCGGTATTCAGAGGATTCAATAGTTCTACAAATTGCTGCTTTTCCGGTAAAAAGGGTTTTGCAATTTGCGGATTCACCAGGCTGAGATTAATCGTTTCCCAAAATCCCAAACCGGTCAGGACAGAGCGAATATAGTCTTTCAATTCACTGCTTTTATTGCTCTTTTGGGTCAAGTCGACCTGGGGGTTGGTATTGGTTGGAATACGATCATAATTATACAGGCGTGCAATTTCTTCAATAAGGTCAATTTCTCGTTGTACATCCGGACGGAAGGTTGGTACGGATACCGAAACTCCATCATTTTTTGCCGTTATCGTAAACTCGATTGAACTCAGGATCGTCTCCAGGTCCTCCCGATGCAGATCTGTACCCAGGATGCGATTTGTGTTCCGTACCGTCAAGGATAGGTTCATTGGTTCGACGTTACGGGGGTACACATCGATTGTGTTTTCCAATACGGTAGCATCAGCGTATTGTTGCATCAGCATGGCAGCCCGGTCCATGGCATAGAGGGTGCCGTTTGGATCTGCCCCGCGTTCGAATCGTCTCGAGGATTCCGTCGACAGTTCGAGATTTTTGGCGGTACGGCTGATCGAGACCGGTTCGAAATAGGCACTTTCGAGAAAAACGCTGCTGGTGCTGTCGATGACTTCAGAGTTGAATCCACCCATGACACCGGCGAGAGCAACCGGTTTTTCAGCGTCACAAATCAACAGATCTTCAGGAGTCAGTATATGTTCTTTTTCGTCGAGGGTAGTGAATTTTTCTTTTTCCTTTGCGGTTCTGACGATAATTTTTTTGCCTTCAAGACGTTCATAGTCAAAGGCATGCAGCGGATGTCCGGTTTCCATCAGGATATAATTGGTAATATCCACAACATTATTAATTGCGCGTACATCGACGAGATAAAGCCGCCGGGCCATCCAGTAGGGCGAATTTTGAATCTTTATATCCTTGAGAAAACGGCCGCTGTAGCGAAAGCATTTATCCGCATTGAGGATATTCACATCGATATAGTCGGAGACCGGTTCTGCATTGAGCGAAAGCTCTATTTTGGGTTTATGAAGGCGAGCGCCACCGAGTGCAGCGATTTCACGGGCAATGCCGATAACGCTGAGACAATCCGGCCGGTTGGGGGTTATGGCAATATCGAAGACGACATCCGATTCTGCGAAAAGCGATTCGATTGGTTGGCCTATCTTTGCGTCCGGAGGTAGTTCCATAATACCTGCAGCGCGATTGGAGAGTCCGAGTTCCGCCTCTGAGCAGAGCATTCCCTCGCTGTGCTGTCCGCGAATATCGGCGGTTTTAATATCGAGCGGTCCCACTTTTGAGCCGGGCAGGGCAATAGCACTTTTCAATCCTTTTCTCGCGTTGGGTGCACCGCATACAACCTGAACAAGTTCATTATTGACATTAACTTTGCACAGGGAAAGCTTGTCGCTACCGGGAATGGATTGATGCTCAACAATGTTTCCGACAAAAACACCGGAAAAATCATAGTCTACGGTATAATACGCCTCGACCTCCAGACCAGCCATGGTTAATCGATGGGCCAGCTCGTCTGCGGGAATATCAAAATCGACGTAATCTTTTAGCCAGTTCAGTGTAACTTTCACCCTAGCGCACCATTTTAAATTGTTCTAAGAAGCGTATATCATTTTCATAAAAAATTCGAATATCGTTAATTTTATACTTCAGCATGGCGATGCGTTCAATACCCATGCCGAAAGCATAGCCGCTGTAGAGTTTAGGATCATAACCGACAAAACCGAAAACAGCGGGATCAACCATACCTGCACCGGATATTTCCAGCCAGCCCGTACCTTTACAGACGGCGCATCCTTTTCCCTGGCAAAAGCAGGAGAAATCATATTCGGCGCTTGGTTCGGTAAACGGGAAAAAGCTGGGACGAAAACGAACCTTAATATCTTCGCCGAAAAGTTTCTGCGCAAAAGCGGTTACCACCCCTTTGAGATCGGCAAAGGTAACGTTTTTATCCACACATAGCCCTTCGACCTGATAAAAGGTCGGTGAATGCGATGCGTCCGGTGTATCGCGGCGAAAACAGCGGCCTGGTGCGATCATGCGCACAGGGGGTTTTTGTGATTCCATGGTCCGAATCTGTACCGGCGAGGTATGCGTTCGCAAAACCATTTTGTCGGGCAGATAAAATGTATCCTGCATGGCACGACTGGGATGGAATTCCGGTATATTCAGGGCCTCAAAATTGTGATAATCCGTCTCAATTTCAGGTCCTTCCTCGATTCTGAATCCCATGCCGGCAAAGATGGTTTTAATTTCATCCATTACCTGCATCATCGGATGGATAGCACCGAAGGGAAATTCCCTTCCAGGCAGAGTCGGGTCAAATTCTTCTACCGGTTTTGCCTGTTTGTCGAAAGAGGAGCGTTTTTCGTCCAAAAGTGATTGGGCGTGCTGGCGCAATTCATTGAGTCTGGCGCCGACCCGGGGTCTCTCTTCAGGTGAAACCTTGCCGATCAGTCCAAATAAGCGGGAAATCTTGCCTTTTTTGGACAAAAAATCGCGATGTACTGCATCGAGCTCTTCTGTCGACCCTGCGGTTTGGATTCGCTCTTCAAACTCTTTTCTGATCTGATCAATTGCTTTCAGAGAATTTTCGTTTTTATCTGCCATCGCTATGCTTTAATGGTTGTGACCACTTTTTCAAATCCTTTAAGATCGTTTACGGCCATATCGGCGAGTATTTTTCGATCCAGCTGAATATCTTTCTTTTTAAGACCGTCGATAAAGGTGGAATAGTTCATATCATATATACGTGCGGCGGCATTAATTCGCGCGATCCATAATGACCGCAGGTTACGCCGGCGTGCACGCCTGTCACGATATGAATACTGCAATCCCTTTTCAACCTGCTCTTTAGCGGATTTGAAAAGTTTACTTTTACCACCATAATAGCCTTTGGCAGCTTTTAAATATTTTTTCCGATGACGCCGGGTTGGTACCGACGAATGTGCTCTGGGCATCTTATTCCTCCAAATTTAACACATCAATCTAGGAAATCATTTTCTTAACGCGCTTGGCATCTGCTCCGGTTAAAATGGCGGATTTTCGTAAATTGCGTTTCCGTTTTGCAGATTTTTTGGTCAGAATATGACTCGCGTAAGCTTTATTGCGTTTAATTTTGCCGGTTGCGGTTTTTGAAAACCGTTTCTTGGCAGCTCGGCATGTCTTCATCTTTGGCATAATTTAACCTCTATAGGCTTATTTTTTCGACAGGAATGCAATAATCTGCATTCCCTCCATCTTGGGTTCTTTATCAACCTTTGCTATATCGGACAATTCCTCAATAAAACGTTTCATGACCTCAAATCCCAATTCTTTGTGAACCATTTCACGTCCGCGGAAAAACAAACTCACCTTGACGCGATTACCGGATTCGATGAATTTGCGAGCATGGCGGGATTTGAACATAAAATCGTGTTCTTCTATTTTGGGGCGCAGACGCACTTCTTTGGTCACGATAACATGTTGTTTCTTTTTGGTTTCTTTTTCTTTTTTGCTCAACTCGTACATGTACTTGCCAAAATCCATAATACGACAAACCGGGGGACTGGCATTGGGAGCGACTTCGACCAGATCGTAACCAGCTTGTTCGGCCATATCCAGCCCCTGTTGCAAGGGAACGACACCGACCTGGTTACCTTCAGGATCAATGAGTCTGATTTTACTAACCCGAATTTGATCATTAACGCGAATTGAACGCTTGTTAATAGCAACCTCCTGATTGTGGGTGATTAAACCATTTATTGTTTGCTTGAAACCTGCTTTTTGATTTTCTCAACAATACCGGCATACTGAAATGTACCCAGGTCTCCTTCTTTGTGCCGGCGAACTGAAAGCGTTTTATCCTCGACCTCTTTGGGGCCGACGATAAACATATAAGGAATTTTTAACGTTGAGGCCTGACGGATTTTATAACCGACTTTTTCGCTTCTGTCATCGAGTTGTGATCGAATACCTTGTGCCAGTAGTTTTTCATGAATCTGCAGGGCATATTTATATTGATGTTCTGTAATCGGCAATACCGCGACCTGCACCGGTGCCAGCCAGAGTGGAAAGGCGCCGGCATAGTGTTCGATAAGAACGCCAAAAAAGCGCTCGAGCGATCCCAACAAGGCGCGGTGGATCATAATCGGACGGTGTTTTTCACCATCCTGACCGATAAAATTGAGATCAAAGCGTTCCGGCTCGTTAAAATCAACCTGTATGGTTGAACATTGCCAGGAGCGGCCGATACTGTCGCGAATTTTGATATCGATTTTGGGACCATAAAAAACACCTTCTCCGGGATCAATGGCATACTCGATACCACATTCTTCAAGTCCCTCTTTCAAGGCTCTGGTGGCGGTTTGCCAGTTCTCCAAAGTACCGACATAATTTTCCGGTCGCGTAGATACAAATACATCATAATCGCTGAACCCAAACGCCTCGAGTATGGAGACTGAGAATCTGATCACGCGCACCACCTCGGCGTTAAGCTGATCGGGCCGGCAAAAAATGTGGGCGTCGTCCTGGGTAAAACCGCGAACCCGTAATAACCCGTGCAGAACGCCGGAGCGTTCATATCGATAGACGGTGCCGAGTTCGGCCCAGCGAATGGGCAGGTCGCGATAACTTTTGGTTACGCTTTTATAAATCTGCAGATGAAAGGGGCAATTCATCGGCTTGACGATATATTGCATTTCATCCACATCCATGGGCGAAAACATGTTTTCACCAAAAAAATCCAGATGGCCGCTGGCATTCCACAGATCGGCTTTGGCGATATGCGGTGAATGGACAAAATCATATCCGCCTTCGAGATGCCTTTCTTTCCAGTAACTCTCGATCTGATGCCGGATAAAGGCGCCTTTGGGGTGCCATAAAACAAGCCCGGGACCAATCTGGTCGTTAATGCTGAAGAGATCGAGCTCTTTGCCGAGCTTGCGGTGGTCGCGTTGTTTAGCTTCTTCAAGTCTTACGAGATAGTCATCGAGCCGGGATTTTTTCGGAAAGGCGATACCATAAACGCGCTGCAGCTGTGGATTTTTTTCATCCCCGAGCCAATAGGCGCCGGCGATATTGAGTAATTTGAAATATTTAATATATTTGGTCGATGGTACATGCGGACCGCGGCAAAGATCGTAAAAGTCGCCTTCCCGATAGACGCTGGGCGGCTCACCGAGTCGTTCGATCTGTTCGACTTTGAATGTTTCGCCTTTTTCCTTAAAGAGCTCTACGGCCTCTTGTTTTGAAAAGGATTTGCGCTCAAAGGGATGATCGGCTTGAACAATGGACTGCATTTCTGCTTCGATTTTTTGCAGATCTTCAGGGTTGAGCGATTTATCGAGATCGACGTCATAGTAAAAGCCGTTCTCCACCGGCGGCCCAAAGGCGAATTTTGCCTCGGGATAGAGATTTTTTATAGCATGCGCCATAACATGGGCAGAGCTATGCCAGAATATATCCATGCCTTCGGCGGAAGTGATGGTAATGAATTCAAGGGTACCATCTTCATTCAGCGGTTTGTTCAGGTCGAGGAGCTGATCATTGAACTTGACCGCAATGCTTTCCTTGCGAAGGCGACCCGGCATTTGTTGCAGAATATCCATAGCCGTAACGCCGGCATCGAACTCTCTGGACTTGCCGTCGGGAAATGTAATTTTAATTTTATCCACCTACAAACCTGAATGTTTAACACCACACTTCTTATAAAAAGAAACCGCCCGAAGAGGCGGTTGATTACATTTTGCTAAAGACGTTGTGGGCGGTACTGGATTTGAACCAGTGACCCCTTGCATGTCAAGCAAGTACTCTAACCATCTGAGCTAACCGCCCTGCTTTGCAAAGGTCTGTATAATAATGTCACAGGGAACGAAAATTCATCAGTGCCGAGGGCCGGAATCGAACCGGCACGGACTCAAGAGCCCGAGGGATTTTAAGTCCCTTGCGTCTACCATTTCCGCCACCCCGGCACGCAAAGTGCTTAAGGGAGGCGGCGATCGGAATCGAACCGATGAATAGAGGTTTTGCAGACCTCCGCCTTAGCCACTTGGCTACGCCGCCCTAGCGTATGAGCGGGAGACGGGATTTGAACCCGCGACCCCAACCTTGGCAAGGTTGTGTTCTACCACTGAACTACTCCCGCAATCTACTATGAACGTCAATATAATAATCTATTAAACCTTATGCAACAATTTTTTTTAAATATTTTGATTTACGCAGATTGTTTTTATGTCTGTATGTATAGGCAAAGCAAGGAATTACTAAACCTCTTCCAATTAAAAAACCGGGTGATCGTAACGTTATGGATGAATCAAAAAATCGTATCTACCAGCACACTCTTATCGTAACCTGTGAAGCCTGCAGCACCGTTAATCGATATCGCATCCATAGTGAAGAAGAGGCTGAACATATTTTAAGCAATTTTAAATGCGAAAACAAGTGCGACAGCTCCTTTTGCAGTTATATCCTCATTGGCAAAATCAATCTTAAAAAAACAGCTTTGAAAAAAGACACGGTGGCAGCCTAAAAGCCCACAAACACAGAACCGGATGAACATCGATAGATCATCAAGGCAGGGACAATCCCGTTCCCGGCTGCCTGGCGGAAATGCATCAGTGCATTTTGGTCTGCAACTTGTTTTGGGCATCAGAGTATGCTGTTCTACCTGGTAAAGATGTCGTTATTGCCTTCAGGCATTCCTCGAGCCCGCCTTTTTGCCTAAAAAAACGCACTGTATGTTTTGCTCTCACGCCACCCGGATACAGTCACAGGCTTGACACCGCAGAAGCGCCGCGGTCACTACCTATACAATGGCAACGGAAGTCAGGACGGACCATTCGATAAAATATCTGCTTGTTCAATCAGAGTAATTGCCGGATAAACGGCATTGTTGATCCAGTTGGCCTCCGGAAGGTTTTTGCGCAGATGGGTTGGAATGAGACCCCCACCGTGATATTCCTGTGCCCGGGTAAGTGCATTTGCCAGTGCCACCGCTTTGGCATGATAAATCGCTTCACCGGTACCTTTGTATGCTTTTAAATAGGTGAGAATCATCAATTGTGAACTGCGGGCAATGGGTGTATAAAACACATACTGCTCCATAGTACAAGGTATGAACCAGTCACATCCACCCGGTCGGGTGGTGCCGTTCCATTTGGAATCCTCTGCAAACCAGGGATACCCAAGAACCGGATCTGTGGATTCCCACACCACAAATTGATCTTCGGCAAAGCGGATCAGCTCCCTGGCCATATCGATATACTCTGGATGATCGTCGTTCGATTTTAGCAAAATACGGGCAAACTCTGACGGTTCTTCCCTGGAGAGATTTTTATATCGCGAGCGCGGCCGGGTATCTTCAAACTGTGCCTGCCAATTGAAGGTTTGCATGGGATTTTGCATGATCCAGTTAAATGCCTTTTGTCTCGAATCCTGGTAATCGGCAACCAGATATTGTTCAAGAAAACGATCATAGAGTTCAATCACCATTGTCGGCACCAATTTGTGTGGTTTGACTGCCTCTCCGGTTTCAAAAGAGACAAGCTGAGGCCACGTCCCCCCTGCTTCCTGTGTTTTGGCATAGGTATCGGCGATCCGCCTGGCGGCGGTAAAGTAGGCATCATTTTTTGAAAAGTCATAAAAATCCAGAAGCATTTCCGCCGCAATGGCGGGCGTATTGGTCATGAGCTCGCCGTGAAAATAGGGATGGTTTTCTCTGGGAACGCCATCCCAGTAGGATGGCGGCCAATATTCGAGGGGTGATCCGGGGATTTGGGCCATGGAGAGCAGAAAATCAGCCACAATAGCTGCAATTTCAACTGCCTGATCGCGATCTGCGGCCTGGGGAAAATATTCTGCATAATGGATCATTCCGATAATCAGGGCGCTCATGATCTTGGTGGGGTGACACCAGAGTGGATAAGAGGGATCGGGCCGACCGTGTTTGAGCCAGTATTGGACTTTTTCTTCATGCAGCAGGGCTTTCAGGGTACGAAAGCCGCTTTGCCGGTAAGGGTATGCCGGTTTGTTATTTATACCGGCAAAAGGCGTGCTCTTTATCAAGTCACGCCGGCCGACAGTTTCAATGGTTTTGCCGTCGGGTGCGTCCAGCGCCTCAACCGTCAGGCTAAGGGAATCGTCCGCCAAACGATTCCAGACCGGCGTTAAGGGCATCCAGGGTTGGACGGCTTTAAACTCTGCAACGCTGCTGTCGGTTTTTGAGCAGATGATAAAACGGTAGCAAGTGGCATCCGGATGTTCAGCAAAATCAAAAGCGGGGGCATAAATAAAGCGCACGGAATGTTTGTTCCAGAATGGCCGCACACCCGGAATACCGCGATGAACGGGCTCCAATACCCGGCGGCAAGCCTGCTGAGCAAAATCAGCGTTGGAATAAGCGGATGATTTTCTACCCTGGTTACAGAAACAAAATAATAACAGAGGGAAAAGAACAAGCGAATATACTATGATTACTTTTTTGCGGTTACGAACGAAAACCCAGGATTGTTTTTGCGGCATAAAACTCCTCTCCTTTGATTGTAAAGAAAGGATAATGATTCTAGTTGATTACCGAAACATCCCTGACATAAAGATCGGGTCGCGGCGGTTCGGGGACGGTGATTATTTCGCCAAAATATTTAATATTATTTCCCTCATCATCTTCATCCGCATCATTATTGACGTCCACAATACCTCCCAAATAATATTCTCCCGGTGGTATGTGAACCAGAGATGTTATACTACTCAAATCCCGGTCGTCAGAACAGGCTTCAAGCCCTGAAGAGAGATATTCATAAACTAGATGGTCGGTGGTTTCAATAGCTGTATCCGTTGACAAATAGAAGTTGATCGGAAATGCGCTGTCAATATCGACATTGCCAATGTTTTTAAAATCCATCGCCCAGGAGAGTTCCAGATTATCAACATCCCATTCGTAAATCCCGATGCTTTTGAGCAAAAGATCAACATAAGGCGGATGATGATAATGAATCTGGGGCGAAATATCATAACCGACATTATTGTATCCACTCAATTCATCGATATCGCGATGGTAATCGGCTTTTATGGTAAGATAATAATATCCATAGTCAGACGGACAGATAGACGTGGCGGTCGTTACCGGTTGCAGCATGCTATAGCTCGTATTCGCCTTTATAGCGGGGACGTATTTCTCATCGATGCGATAACCATCAAGAGTTGTATATTTGGTGAGACCGATCCTGGCAATGCAGGGAGGTCTATCGGC
>WJMF01000033.1 GCA_014728085.1 Candidatus Zhuqueibacterota bacterium
AGCTCTTCAAGCTCAAGCAGGTCTTCCTCTTCGAGCTCATCCAGCTCTTCGAGTTCATCCAGCTCACGTGGACGACGTTAATCGAATGACACAGCGCTAAAACCATAGGAAAAGATGCTATGAAAAGAGAAAAAGCGGTTATCCGGATATTGATCACGAGTCTGATCTTATGTCTTCCCCTTGTCGTAACGGCGCAGGAGAGTATATTCTTTATCGGCCAGGAGCTCGGCGCCGGCGCCCGGGCAATAGGTATGGGCGGAGCTTTTGTCGGTGTCGCCGATGATTATTCCGCCATGTATTGGAATCCGGCGGGAATGGGACAGATAAAAATATCAGAATTTAATATCAGTCTCTCACATAATTCATTCAAGAACAATGTATCTTTTCTCGGAGACACCTTCGAGTCGCAGAATAATTTTACCCGCCTGAATTCCATCGGCGTGGCCTTTCCCGTTCCGACATTTCAGGGAAGCCTGGTGTTTGGCGTCGGTTATAACAGCGTCAGGGATTTTGAATACAGTTTTATGGTCGATAATTTTAATCCCTATTTTGCCGCTTATCAGGATTGGTTTTTGCTGCCAGAGGATGCCCAGGAAGGGGACGTCTATACCACAGAGGTTACGGACTCGGTGCGGCAAAAAGAAACGATTATGGAACAGGGCAACAAGAGTCTGTTTTCCTTCTCGGGTGCCATTGAAGTTCAGAAAAACCTTTTCGTCGGCCTGACGGTTGATTTTCTCGGTGGCAAGGATGAGTATGATTCCCGGTTGGATGAATATGATGTTCTCAATATCTACAATACGCCTTTGCTGGAAAAAAGCACGGTCATAGCGGATATTGATCGCTGGTACTTGCAGAACCAAATCATTTCTGAATTTGAAGGAACCCGTTTTACCCTTGGTGCTTTGTACAAGCTTAACCGAAATGCAAGATTCGGCCTTGCGGTGGTCGCGCCGACAAAAATAACGATAAAAGAAACCTGGCAGGAAACCCAGGAAGAGTGGTACGATGGTGTTGATGAATCTTCCAATTATAGCAATGAGGGAGAATATGAATACCGCATTCGCGAACCCTATAGTTTTTCCTTTGGCGGATCGGTCAATATCTCGCGACTGCTTTTATCGGGCGCGGTTGAATTCAAGGACTGGACGCAGGCCGAGTTTCTCGATGATCCTTCGGTTTCCGGAGTGACAAAATCCGATATCAATATGTTCATGCAGCAAAATTTACGCGCCGTAACAAAACTGCGCCTTGGCGCCGAGCTTTACATCCCGGAACTGCAGGCCAAAATCCGCGGTGGTTATTATAAAAATCCCAGCGCTTATGAAAACAGCGCCGATCAAAATATATTTCCGGATAAAGAGTATTATAGCGGCGGCATCAGTTTTCGCGTCGGCAGAACATCGATTGTTGACCTGGCCGTGGTACAGGGAAGCTGGAAGCGGCAGGTGTTCGACTCTTATTTGCAATACGATCCGGAACAGACCGTTACCCAAACCAAAGAGGATATTTCTTTTTTGAAGGTCATCGGGTCGTTATCGTTTCAATTTTAAGGATGTGATTTTATGAAGGCAAGAACAATCGTATTCATTTTGTTTCTTAGCCTGTTATTCAGCTGCGCCGGATCAAGAAAAGACACGCGTATGCCCAAAGTAAAGGGCAAACTTGAGCTCGATTACCCGCTTTCGGCACAGCTCAATCGTATAGAGGGTCAGGTCCTGGTGGGCGTTTTTGTCAACCAGGGTGGCAGAGCCCAGCTCGTCGAGTTGTTGGAATCCTCCGGTTCAGAAGAACTCGATACGGCCGCACAGGAATATGCCCAAAAAATCGATTATGAACCCGCCCTTTTGAACGGCAAGACAATAGAAGCCTGGACCAAGCTTCTGCTGCGCTACCGGCTTACCGAAGTTCCTTTCAACCCGACTCAATGGGTTCAGGATGTGAGCTATTATCATTCCAGAGTGGAAAATTCCAAAGATTCGTTGCAGCGGGAAAAAAATTTGCGCAGGGTCTATGCAAACCTGCACGGCCTCAGCCACCATGCCGCAAAGTATCCCGAAGTTAAGGTCAATGAATACATTTTAAATGTGATTACGGATGACATACGGCAAAAATACAACCCTTTTTGGAATACCTTTGTTGCCCCATTTGCCGTCTATGACGATTTTTTGCATCGTTATCCCGCTTGTTCGTTTGTCGACCGGGTCAAGGAAGATCTCGAAAATCAATTGATCGATACCCGATACGCCATAAAAATCCGATCGGTTAAACAAAGCCGGCTGTTATCAAAATCTGAGAAATTGTTGCAGATTATCGATCAGCGATTGCAGGAATTGAATCAGATAAAGGACATGAACAAGGCGGATGTGGCCGAGGTTATGGGGGGATGACGGGGAGGCTAGTGACTGAGGATGAACTCGGTCATTTCGCTTTCCAGAGGCAGTGGCATCTTAACGCCTACAAAGAGAAAATGGATATGCGGCCAAAGTCTGAGCAACGCTTTTAACGCTTTGATATCCTTTTTCTTTTGCGCGTATTGAACCGAATCGAGTATAAACAGCGGCTCTCGATCCTGTTTAAAAAGCGCGTCAATATAGCCGGTAATGAGTATTGCCGTTTGATAGATATCCTCTTCGGTCGCGGGCAGGGTAAAGACCTCTTCCCCCAGATCTTCTTGCCTTATTTTTTCCACTAGAGCATCAAAAAATGCGACCAGTCCTTTTGTGCTCAGGTCGCAATAATATACAGATCTGCGCAATGACAATCGTTTCCCCAGCGCCAGGGCCAGGGATGATTTGCCGGAACCGGCGGGACCGCTGATGTAAAGGTGTGTTGACCGTTCAAATGTTTTTTCAAGATCATTCAGAAATTCCGGATCAACAGGGCATGGTGCCGCCGGTAGCGGTAAAAACGTTGTATATTTCAGCAGATGGGCGGGCATGAGATCTTTAATGCCGGTGACCTGGTATTGATCCCGGCGCCCGCCTTTTTGCATAATCAGCCCGGCTTTAACCATCTCTCTCAGCCTGTTTTGGATGCTTCGAGTGCTGATCGTCAGGGACAGGGTGTTTTCCGCATGCTTTCTGCCAAAGGTCGACCCGATATGCGTTTCAAGAAATTGCGCCCACTGTTGTATCTCATTGATTTGCAAATGCGGCATAACCTCTTTTATTTTATCGCAAACCGGATTAAGCGCCTGCTGTTCTTTGACCGTTTCCGGGACTTTATTACCTCGCTGCAAATAGCTACCGAGCTCGCTGTAGGTATCGGCATGATAGTTAAAGTAGAAATCCGCTTCACGGATAAATTGTTCTTTTCTGTTTGTGCATTTTGCGCGGATAATGGCAGTGTCAATAATGATTCGCAGAGAACGAAAGTTACCCGGCCAGCGCCGCCGGGCGGCCAATGGAATCAGCTTTTCAGCCAGCTCATCGACCAATTCTCTCATGCCGGGATGCCATAACAGCTGCTGATCGAGTTCTTTTTCGTCTTGCTGTGCTGCTGCAGCCGTCGACTTTGGCAGAGCCTCGCCGAACAAAGAGGAAAAAAGAAGATAGCGATCCTTGCGTTTCACAAAGGCGAGGGCGGTAAAATGCCTCACCGCCTGATCGCGGTCTTCGGGGCGCTCGTCAAGGGAGGGGATCTCGATGCGCATGCCCAACCGGTTTAGCAAGGCACCGCGAATTTTCTCCACGGGTTGGTCGGTTGCCCCCACAACGCGTACGCCGCGGGTGCTGTAATCCTTCTCAGCACCCAGCCGTTTTGCCGAATGGATTTCCGGATCGATCGCCCGCAACAGCATGGGTTGCACGGTTTCAGGCAGGTCGGCAATCTCATCCATAAATAAAACGCCGGGATTGCTCTCCTCAAAGATTCCCGGTTTGCTGTAATAGGCCTGCGTAAATGAGCCTCTCATGTGACCAAACAATTCACTCTGAGCCGTGCCTTCGGCCAATACGGAGCAATTGACGGACTGAAAGCTGCCTTTTCGATGACTTTTCCAGACCTGGAAATAATAACGCGCGGCAAATTCCTTGCCGCAGCCGGTGGGACCAGAGAAAAAACAGGGCAGGTCATGAAACGCGTAATCGTGAATCTCCCTGTAAATATCCTGCATTCGCGGATTTTGAATATGAAAACCTGTTTTGGGAGCGACTGTCATGCTTTACCTGTGTTTTGTTTCCCCTCTGGAAGATATTTTGAACTATTCTAAATCCTTTACCAGGATAAAAATTATCGACTAGCATCCGCCATTACTGCATAATTCCCCGATATCATAACCAGATGATCTGTTTCATTCCGAATTCTAAAAAGTAAGCTATTTTTTACTGATATGCAAATTTTTCCGTTCCGGCTCCCGATTAACGGTTTAATTTTTCGAGGATTGAGCGATATTCTCGATGAGGGCCCGTCGAACATTATTGGCCAGTTTATTCTTCACCAGGTGAAAAAACGAAGAGTAGGGGGCCAGCAGTTTTTGTGAAAGCGCCAGTTCATGGGCTATATAGGTCAATGAAAAGTAGGCGCGATGTGGGTTTTTCGAGTGTATCAATTTTTGCACAAACGGGTGATCCTGAGAGAGGCCGAGCAAAAGATGAACCGGTCCGGCCTGATGTCGCTGATCTTCCTTGAGATTGGAGATAAACTGATCATCGATCGGCACACCATCTTTATCCAACAAACCGCTGGAGATATAGGTGTTATTGTTTTCGAATTTGATAAATACGGGTAATACGGATTTTATTTTGAGCTGAAGACTCGTTTCGATAACCTGCTTGACCGTTTCGAGGGATAACAGCTCTTTAATATCGTTGAGAAAATGGGTTTCGACTGCTGAGAGTTTGTGTGATCCAATCACTTTGCTCTCTGTTTTTAGGGCGTCCCTGGATATGATTTTTCTGTCCACCAATTCCTGCAACCTGGCCGCTTCGTGAATGATGCTCTCCAGATTGACAACATCCTTGAATAAGGCTTTAAACAGGATATCCCAGAAAGAGTCGATCTCCTCGCTGTACAGGGTTTGTGGGGGCAGAACGATAAAATCGTGTTTAAAATCTCCGCCGAGCCAGCGTAAATTGCTGCCGCCGGGGGAGAAAAACAACGGCAGTTTCGGGTTATGATGCCTGTAAATATCCGCCAGGGAAAACAGTTTTTCTTTTTCATCAATGCGAAAGACTTTTTCATGCGCCAGATGTACGATCGCACTGGCGACGGCAGAGCGGTCTTTGGTTTTCAGATACTGGAAGAGGTCGTCGCGCAATATAAACATATTGGCCAGAATGTCATCAGCACTTAAATCCTGAATTTTGTCGCCAAGGTAATCAAGCAGAACTTTGCTCAGATACGTTTTTAACCGGCGCCAGTTGTGATCGAGATAAAAAGAGTCGCGGCTGATGGTAACGGTTAAATCGTTATCATTGACATAGACGTGCGTTTCCGGCAGGCAGGGAATCTTGTTTGAACTCAGATCGTCGATGGTGTATTTGGTTCCATGCCCGCCGGTCAGAAACGCATTCATGCTCATAGTCCCCAAATTTTCATATTTGCACATCAGAGAGACTCTGTAATCATATGTAGATGGCTGGACAAACCCTTTAATGCTCTCCGTTGAGAATGAAAAATGGTTACGCTCATCCGCACTTTGCCAGATGGATTGAAAAGGCACGCCGTTGACATTGATGTTGCAGGGATAAAATTTTAACGCTCTGTTCATCGCACTGATACAATCCGTAACGCCGTGGGCTTGCTCAAAATGTACTTTGATTTGAGTGCTGAATTTGAATTTTTTAGCCATTAATTCATAGGCAATATCCGGCGGTGTTTTGGTTTCGGTGATGGTGAACACCAGCTTAACCGTTTGTCCTTCGCAACAGGTCAATACCTCGACTTTTTTGGTGCTCAGTTTCGGATTGAAGATGCTGAAGAATCCGATTCCGAATGCGCCGATCTTGTTTTTATCGCCGGCCTTGTCGGTTCCGCCCAGAGTTGTCAGCAGTTGCAGTTTATTCCGACCCAGACCGCTGCCATAATCGGTGATGGAAATCCATGACGGTCCTGTATGAATGTCTCCTTTGCGCTCTTCCATCGGAACAGTGGAATCGTAACTGTCGATAAGATTTTGGATCAGCTCGGCAAATCCCCTTCCCGGATTGCCGCCGAATTGCCGGGAAATGATTTTGTGCCATCCTTCGTTCAAATCGACTTGCATACCTTTTTCAAGAGAGAGCTGGTCTATAATATTTTCATTCATCTTTTTCCCCTCATGTTTTGGGTTATCCTGCCGTAGCGTTTCTGAAAAAATTCCAGTAGGCCTGGTTTTTATCCCGCTGATCCATTTTTATGGTTTTTTGTTGCGGCTGGTTATCACCCAGTCGCGACATGGCGTCGAGCTGCAGCAGGTCTTCCTTTGCTTCAGCAGAGAGGTGTGATAAAATCTGGTCGTTTTCGGTAATGCAGATGGCGACCGCCCAATGCGCCGCCAGTTGGGCATTGGTTTTACACAGATTGACCAGCGCCCGGATTTCTTCGTGGTAGAGATTAAGGATCACCGCGTTGTTGCGCGTAATAAACCGTATGCTTTTGGCCGCTGTTTTGCCGTCCGCTTGAACCAGATAGCTGATTCGCCATTGCAGATCGCGCAGATCGTCGGATGCGGATTTAATCGCTTTGACCGTTCCTTCGAGGCGATCTTTGATATCCGCCGGTAGCTCAGGACCGCCCTGGTCTCTGTCTCTGTTTCGTTTGAGCGTCTCAGGATGAAAGCCGAGGGAGCGCTCGAATATTCTTTCCATTTGGGTTAATTTTGGTACACTGCTGGGCGGGGCTTCTATGATGGTTAGATCATCATCCAGTTGGAGTAACTCATGCTCGAATATGAGTTTCAGAACATTGAGCCCTCTTCCGGGTTGCGATAGGGACAAAACCGGTGCATCAAAAATTGAATAATCCACACCGGTTTTGCCATCGGAGGCGACATAGAGCTTGCCGTGTTTCTTTACTTTTTGCCGCAGCTCTTCGAGCGAGACCCGGTTCTTGTCTACCAGCTTGAAAACGGCCAGCTGTGTCCACGGCATTTCCGCTCGATTGCTGAAATGGCATAACAAAACTGCCATTTCCTCGATCTCCCTTGCGCCGGCGCGGGTGTCGGCGCGATGATAATAGTCGCAGAGTTGTTTGAAAAATTCGACAAGATAGGTTGTATTTAGACGCCGCGTCAACAGTGGTAAAATTTCCTCATTGTTGAGACAGTGGCGCCCAAACGGCAGTTCAAAGTCGGGACTGTCGACGCGAATGTGAAGATGGGGGATGGCCCAGCGTTCCTTCAGGTGATGTGAAAGCAAATTGTAACGGTCGGTGATCAAGACCCGGTTCTGGTAGAGCTCGTGTTTACCGTTGCCGATGCTCATAACAATGTCAAAGGTCATGTTGTTAATCCGGGTATGAAATCTCTGACCAAAGGGTTCATCAAAGGGCTCCCAGTCCTGTCGGATGGTTTTCCATTGGCTGGGCAGCTCCTTCTCGGTATCTCTGGGAATACAAACCTGAATATCCATGGGAAGATAACGGACATAGAGGGTAAGGGTGTTATAGATTTTTTGCATCATCAGGAGCAGTGATAATTTTTTTTCAAAGCCGATACAAAATTCGGTGCCCGCCTCCGGGACGGGCTCGATGCGCTCCAGCTTGATGGGGTCATCGGACAACAGGGCACCGGTTGAAGCGCGCCAGGCTTCTTTGCCGGTAGTAGTTAAAACGGTAAACGATTTTTGTTCCTCTATACTGGCAACCGAGAGTTTGCCAATACCGTGTCTGCCGATCACCGTTTTCAAGTCTCCGCGTTTCACGGATTTGTAAAGGGTAAAATAGTCGATGATGCCTTTTTTATCCATGCCATGACCGTTATCCCGTATCATAATGTAGATCATGTCGTCTGTTTCCCGGCCAAAAATGGTGCAACGCGTCGCCTGGGCGTCAAAGGCATTGACCGCATATTCCCGGATATACTCGTATTGATTCGCAAATTGAGAACACATGTCTTTTTTCAACTGCCGGCGATCGATCTGAATGCCGTTTTCAGAGACTTGCTTGAGATAGCGATCGAGATTGATGTTTTTTGCAGACATTTTATCCTCCAAACCTGCCTTTTTGAATGGTTAAAGACAAAAATAATGCCAGAAAACCAGACTGATCTAATGTAAATAATATCAGGGCATTCACAAATTTTACAATCGCGTAAATGAACGGAATTTCGCGAAAGTATCGTGAAAGAAAACAGAATCCACCCACCGATTGAGAGATTAATTTTTATAATGTCTTGTAAACGTTGAATGATTACGAGTCGGATTTGAGTTGAATTCTGGTAACATTATTGCAGGGCAGAAAAGCAAGGTGTTTGGTGCCGGATCAGATAAATTGTAAAAGAGAAATAATAGTGAGGTTGACATGAAAAATGCAAACGTTCAGGCAGATGCTGTTGAGCAAGAGATCAATGAGATTCAAAATCATCTCGACGAGATGCGTCAAAAGCTTTTAAACAATCCGCTGATGCAATTTCAGCATGATTTAAATGTGCTTCGCCGGACAGTCGCGGCAAAACGGGGGTTAAAGGAGCATCATAAAAAGCAGCTGCTGGAAAGAATAGAGGATGTGCAAAGCATACTGGACGGCAGTTTGTTGTTCGGACTGGAAGAGGTGCAGAGACAATTGCACCATAATCCGTACAAGAGGAATCCCAGGCCGGTCGTGGAGCGAATGAGCGATATGTTGCGGGAGTTCTTTAGAGCGTTTTAAATCCTGTAATCGATAGAGGAAAAAATTTTTTTTTTTGGATAAAAAACGCAAAAATAATTATGAATTTTTATCAGAGATATTTACATTATTAATTGAACATGTCTCTTGGGTGGAACTATTATCTGTGATGCGAAAATTTCTCAGGGAGTATACATCATGTCCTCTTTGTCCCTTTCAACCGTTGTCGCCGGAGATGCATCTATCGACTGGTTTCAGATCACCACCGGCTCCAAACAATCCAAAGTCGAGGCAGGTGAGCAGGTACTGAACTGGCAGACCTATCCGCATACCCGCCAATGGATCAAACCCGGCGGTGCATTGCTGTTGGCGCGATTCCTCTCCGCATCGACAAGAAACGCGGTTTTATCCTACAGCCTCGATTCTCTCCACCGAGTTCCTCCTGACCGGGTGATCCGTTCTTTTATTCAGCTGGGGGCTTTTCCCTATAGCCAGGCAAAAGGGGACCGGAATAAAAAAATCTATCGGGTTTATGCGTATAACGGATACGACGGACCCAAAGCCGGTAGTATTTCGCCGCTTCATCTAAATACAGACGATGCCGATGCTGATCTGGTGGTTCTCGATGACAGCGGCAACGGATTCAACAATGATGAATCCGCCTGGCCGGCAGCTGTGAAAGAGGAACGGTCGCCGGCAATTATTTATAAAATGAGCTGGCCCTTTGCCAAAGGAAAATTGTGGGAGCATGTCGTTGCCCGGCAAAACCGGCAGCTCGTTGCCGTCGTCGGCGTCAATGATTTACGTCTGGGTGGCGTTCATATTTCCAGACGTCTTTCCTGGGAACGGACGGTTCGCGACTTTATCTGGCAATTCGAACATCACTCAAGCCTGGCGAGCCTGCGGCAATGCGCTTTTCTCGTCGTCCGTTTCGGTGTTGAAGGTGCAATTTTGGTGAGCAATCGCGATCAACAAAGAGAAATTTTTCTCTTTTACGATCCCGAGCTGGGTGAGGATGATTTTGGTCATTTTTATCCGGGAAGCATGCTGGGGATCGGTACTCTTTTTACGGCAACGCTGGCAATGTATATCGACGAGCTGGGAACTGAGGCCGTGTGCAGAGGCGTTCGCCGAGGGCTGCTCAGTGCCCGGGAGCTGTGGAAGTGTGGATTTGGCGCCGATCCGGATCGCATTGATTACGATTATAGTTTGCCTGCCTATTCCTTTGAGGAAAACGACAGCATCGAACAAATATTGGTCAGCTCGATGGAATCAAAATCCGTTTCCGCACCGGTGGAGATTCCGGAAAACTGGTCTTTTTTGGATGATTTGGCAAAAGGCGGGCTCGAACAGGCAGCGGCTTATTTTGTCAAATACGGCCATGATCCGGCGCTGGATAGAGTGCCGATGGCCAGATATCGAAACCTGCGTGCCATCGACCGTACGGAAATCGAAAGCTATAAAAGCATTCACAACCTCATTCAGGAGTACCTCGACTCTCCCAAAAATAACAAGCCGCTGGCCATAGCGGTTTTCGGGTCGCCGGGTTCCGGTAAATCCTTCGGAGTTACAGAAGTGGCGGAAAGCGTTGCTCCCGGTACGCTGGAAAAGATGGAATTCAACCTTTCCCAGTTCAACGCCACCGATGATCTCATCAGCGCTTTTCACCGCATTCGGGATGTTTCGCTGACCGGTTCCATTCCTCTGGTCTTTTTCGATGAATTCGATTCCGATTTCAATGGCAAGCTGGGCTGGCTGAAATATTTTCTGGCACCCATACAGGATGGCGCTTTTCGCGAAAGGGAAACGATACATCCCCTGGGCAAAGCGATTTTTGTCTTTGCCGGCGGTACCTGTCACACCTTTGAAGGATTCAGCAATTGTGAACAAAAAGAGAGCGATGACAGGAGCAATAATCAAAAGTCGTTTAAAGAGGTCAAGGGACCCGATTTTGTCAGCCGTTTGCGCGGTTTTGTCAACATCAAGGGCCCGAATCCGGTTGATGACGATGATGCCTTTTTCATCATCAGGCGGGCACTGTTGCTACGGCATCTATTGACATCAAAAGCAAAACACCTGGTGGCGGCGGACAAGACGCTTGCTATCGATACCGGTGTGTTGCGCGCCCTGCTCAGGGTGCCCGTCTACAAACACGGCGTGCGCTCGATAGTGGCATTGATCGAGATGAGCATGCTGGCCGACCGCGCCTGTTATGAACCCGCGGCTTTGCCGTCCCGGTCACAGATGGAACTGCATGTGGATGCGGAAGCGTTTTATAATCTGGTGCTGCGGGATGCCTTGCTCAGCAGTCAAATCGAAAAAATAGCCGAGGCGTTGCACGAAAAATACCGCCGCGATCAAAAGGATCGCAAACCTGCGGATGACCCGGCCATGCAGCCCTGGGAGCAGCTCGATGAAAAGCTTCGGGAATCGAACCGGGCGGCTGCGAGGGATATTCCGGCAAAACTCGAGGCATTGGGCTACGATTTCGAGGCAACAAAGGGAGATGTGAAACCGGTCTCTTTTTCCGATGAAGAGCTGGAACGATTGGCTAAAATGGAACACGAGCGCTGGAATCGCGAGCGAATCGCTGCCGGCTGGAAACCGGGGCCGCGTGATCCGGAGAGAAAACGGTCTCCCTATCTGGTCTCCTGGGAACGATTGACGGATGATGTCAAAAAATGGGATCGGGAAGCCGTGCAGGGTATCCCCCGGGCCATGGCGGATGCCGGTTTTCATATCTATAAAAAATGAAAATAAGGAAAAAGAAAACTTTTCCAATTAAAAGGTTTAGTAGTGGTCAAATGACCTTATTACGTATAATCCTGCAATCCAGAGTTTACCGGCAGCCTGAATAAGGGCTTTTTTTATTACCATCAACTCAGGGGAGGTGCTGAATGGGCAAAATCAACATTGATCCGCGATGGCATAAGGCACAGGTCGAGGCCTATAAAGAGGTCCAGCCCGTATATGAAACCTATGCAGAGATTTTGTACAAAATTTTATCTGCCGCGGGTGATCTTTATGCTCCGTTGTGCGTTGTACAGTCCCGTGCCAAAAGTATTCCCAGCTTTGCAGAAAAGGCGATTCGCAAAGCTTACAAGTACAAAGAACCTCTCAAACAGCTTACCGACCTGTGCGGTGCCCGTATTATTACCCATTTTCAGTATCAGGCGGATCGTATCTGTCGTTTTATCAAGGACCATTTTGAGATCGATGAAGCCAACAGTCTCGATGTGAGCTCAAGGTTACGGGTATCGGAATTTGGCTATCTTTCCGTTCACTATATCGTTACACCGCGGGCCGATTCTATTTTCGGGGTGGATGTTCCCGCCGAGATCAAGACCAAAAAGGCTGAAATTCAGGTGCGCACCTATTTACAGCATACCTGGGCCGATATTGTGCACGACCGTATCTACAAGACCCCGATTCAGGTACCGGTTAAATGGAAACGCCAGGTATACAGTCTGGCAGCCATGCTGGAGACAGCCGACAAAACCTTTGCGGATATTTCCGAGAGCCTGGATTATTATATTCACAATTATGGTACTATGATGTCTGAAGCGGATCTTAAACAGGAAATCGAGTTTGTGCGCACGATACTGGATAATGAGATCGAGAGCAACAATCGTCCGAAACACGCCCTTCGTCTGGCAGGGTTATATAAATCAATGGCTGATTATGAGAATGTGATTAAGACTCTTGAACCGTTTAAAGAGACCAAAGCGGATTGCGTTGATGAGATTAAGGTGCAATACGGTCACGCTGTATGCCAATTCAACCGGGAAACCCCCGAGAGTGATGTTTATAAAGAGGGGCAAAATGTTATGGAAAACGTTGCCCGTAGCGGTGAAACGCTTGTACTCGATCAGGCTTATACGGACGCATCCATCATGGATCCGGATATGCTGAAACGGCGCGCAGAAGCGTTTTATCTTCTCGGCAGATCATATGGTCGTATTGCGGCAGCCAAAGGCACCGCCCGGACGTTGTTTTTTCAGGCTTATCAGATCGATCCTTCCAACCCTTACTATTTTGCCGCCTTTGCCGAGTTTGAGATTTATTGCCGCAGCGATAGAAATATGATTACCCTGCTCACACCATCCATTTACAAGACGATCAAAACCTGCAGAGAACATATTCATATGGGTATCGAACAGGCAAGAGCCTATATGACGATTGCCCGCCTGTATTTAATGTTGGAACAGGTCGACAAGAGTCTTGCTGCCTATGCAAACGCTGTGGATCTCTGCATTAGCGGCCGCACCTGTATTCCACCGATTTTATTCGATGAGGAAATCAAGGCGCTAATGCGCTTGCGTTCGGCGCATAGCAAAAATGCGGAACATTTTTCCTGGATCGAAAAATTCATTCTTTTGGCAAAGGTGATCGCATACGGCGACAAGGATGCGAAAAAGCAGCTGAAAAAACAAATGTTGCGAAAGGAACCGTTCGACAACCCTGTTGTCATTGTTGCCGGTGGTGCCGAGGGGATGCCGAAAACCAGGATAGCGGACTATCAGGAAATTTTGATTCACTCGCTGCAGAATTTCAAGGGCACCATTATTGCCGGCGGAACCACTTCGGGCATACCCGGCCTGGTGAGCCTGGCAACCCAGGCGGCCCGCCGAAATAACAACGGAGACTTTGCGCTGATCGGCTACCTGCCAAAATCTCTCCCCGGCGATGCCACGGCGGATGAACATTACGATCAGCTCGTCACCACCGGCGGGATCACTTTTAGTCCTGAGGAATTGATACAGTACTGGATCGATCTCATCATGAATGATATTCGTCCAGCGGATGTTTTGATGCTCGGTATCAATGGCGGCCGTATTTCCGACCTGGAATACCGCCTGGCTCTGGCGCTGGGTGCGCGTGTCGGGGTGGTGGAATCCAGCGGCCGCGCCGCAACCGACCTGCTGCTCGATGAAGACTGGGTGGAACATCCCCGTCTTTTGGTAATACCGCATGATCCCCTGTCCGTATGGGCGTTTGTCAACCAGAACCACCCCTCAACGCTCACACCAAAGCAAATAGACGCAGCAGCAAAAAAGGTGCACGAGTATTATTTGAACAGAAAAATCGAAGAAAAACGAACCACTGATCCGACCATGCTGCCTTATGAGAAACTCGATGACGATCTGAAACGCTCCAATCAAAATCAGGTCGCATTTATGCAAAATGTTTTACACGAGGTGGGCCTGGGCATTCGACCGTCAAAAACGTCTGTACAATACGAATTGGATAGAGATACCCTTTTACGTATGGCTACAATGGAACACGCGCGCTGGGTGATTGAACGTCTCAGGGCGGGATGGAAATACGGCCCCAGGAAAAACATAGAAGAAAAGATTTCACCCTATCTCGTTGCCTGGGAGGCGTTGACACCGGAGGTACAGCAGTGGGATGTTAATGCGGTTGAAAAGTTTCCCGTTATTTTGGCGGATGCCGGCTATGAGATTTATGAGTTATAGGAGTATAGAGTGAAGAAACGGGAGATACGCGTTTTTATCTCTTCTACGTTTAGGGATATGCAGGAAGAGCGAGAAGAATTGGTCAAAAAGGTTTTTCCGGTGTTGGCCAAATTCTGCCGGCAACGCGGAGTAGAGCTGGTTGCGGTTGACTTGCGTTGGGGGATTACGAAGGAACAATCCGAGAAGGGAAAAGCACTGCCGGTCTGCTTGTCCGAGATCGAAAAGTGTAAAAGATCGCGCCATGGAAAATTTCAAAACAGCCCTGACCATCGCAGAAAAAACAGCCGAGCTCAATGATGATTTTGCAGCACAATGTATGACCAGTCTCGCCGGTTTGCTCGACAGACGGAATGAGTACGGGGAAGCGGAATTTTATTTAAGGCGGGTTATCGATATTTATGAGAAAAAATGTGGACCGGACCACCCCAAAACAGCCACCAGCATCAGCAATCTGGCTGAACTATTGGATAATAAAGGCGATTTGGCGCTGAACCGTTGTACAGGAAAACGATCGAGATTCGGGAAAACGTGTATGGCACAAATCATCCGGAAACCGCCAAGGCGTTGTACAATCTGGCGCTGCTGCGAAAAAACCTGAGGGATTACAAATCAGCTGAATCGCTCTATCGGCAAGCGCTTGATAGTGCTACCAAAACGCTGGGCTCCAACCATTCGCTGACCGATGTGATTCTGGATAATCTGGTTGGTCTTTATAACACCAAACTCCAGGCGGAGAAAGGAAAAAGGCTCTTGCAACAATATGGTAAAAAGGTAATAAACAGGTAGCGCAGGCATTCTTCAGACATGATTTATTGCCACGCTTGTCAAAAACAACCTGGAGATCAATGCAGTGTATGCAGAAAAATTGCAGAGAGGTCGATAAAGAATAACGGCGTTTTGATTTATTTTGTACCGTGGTGACCTATTGCATTTTCAAAAAAGGGCAAAAAATAGAGGAATTCATCGTGAATCAAAATCATCCCATTCCGGCAGTACGCGCTGTGATTGAAGATAAAGAGGGAAATGTGTTATTGCTCAGGCGCGATAGCACGGATTCTTCCGAAGGAGAGTGGTGTCTGCCGGGCGGCAAAATCGATTTCGGTCAGACAGCGGAAGAGGCGATGATCAGGGAGGTGAAGGAAGAAACCGATCTGGTTTGTGAAGAGGTGGATTTTTTATTCTATCAGGACAATCCGCCGACGCCGCAGCTGCCTGATCATTTTATCACGCTATATTTTCGCTGTCGGGTGAAGGGCCGGTTAAAACTGAACAGAGAGTCGAGCGATTTTGCCTGGATATCGCTTCAAGAGCTAAAACAGTACCGGATTACCTTCAGAAATGATCTGGCCCTGATCCGATACTGGAGCGAGCAGAAAAATTAACGATAATCAAGCAAACCATTTCCCGGGCTATATGACGGTCAGTTGGAAAACGCAGAATTTTTATCCGCTTGTCCGCAATACCGAAAACCATTCAGATACAATGCCTGTGTTGTCGATCATCGCAAACAACAATTTCATACCTGGATTGTGCGTGAAACGCAAAAGAACAACATGAACGATCACAACCATTCAGACATACGTACCTATATTTTGGCCTTGATTGCAGCGAGTCCACAGGGCTTGAGCGAAAAAGAGATCATCGATCTTGTAAAGGGTAAAAAAATCCGGCCGCAGGATCTTGATACGATTCTGAACGCATTAACACCTCTGGTGAGTAAACGGGGTGATTTCTATATGGTCGGGACGGATAAGGCCCGGTCCCTTATTGAAAAAGCCTTTCCGGCCCGTAAAGATATACAAGAAATTCATAGCGATTTAGCCTCTTTTTTTCTTGGATTGGGAATAACCTCTCAAAGAATGCTGGCGAAAGCCGCATTTCATTTTTGTAAATCAGGCCGGTGGGATAAAGTGGTCGGCCTGCTCACCGATTTCGACTATATAGCGGCAAAATGCCGCGCCGGCATGCTCGACGACCTCATTGGGGAGTATCGCATGGCTCTGCATGAGCTGCCGGAGGCCCCGGAGCGAAAAGCCGAAAATGCAAATGATATGGAGCGGTTGCGCTTCTATATCAAAGGATTGATCGCGTTTGCGGCTTTTCATACAGCACCATTGATGCAAAACCGGCCTGAAAACGCGAGTGAACCACCGCAAGCGGATAAAAGCTCAGAACCCGCTTTTCCCGAAAAAATCATATCGATAATACCCTGGAACAAGGAAACGTATGAAGAAAATGTCAATCGAATTGCCCATCACCCAACCCGTTTGCACCGGTTGATCGCCTTTCAGACCTTTATTCATCATGAAGAGGAGCGGTTGGTGAAATTTGCCGATTGTGGCGATTTTTGTCTTCAGCATGCCTTTAATTTTATGCGCCTTGGCCCGGTCGCATCGAAAGCAGACAAGGTTATCCGGCAAAGGCAAGATGCTGTTTTGCTGTTGCGGCATCCGCAACAACGGACGCTGGATTATTTTTTTCCGTCACAACAGGCTGTATTAAAAGCACACGAGGGTGCTGTCAACAGCGTCGATATAACGCCGGATGGCACACGGGCGCTTTCCGGTGGCGATGACGGTGTGGTAATGCTTTGGGACCCCGGGGAAGGCATCTCTCTGATGGCTTTAAAGGGTCATAGCGAGCGCATCACCGCTGTGCGCATGACGCCGGACGCGCGCTGTGCGGTGACGGCAGCAGAAGATCGGACGCTTCGATTCTGGGATTTGCATGGCGGAAATTGCCTCCGCGTTTTGGAAGGGCATACCGAGGTCATTACTGCTGTCGATATGACCCCGGACGGTGCTCTTGCGATCTCTTCTTCAATGGATAAAACCCTGAGGCTTTGGAATCTTAAAACGGGTGAATTACTGACTATTCTGAGCGGACACGAGGCAGGTTTAACCGCTGTCTGTATGACTGCGGATGGCTGCCGCGCCGTTTCTGCCGGCGGCGAGGGGGATGGCACGCTGTGTATCTGGAATCTTCACAGCGGTGAGTGTCTGCGGTGCCGGGAGGTGGATGAGGGGTGGATAAACGGCATGGCCATAACGCCGGACGGATTCTGGATCGTCACGGTCAGCAATGATGATACATTGAGGTTGTGGCATATGGGAACGGGATTGTGCGTTGACTGCAAACAGGGCTACTCAACGGTGAACAGAAGAGATGTCGATATCACAGTCGATGGCAGGCGAATTGCGCTGCCTGATCTCGATCGCTCGATACAAATGATGAACCGCCAGACCCTGAAACCGGAAAGATACTTCAAGTCACAGCCGGCCACTATAAACAGTCTGCGCATGACTGCTGACGGCAGGCGGATGATCTGTGGTGGTGCTGATGGTGTTTTGCGGCTTTTGAACACCGAAAGCGGCTATGGTCATATCCGCATCTGCCACTTGTTTTCGGTGGAGAGCCTGGCGCTCTATCCGGATGGCAGTCATATGTTGTCGGCAAGCAGCGATAATTGTCTGATGAACTGGAATCTCGATGATGCCTCCTGTTATGGCGGTCATCCTGATCAGGAACCCAATTCGCACGAGGATTCCATATTCGCTGTCTGCATCACCCCGGACGGCGAACGGGCCGTCAGCGGCGGACTGGACGACAGGATTAAGGTATGGGATCCGCTTTCCTTCGTTGAGCTGAACGGCTGGGAAACAAAAAGCGATGTGGAGGACATTTCTCCCTCTGTGGAGGGGAAAAGAGCACTCGTTGCCCATGCCGATGCGACAGTGCGTTTGTGGGATATCGGCAGCGGCTACTGTCAACGGGTTTTCAAGGGTCATGATCATGTTGTATCGGCTGTTGCTGCGGTTGCGGATGGCAGATTGGCGGTTTCGGCGTCCTGTGATTGCACCCTCAAACTCTGGGACCTTCAGAGCGGAAGGTGTCTGAAGACGATGAAAGGCCATGATCAGGTCGTTCATTCCGTGCGGCTCAGTGCCGATGGCAGAACCGCTTGTTCCGCCAGCTCTGACGCCACAGTACGGCTATGGGATCTGAAAACCGGTGACTGCCGCCGGGTGATCGAGGTCGGGTCCTGGGTAAACGATGCTGCGATAACGGCGGATGGTTCGTTTATCCTTTCAGCCGAACTGGAGGGCTATGTAAAAGTCTGGGATTTTCGTACCGGCGAGTGTCTGGCTATTTATCCGGCACAGGATGAAGTCAACTGTCTGTCTGAAATCACCGTCGCCGGCCATTTTGGCTGTGGTCTGGAATCGGGGGAGGTGCTTTTGTTTCGGGCCCAATTTCCCGCTGCGATGCCTCATGCAACACCTGTGCGCCTGTGGCGTTATACATCGGGTGATTCGCAAGGGGAATGGGATGATGCCATTACCATTCATTGTCCCTGGTGCCGAAAGCGATTCAGGGCTGACGTGTCGTTACTGCAAAAGATAGCGGCGATACAGCAGCGGTACGGATTGAAAGCGGAAATGTCGCCCTGTCTCGAGCTGCCCGATCAAGCCTGGAAAGAGCCTGGGTTGACTATTTCATGTAAAGGGTGCGATCACACCCTGAGGTCGAACCCCTATGTGGTGGATCTCACCCAATTTCAGGCTTGAGGTGGATTATATCATGAAAAAAGTAAAGGTTAAAACAGGACAAGCGTGGCGCCGGTGGCTGATAGACAATCATGATGTTGAGGACGAGGTTTGGCTCGTCTTTTATAAAAAACACACTGGCGTAGAAACGGTCTCCTATGAAGATACTGTCGAGCAAGCCCTCTGTTTCGGCTGGATCGACAGCATTATCAAACGTCTGGATGACGATCGTTATGCCCGTAAATTTACCCCGCGCCGTCCCGGCAGTCGCTGGTCAGAAAGCAATAAAAAGCGCGCTGAAAAGATGATTCAAGCGGGAATGATGACCGGTGCCGGCCTTGCTCTGATCGAAAAAGCCAAATCATCAGGGGAATGGCATCAGGAGCACCCCCGGCCCGATTTATCCGCTACTGATTTACCGCAAGAATTTTCTCAGGCGCTTGCCGATAACCCTGCTGCAAACGATCATTTCGCAGCGCTTGCTCCCTCTTACCAGCGGCAATACATCCTCTGGATCGGAACCGCCAAACAAGCTGCAACCCGCCGGCGGCGGACAGCGGAGGCGATCGAAAAACTGCAGCGCGGCGAAAAACTGGGACTCAAATAGAATCCGGATGCCTGCCCGAAGAACTGCAACTAAAAAGGTTAAATCCCGCCCGAAACGGCATTTTACTCACATATTTTTTTGCGGACAGCCTCTTTTTTGATTATGTCGATTATTTATTGTATATTTATAGTTGGTTCATCAAGGATCGGGTTACCTGGTTACCAGTCAGAGCCTGGTAATCCCTTAGGGAGGTTCTGCCTCTCGATTCTAAGGATGCCATGCGCCATATGCTTTTTTCTTTGCGCCTTTGCGTTTTTGCGTGCGGACAAGATAAACCGCCAAGTTCGCCAAGAAACGCCAAGAGAGACGGACTGGTTACCCCGGTTACCGGTCTCTGACGAGTAACCCTGTGAGACGGCTCTGCCTTTCGACTCTTGATGCCATGAGTCATTTATTTTTTTCTTTGCGCCTTTGCGTTTTTACGTGCGGATAAGATAAACCGCAAGTTCGCCAAGAAACGCCAAGAGAGACGGAACGGTTTGGAAAAGGGAAATGACATGCATAAATACATTTATATAATTAGTTGTTACTATATTGAGTCATATCCCAAAAAGATCAGAGAAAACCTTATTTTATGCTTTTAAACCTTAGTAGCAAAATGATCCCCCGTATTTTAACCTCATTACCTTGTTAAGAACGAGATAAAAACTTGAAAATTTTAATTTTATAATAGATTTTAGCTGGAATAAGGTAATAAGGTAAATTCGGGAAGAACCGAGTGGCTACTAAGGTTGAAAAGATTGAAATAAGGTCAAACAACAGACTTTACCCTGGTTGCAAGTATCTTGCAGGTGGCCCCTTGGAGAGACTCTGCCTTTCGACTCGAGGTGCCACGAGTCATTTATTTTTTTCTTTGCGCCTTTGCGTTTTTGCGTGCGGATAAGATAAACCGCAAGTTCGCCAAGAAACGCCAAGAGGGGCGGACTGGTTTAAATGAAAGGTAAAACTTTATCTACATCATTGAATGACAAGAACTTTTTAACATGGAGATGACTGACACTGTGAAACAATTCCGACCGGATGCGATAGCTATTAGCCTCACTATAATAATGATTTTCTCGATGGTTCCGCCTGGAAATGCGCAGGATACGCAATCGGATAAACAGTCCGCGATTTCAACGCTGCGGATTTATCTCGATTGTCATTTTTTCGATCGTTCCTTTTTTATTCGATCCATTCCCTTTGTCGATTTTACCCGGGATCCGAAACTGGCTCATGTGCATGTCCTGGTGACGCTGCAGCAGACCGGCAGCGGCGGCCACAGGTTTACCCTCGATTTTATCGGTCAGGATGAGTTTGAAGGACTGAATCAACAGCTCTTTTATATCAGCCGGCAATCGGATACAGAGTCGATTATGCGCCAGGGCCTGGTTAAGGTCATGAAAATGGGGCTGCTGCCCTATGTATCGCAGACCGAAGCATCATCCGCTCTTGATATCGTTTTTTACAAGGAGAACCAAAAAGCGGAAGAAAGACTCGGGGATCCCTGGAATTACTGGATCTTTCAGATCGATTTTGACGGGGATTTGGTTTCCGAAAAAAGCAACAAGGAGCTGACGCTGTCCAATTCGATTCAGGCGGAAAGAGTGACGGAGAAATGGAAATTTGAATCCTTTTTTTATTACCGCCATGATCAGGAAACCTATCAGGACGATGAAGAAGAGATCAACAGCACCCTCAGAAACCGGGATCTGCACCTCGAGCTGGTCCGAAGCTTCACTCCCCACTGGTCATTGGGAATGTTTGCCGGAGGTGAGCATTCCACCTATCAAAACCTCGATTTACGGGGTTATTTTTCGCCGGCGGTGGAGTATAATATTTTCCCCTGGAGAGTGTCCAATCGCAAGGTTTTTTCAATCGGATATTATCTGGGATTTCAAAACAACCGGTATATCGAGGAAACGCTGTATAATAAGATGCAGGAGAATCTTTTTTATCAACAACTGCGAATACAGGTAGAGCTCATCCAGCCGTGGGGAGACCTGGATGCCGGTCTCGAGTTTTTCCATTATTTCCATAATTTCAAGTACAACAGCATCGAGGCTGATTTTGATATTTCCTATCGCCTGACGCAGTATTTTTCTTTTTATGTTGAACTGAGAGCTGAACGTATACATGATCAGCTTTTTCTTCCAAGGGGCGAAGCGTCACGGGAGGATATTCTGCTGCGACGGCGCCGCCTGCAGACCAATTATTCCCTTGGCGCCGAAATGGGAATTCGCTTTACCTTTGGATCCATTTATAATACGATCGTGAATGAACGGTTCTAGGTTTAGCCGTTCGAAAAGAATAAGGAAAGTTAAATTTCTTCAGGAGGTAGAGTCGGATGACAAATAGCGAGATTATCCAGACCTATTTTAAGACTTTTTTCAACGGCAGGGCCAAGCACTCGACCGTGCGGGAATTTCTTACCGATGATTTTGTTTTTACAGATCCCCTGATGACGGCGAACAGCGCCGATGAATACATCGATCAGCTGGTGTCGATGGGCGATGAATTCGAGCTCTATGCCACGGTGCGTAAACTCGTCGCCGGCGGCGATGTGGTGGCGGCGCTGGTCGAATTCAGCGGACCGGACGGACCGATGACCTATTCGCAATGGTTTACTCTGCGCGACGGCAAGATTGCCCGGCTTGAGGTTGTCTACGATCCGCGGCCCTTTTTGGACAGGGGAGAGGGCCGGTAAAGATGTCCGGAAGAATTGTCGGATATCTCATTTATCTGCTTGTGATTTACAAGTCAGGCGGCCGGAATTTGCTGTTTGCGATTCCGGCCCTGTCGGTAATTTAAAATCCGGAGGTGTAATATGGATAACCTAAAAAAGATAGTCGTTGTTCTCTTGTTCGTTTCCATTCTTTTTGTCCCGGCGCTCTATTCCCAGATCAAGGTTGATGTGGAAACCGGTGCGGTGTTCAGCGGCTATAATGATGTCAGAATTCCGGGGGATAGCGGTACGCTCTTTTCGCTCTCGGAAGAGTTGCAGGCGGACAGCGAATTCTTTTACCGCATCCGGCTTTTTTACGATTTTAATCCGCGTCACCATCTGGGGGTGTTGTTTGCGCCGCTCTCTATCAATTCAACGGGACAGCTGGATCACGACCTCGTTTTTTTCGGCGAGACCTTTCCCGCCCAAACCCCTCTGACCACCACCTGGATGTTCAATTCCTACCGCCTGATCTACCGCTATGATTTTCTCAGGCGGGAAAAACTCGAGCTCGGTATCGGTTTTACCGCCAAGATCCGCGATGCCCTGATTCGGGTCGAGGGCAATGGTCTTGAAGCGGAAAAGACCAATGTCGGTTTTGTGCCGATTTTGCACTTTCGCGCCAAGTGGTGGCTGAGCGACCGTCTTGCTCTTTTACTCGACGGCGACGCCCTGGCTGCGCCGCAGGGACGGGCAGAGGATGTCCTCGCCGCCCTGATGCTGCAGGTCAACGATCACATCGAGTTCAAAGCCGGCTACCGTCTTCTCGAGGGTGGGGCGGATAATGATGAGGTCTATAATTTTGCTCTGGTCCATTATGCCTCTTTTGGTGCGGTTGTTTCATTTTAAGTGGCCGGCGGGAAAATGGATAAACCACGAAGAGCGCGAAGAACACGAAGGAAAAAATGCAGTTTGATAGATTTACTCTGGTAACCCCTTAGGGAGGCTCTGCCTCTCGACTCTTGATGCCATGAGCCATATGATTTTTTCTTTGCGCTTTTGCGTTTTTGCGTGAGGATAAAATAAA